>NZ_WTVM01000009.1 GCF_012910885.1 Azoarcus taiwanensis | reverse complement strand
ATGCCGAGGGTGCGCAGGTCGAGGTCGGCGACGTTGCCCATTTTGCCGCCAACCACGAAGCGCGAGGCCGAGGTGTTGTCGGCGACGACGCTCTTGAGGTCGAACTTGAAGTCGCGGTAGCGGCTGTCGATGACTTCGATGCCGGGGATGACGAAGTCGGTAGCGGCGAGCACCGCGCCGATGTGGCAGCCCGGCCCTTTGAGCGGGGCCTTGGTGACGAAGGCGATCTCCGGTTCGACCTTGGGGTGGATGAGCTTGGCGGTGTCGACTTCGCCGCCTTCGAGCACGCTGAAGTAGTCGGCGAGGAAGCCGAACACCGGGGTTTCGACGCCCATCTGCTTCATCTTGGCGTGCGAGGTGAGCCCGGCCTTGAGGCCGATGATCTTCGCCCCGCGGGCGACCTTGCGGCGGCGGATTTCGTCCTGGATGGCGTAGGCGTCATCCCAGTCCATGTCGGGATGGTCGTCGGTGATCTTGAGGGTGTCCTTCGCTTCCAGCTCGCAGGTTTCGAGGTGTTCGGCGAGGGCTTCGATGGTGGCGCGGTCGAGCTTCATGCTGCGGCTCCCTGGATCTGTTTGGCTTTGGCGAGATTGAGCGCGGTGTCTTCGATCATGTCTTCCTGGCCGCCGACCATGCCGCGGCGGCCCATCTCGACGAGGATCTCGCGTGCGGGCACGCCGTACTTCTTCTCGGCGCGCTTGGCGAAGAGCAGGAAGGAGCCATACACGCCGGCATAGCCCAGCGTGAGCGCGTCGCGGTCGATGCGGATGGGGAAGTCCATGATGGGCACGACGAGGTCTTCGGCCACGTCCTGGATCTTGAAGACGTCTACCCCGGTCTGGATGCCCATGCGGTCGCACACCGCCACCAGCACTTCCATCGGGGTGTTGCCGGCGCCCGCGCCGAGGCCGGCTGCGGCGGCGTCGATGCGGGTGGCACCGACTTCGATGGCGGCGATGGAGTTGGCCACGCCCATGGCGAGGTTGTGGTGGCCGTGAAAGCCGAGTTCGGTGTCGGGCTTGAGGGCGTCGCGCACCGCGCCGAGCTTTTCCTTCACGTCACCGGGCAGCATGTGGCCGGCCGAGTCGGTGATGTAGATGCAGTTGGCGCCGTAGCTTTCCATCAGCCTGGCCTGGGTGACCAGGCCTTCGGCACTGTTCATGTGGCTCATCATCAGAAAGCCGACGGTGTCCATGCCGAGCTTGGCAGCGAGGCCGATGTGCTGCTCGGAGACATCCGCTTCGGTGCAGTGGGTAGCGACGCGAATGGTCGCGACGCCGAGTTCGTGCGCCATCCGAAGATGGTCGACGGTGCCGATGCCCGGCAGCAGCAGCGCCGAGACCTTGGCCTGCTTCATCAGCGGGATGACCGCCGAGAGGTATTCCTCGTCGGTGTGGGCCGGGAAGCCGTAGTTGACCGAGCTGCCGCCGAGGCCGTCGCCGTGGGTGACCTCGATCAGCGGCACGCCGGCTTCGTCCAGCCCGGTGGCGATGGTGCGCATCTGCTCCAGCGTCATCAGGTGGCGCTTGGGGTGCATGCCGTCGCGCAGCGTCATGTCGTGCAGGGTGACTTTCTTTCCGCTCAGGTTCATGGTGGTCTCCTTCAGGCCGCGGCGGTGGCGCGCACCGGTTCGAGGGTGAGTTTGCCGGCGAGGATTTCCTCGGCGAACATCTCGGCAGTGCGGGCGGCGGCCGCGGTCATGATGTCGAGGTTGCCGGCGTACTTGGGCAGGTAGTCGCCCAGGCCTTCGACTTCCATGAAGATGGACACGCGATTGCCGTCGAATACCGGGCCGTTGACCAGGCGATAGCCGGGCACGTATTTCTGCACCTGCACGATCATGTCGTCGACCGAGGCGCGGATGGCGGCTTCGTCCGGGGCGTCCTTGGTGAGGCAGTGGATGGTGTCACGCATGATCAGCGGCGGCTCGGCCGGGTTGATGATGATGATGGCCTTGCCCTGCTTGGCGCCGCCCACCTTCTCGACCGCGCCGGCGGTGGTGCGGGTGAATTCGTCGATGTTCTTGCGGGTGCCGGGGCCGACGGAGCGGCTGGAGACGGTAGCGACGATCTCGCCGTACTCCACCGCCTGCACCCGCGAGACCGCGGCGACCATGGGAATCGTGGCCTGGCCGCCGCAGGTGACCATGTTCACGTTCATTTCACGCTTGCCCACGTGCTCGACGAGGTTCACCGGCGGCACGCAATAGGGGCCGATCGCGGCGGGGGTGAGGTCGATCATCATCACGCCCAGCTCGTTGAGCTTGCGGCTGTTCTCGGCATGCACATAGGCGCTGGTGGCGTCGAAGGCGATCTGCACGCCGTCGGCCAGCACATGCGGCAGCAGGCCGTCGACGCCGTCGGAGGTGGTCTTGAGGCCCATGTCACGGGCGCGGGCGAGGCCTTCGGAGGTGGGGTCGATACCGACCATCCACACCGGCTCGAGCAGCGGGCTGCGTTGCAGCTTGTAGAGCAGATCGGTGCCGATGTTGCCCGGCCCGATCAGGGCACATTTGATCTTCTTCATGTCCAGTTCCTGTTCAAAAAGGAATGCAGCGTGTCCGGCGCCCACCAGAGAGGGAGAGGGAGGACCACGCGCGCCGCACGACGCTGCACCCGGTCAAACGAAGCGCACCGAGCAACCGCCGATGCCGCCGATGGTCACGCGCAGGTTGTCGCCGGCGGTCACCGGCACCATGGCGGCCAGCGAACCCGAGAGGATGACCTCGCCGGCCTTGAGCGGAATGTCCAGCGAACCGAGCATGTTCGCCAGCCACGCGACCGCATTGGCCGGCGCGCCCAGGGCCGCTGCGCCGGAGCCGGTGGCGACGATCTCGCCGTTTTTCTCCAGCACCATGCCGCAGGTGTTGAGATCCACCCGGCGCGGATCGACCAGCGCCTCGCCGAGCACGAACACGCCGCAGGAGGCGTTGTCGGCGACCGTGTCCTGGATCTTGATCTTCCAGTCGCGGATGCGCGAATCGACGATCTCGAAGCAGGTCATCACGCCTTCGGTGGCGGCGAGCACGTCGGCAGCGGTCACGCCCGGGCCCTTGAGGTCCTTCTTCAGCATGAAGGCGATCTCGCCTTCCGCCTTGGGCTGAATCAGCGTGTTGGCGGGGATGGCCTCGCCCTCGTTGTAGATCATGCCGTCGAGCAGATAGCCGAAGTCCGGTTGATACACGCCGAGCATGTTCATCACCGCGCGCGAGGTCACGCCGATCTTCTTGCCGACCACCCGCTCGCCCGCCTCAAGGCGGCGCGCGATCATGCGCTGCTGCACATGGTAGGCGTCCTCGATGGTGATGCCGGGGTGACGCTCGGTAAGCGGCGCGATCACCTCGCGGCTGACCAGCGCCTGGTAGAGCTCGTCGCCGAGCGCTTCGATTGTGTTGCGATCCATTTGCGCAGCCCTCACAGCTTGATACAGATGTTCTTGAGTTCGGTGTAGAACTCGAGCGAATGCACCCCGCCCTCGCGGCCGATGCCGGACTGCTTGGCCCCGCCGAACGGCGTGCGCAGGTCGCGCAGGAACCAGGAGTTGACCCACACCAGGCCGGCCTCGATCTGCCCGGCCACGCGATGGGCGCGGGCGAGGTTCTCGGTCCAGATCGAGCACGCGAGACCGTACTCGGTGTCGTTGGCACGACGGATGACCTCGTCCTCGGCGTCGAAGGGCTGGATCAGGGCGCACGGGCCGAAGATCTCCTCGCGGGCGATCGGCGAGCTGTCGTCGAGGCCGGTCCACAAGGTGGGCTGCACCCAGGCGCCTTCGGCGAGTTCGGCCGGCATGTCGGGGGCGCCGCCGCCGGTCACTACCGTCGCACCAAGCTCCGTCGCCCGCGCGTAGTAGGACAACACCTTGTCGCGGTGCTCCTGCGAGATCAGCGGCCCGAGGCCGGTCTGCGGGTCTTCCGGCCGGCCGAGGCGCAGCCCTTCGGCGCCCTTCTTCATCGCCTCGACGAAGCGCTCGAAGATCGGCCGCTCGACGTAGACCCGCTCGGTGCCGAGGCACACCTGGCCGCAGTTGGCGAACACCGAGCGCATCGTGCCCTCGATGGCCTTGTCGAAGTCGCAGTCGGCGAAGACGATGGCCGGATTCTTGCCGCCCATCTCCAGCGACACCGGGCGCGCGCCCTCGGCCGCCGTCTTCATGATCACCGACCCGGTGCGGGTTTCGCCGGTGAAGGTGATCGCGTTGACGCCGGGGTGGGAGGTGACGAACTCGCCCGCCGAATCCGGCCCGAAGCCGTGGACCACGTTGTACACGCCCTTGGGCATGCCGACTTCGTTCATGACCTCGCCCAGCAGGGTTGCGGTCTGCGGCGTTTCTTCCGACGGCTTGACGACCACGGTGTTGCCGCAGGCCAGCGCCGGGCCGACTTTCCAGGTCATCAGCAGCAGCGGCAAATTCCACGGGCAGATGACGCCGACCACGCCCACCGGACGCCGCAGCGAGTAGTTGAGCGCGCCGAGACCGTCCGGGGTGGCCATCTCGAAGAACTCGGTGGGCACGCTCTTGATGACGTCTGCGAAGATCTTGAAGTTGGCCGCGCCACGCGGAATGTCGATGTGGCTGGCGAGGCTGCGCGGCTTGCCGGTGTCAGCGCATTCGGCCTGCAGGAAGTCGTCGAAGCGTCGGTTGATGCCGTCGGCCACCGCGTTGAGCAGATCGACCCGCTCGGCCACCGTCATGCGACCCCACGGCCCGTGCAGCGCAGCCCGTGCGGCGGCAACGGCGGCGTCGACCTCGGCCTTGCCGGCTTCATGCACCCGCGCGATCAGGCTGTTGTCGACCGGTGTGCGCTTGTCGAAGAAGCGCTCGGTGGCGACGAACTCACCGTTGATGAAGTTGTGAACGTCCTTGATGCTCATTTGTCGCTCCTAGATTGCATCCGCGCCGATCGCCTCGAGTCCGGCCCGGGCGCACGCTTCGTCCTGTTCGGCCGACGCACCGGACACTCCGATGCCGCCGACGAGTTCTCCCCCTATCCGTACCGGCAGTCCGCCACCGAACACCGCCATGCGCGGACGTGCCGAAAAGCCCAGTTTCAGGCCTTCGTCGTCACCGGCGACCTTCATCCAGTCGGCGGTCGGAAAGCCGAAACCGGCGGCGGTGTAGGCCTTGTCGATGGCAATGTCGATGGACTGAATGAAGGCACCCGGCATGCGCAGAAAGGCGGCGAGATGGCCGCCCGCGTCCGCCACGCCGACATTGATCCTCACGCCCAGCGATTCGGCTTTCGCCACCGCAGCCTGAGCGGCTGCCAGGGCGGCCTCCAGGGTGATGTTCGATTGCTGCAGAGTGGTTTTCATCGTCGTCCTCCAGGGCACACCAACGTCGATGCGCCAAGTTACCTCCGTTAAATCTCGCCGTCAAGCCGTTTTCTCGGGATTTTGAAGAATTGTTGCGTGTACTTCGGGATCGACTAGAATCCCCGGTAACGCATTCCAAATATCCGGACAAACATCCATGAACGACGCGGCCCTCGCCGAAACGCGCGGCACACCCGAACCCAAAACGCTGGTCGAGGCGGCCTACCATCGACTCCGGCGAGACATCATCGAGGGCATCCGTCCGCCCGGCGAGAAGCTGCGGGTGGAGCACCTCAAGGACGACTACGAGGTCGGCGCCGGCACGCTGCGCGAGGCCTTGCTGATGCTCGCCACCGATGGCCTGGTGATCGGACAGGGGCAACGCGGTTTCCGGGTGGCACCGATTTCGATCTCGGACTTCGAGGACATCACCCGCACCCGGGTGCTGCTCGAATGCGATGCGCTGCGTCAGTCCATCGCCCTCGGCGACGATGTCTGGGAAGCCTCGGTCGTGGCCGCGTTTCACCGCCTCACCCGCGCCGAGCAAAAGCTCGCCGACCACACCGCCCCCTCTCTCGAGGAATGGGAGGCCCGCAACCGTGGCTTTCACGAAGCCCTGATCGCTGCCTGTCCGTCGCGCTGGATTCGCCATTTCCAGAACATCCTCTACCAGCAGTCCGAGCGCTATCGCCGCATTGCCCTGTTCCGGCAGACGATTGCCCGCGATATCCACGCCGAGCATCAGGC
Organism: Azoarcus taiwanensis; assembly: GCF_012910885.1. Lineage (GTDB taxonomy): Bacteria > Pseudomonadota > Gammaproteobacteria > Burkholderiales > Rhodocyclaceae > Azoarcus_F > Azoarcus_F taiwanensis. Next base: position 44,601 of record NZ_WTVM01000009.1, on the reverse strand, counting down.
GATCTTCGAGGCGACCATCGAACGCGACGCCGACACGGCCTGCGCGATCCTAGCGGAGCACATCCTGCGCACGCTCGAAGCCATCAAGAGAATGCCGCCCGACTTCTTCGAGCGTCGCGCAAACGAACGCTGACGCTCTCCCGGAAAACACGGCTGGCCGCCCTGCCGCTTGCTTGAGACGAAACCCTGCGAAGCGGCTCGATAGAGTTCGACCCGGTCGCACTGCAGGGGGTGCGAACACCCCCTGCCCGGCTTAGCTCACGACCGACAGGAAGCGCTCGTTGAGCGCGCGGTCGTGATAGAAGATGCCGGCGCCGACTTCGTCCCAGGTCCACTTGATCGGCTTCCAGTCCGGGTAGCTCTGGTAACCGCCGCAGAAGGTCTCGAAGCGGTTGCCGGACGGATCGAAGGCGTAGATCGTGGTGCCACGGGTGATGCCGTGACGGGTTGGGCCGATGTCGATGGAGACCTTGTTCATCGACATGATGTCGGCGGCGCGCAACACCTTTTCCCAGCTGTCGAGCAGGAAGGAGATGTGATGCAGCTTGCCCGGTTCGGGATGGCGTACGAAGGCGATGTCGTGGGCCTTGGTCGAACACGAAAGCCAGATTCCAAGATCGGTCTCACCGTCTTCCAGAACCACGTGCTCGACCAGGTAGAAACCCAGCACGTTGACGAAGATGTCCTGCACCTTCTCGATGTCCGGGCCATAGAGCAGGCAGTGGTCCAGGCGGATAGGTGCGATGCCGCGCTCGGCGTCCTGGGTCCAGGGGTCGGGATTGACGTAGGCCATGCCGTTGCCGACATCGGTCTTGTCGGCGTAGAGCTCGATCTGGTGCCCTGAGGGAATCTCGAAACGCACCCGTTCGCCAGTCTCGAGCATCTCGCCGGCCGGAATCCGTTCGGTCTTGACGCCGTACGCGTTCAGATCCGCATCGAGTTTGTCGAGCGTAGCCTTGTCAGCCACCTTGAAGGCGAAGAAGTCGATGCCCGCCTGGTCGGCCTCGCGGATGATCACGCTGTTGTGGTCGCGCTCGTCCCAGGTCTTGAAATAGACCCGGCCCTGCTTGTCGCGACCGGTTTCGATCAGCCCGAGCACGTTCTTGTAATGGTTGATGCCCTCTTCGAGGTCGAGCACCCGAATCGCCACGTGTCCGGGACGCAGTACGCCAGTCATTGCCATCTCAGTCTCCTCACTTGATTCCCTGCCGGACAGATGGTGTTGCCGGCGGGATGGGTTTGCTTACCTTGTTTATCGAACGATACAACTACTTTATTTCGGAGTACAGTATTTTTCTCGAGATTTACATCTCACCCAGAAATCATATCCGCCTGAACAACGGGCTTCGCACCTGCTGGGCATCGGCGGCCGAAAAGAACTTCTCGGTGTAGATGTCGTTCTCGAACAGCCGCCCCTGCATGAGGGTGTTGATGCAGGCGTCGATCATTGCCGGCGGGCCGCACAGATAGGCCTTGTTGCCGCGAAAGTCGTTGTCGAAATGGTCTCGCGCAGCCTCGTGCACGAAACCGCGGAACCCGCTCCAGTCCGACCCGGCCGGCTCGTCCGACAAGGCGGCGACATAGGTGAAGTTGGAGTGCTCCTCGGCCAGCGCGAGAAACTCCTCATGGTAGTAGAGCTCGGCGCGCGTGCGCTGGCCATAGACCAGCGTAATCGGCCGCGTGTCGCCGCTGGCGAGCAAATCCAGAATCATCGAGCGTGGGCTCGACAGCCCGGATCCGCCGGCCATGAACAACGCCCCGCCCTCTCCCGATCTCCGGACGAAGAAGCGTCCGTAAGGGCCGGACAACTGCACGCGGTCCCCGGCGGCGAGGCGCTCGTGAATCCAGGTCGTGCCCTTGCCGCCGGGGACGAGGCGGATGTTGAGTTCGATCTCGCTGCCGGCACCCGGCGGGTTGGCCAGCGAGAACGCGCGGGTGGCGTGCTCGCCGGGAATGGTGAAGTTGATGTATTGCCCGGCCTGAAAGTCGATGGGCTTGTCGAGCGCGATGTGCACCGCCTTGATGGTGGGGGTCAGATCGACGATGCGCGTGATGGTCCCCGGGAAATCCTCGACCGGGATCGACCGCGCGTCGGGGTCTTCATCGACCTCGGCCTCGATCACCACATCGCTTTCCAGCGTCGCACAGCACGCGAGGGTCTTGCCATCGTCACGCTCGAAATCCATCAGGGCGAAGCTCGAGGCCTCGCCGTGCTCGACTTCACCGTCGACCACCTGCACCTTGCAGGTGGCGCACAGGCCGTGGCAACAGGCATGCGGCAACCAGATGCCGGCCCTGAGGGCTGCATCCAGAATGGTCTGGCCTTCCTCGACCTCGATCGTCTCGCCCAGGGGCTCGATGGTCAGTTCGTAACTCATGTCACTTGTCTCTTGGCGTCGCACCGGACCGGGCCGGCCGCGTCTGGCGGTCGACCCGGCAACCGGATTAGCTGCAGGAACCCTTGATGCCGGTGAGGCCCGGCGTGCGGAAGCGGATCACGTCCTTGTGACCGAGCCCGTTGTCGGCCAGCGACTTGTCGAAATCCGGCTGCCAGGGATGGCCGGACTTGAACCACTCGGCCTTGGCCCACTCGATTTGCGCAAAGTCCGGGTGATAACCGAAAGCACCCGGCAGCACTTGCTCGATCACCGCACGAAAGGGCATGTCCGGCGGAAACGGAAAGGCGAACGGTGCGCAGAACATCAGGTGGTCTTCCCAACCGATGAACAGCAACTGGTTCCCGTGAAAATTCTCGTGCCGGTCGAGCGGCGCGAAGTCGTACTCCTTGACGGCGGCAACAGCCATGTCTTGTCTCCTTTGTGCTTGTCATCCCGCAGGCTCCGCCGCCGCATCGACAGCGGAGCGCCACGATCAGGTGTTACGGGTCGCCATGCCCCGCCAGGCGTCGAAGTTCTTCTGATCCTCAGAACCCTCGAAGTCGAGGTTGTCGCGCCCGAACTCCAGGTGGTAGTACTGCAGCACCGCCGCCAGCGGATCGAAGCCTTCGGCGGTCGGGTCGGTGCCCTCGGGGAAGCAGTTACCCTGGTAGATCTGATGCACCGGCAGCCACGACTGCACGTACTTCTCCGGCTCGTCGTCGAAGATCTTTTTGCAGTGATCGGAGCAGAAGTGATACTTCTCGCCCTTGAACGTAGTCTCGCGATAGCAGGTCTTGGTCGGGTCGCCAGGCTCGGTGAACAGCATCGGGATCTGGCAGGTAGTGCACAACATCGGCAACGTTTTGTTGTAGAAACGATTGCCCTGCGCCGCCTGTTCGCGCCAGTACTCGAGCCGCGGACGGTAGTACTTGTCGAAGCTCGACGGATACTTGGCCGACAGCCAGTTCATCTCGTCCTCGTCCGGCACCCAGGTGTGGAAGGCGGCAGCCGCGCCGTAGTTGTAGAAGGTGCCCCAGGTCTGATGCGACAGGTGATCCTTCTCGAGGGCGATGGTCTTCGCGCACTCCGGCATCTTGATGCCGTAGCGGGCGAGATCCTTGAACAGCGCCCCACCGTTCTCCTCGAAATAGACCTCCCAGGCCTCCTTCCAGCTCATCGTCCGCTTGGGCAGCATGTAGTCCTGCATCATCGCCACCAGTGCGAGCACCCGGTAGCCACGCCAGGTCCACTTGTCGATCCAGCGCTGCACGATGGGCAGGTTGTCCGGATCCTGCTCGAGGATGAACTTGATCACCTCGAGGCCGAGCGTCATGTGCCGCGCTTCGTCCGACTGGGCGGAGAAGCCGAAGGTCATCGTGCCCATGTCGCCGTTGTAGGCCGCGCCCGAGACAAAGGGCACGAACAGCAGGTTGGTCAGCACGTACTCGAACGAGAAGCCGATCGCAACCATGAACTCGAACGGCCCCGCGGTCACGGCGTCGTCGAAGAAGCTCTTGGGCACCGACAGATACCAGACCCTGTCGTGCATGTGGCGGAACTCGTGGAAGCCGTTGTAGTGCTTGTTGTAGTTGGAGATCGCGTGGACCTGGGTCTGCGCATGGCGAAGCTCGTCGAGCGACTGCATCAGGCAGGCGATGCGCGGACCGGCGCCGGGGAACGAGCGTCCGGCATGGGCGAAGCCACGATGCGCCATGTACTCGAGCGGGCTCACGCCGGTGAGGAAGAGCTTGACCGTGTTGAGATAGCGCGCATCGGTGACCGACAGGTGTCCGTTGTTCTGGTTGTACGCGTCGATGATGGCGTAGAGCTTCTTCTCCTTCTCGGCCTGATACTTCCAGTAGGCATCCATGGTCAGGCGGAAAGGGTCTTCCCACTTGTCCCAGTCGTGGATCTTGATGCCCTCGTACTTGGCATAGGGATAGACGTCGTCCATCGACTGATAGCTCGTGTCCCAGCCCAGACCGCGCGTCATGTGGCTGTAGCGCTCCTTGAGGCCGAGCTTCTTCTTCGCTACTTTCATGTCCATATCGGGTATCTCCTCCGGTATTGGTTCAGTTGTTCCAGCTCAGCACGAACTCGTCGTCGGTTTCGTCGATGTGGCCGGACAAGGTAATCAGGTTGATGTGCAGCTCCTGCAGATCGAAGGGGCGACCGAGCTTCTCCTCGATGGATTCACGGCGTATCGCCAACCTGTCCTCGGCGTCGATCTTGACCATCGCCGGTTGATGGTCGACCCGGGCGTGCGGGTTGTCCTCGGCCACCGCTTCGACGATGGGGCGGGTTTCTTCGTTGGCCTGCAGAACGAGCATGATGTTCGGCATGTCGATGTCTCCTCAGAGCGCAAGACCGGCCTTGGCCAGCCGCTTGTTGAACTGCTCGGTGACTTCGCCGACCACCTCGTCCGCCTTCGCGCCCAGCGCGATCGTCGCCACCGGTGTCAGGGCGGCGGCGGCACGGTCGCGCCACTTGCGGGTCCATTCCTCGAGCAATGCGCGGTTCTCGTCCGATTCGGCCGCTGCCGTTTTCATCGTGGCGTCGAGCCACTTGCGGGTCTCGGCCGACCACTCGGTCATGAACTGGGTCAGCATCGCGACTGCGGTACCGCCCTGAGAGGCGAACACGTCATCGACGATGGTCTCGAACACCAGCGGGTACATCAGCCCGTCGAGCGCCACGTTCTGCGCCACGAAGAGCTCGAACGGGTCCTTGAGCACGAAGGTGTCCTCGACGTAGCGCCGCAGCCCCTGCCAGCGATCGTCCTCGAGCCAGGCCTTGCGTCCGGCGTCGAGCGCCTCCTGATCGCCGAGCAGCAGGCCCATGCGAGTCAGGTACTGCGCGATGCCGAGGTTGTCCATGGCCTGGAAGATGCACGGCTGGGTGAAGGCGGTGCCGTAGCCGTAGGCACAGACCGAGGCGTTGTTCATGTTCGCGCCCCAGGCGACATGACGCAGCGGCATCAGCTGGTCGAGCACGGTGCGGACCAGTTCGGGCGACATGGCCTCGGCCAGGCCGCGCGACTCGACGAAGTCGAAGTTGGACTCGGCGGTGTCCTGCTGGCGCGCACGTGCCATGGTGTAGGCGCCGTAGTAGAACTGGCGCGGATCCTTGAAGGTGTACCAGTCGGCCATGCGGATGGCGCTGCGGCTGGCGTCGAAGATCTCGTGATCCGGATCCCAGGTCGGCCGATAGTGAAAGTTGGCCGTCGCCTGCATGTCGTAGGTGCCCTCCTGATAGCGGGAGGCCGGCTTGTCCGCGCCCAGACGGCGCGCGACATGATCAAAGGTGTGGCGCAGCGGTGTGATCGTGACCGTACGCAAATCGATATGCATTGAATGTCTCCTCTTTGCTTGTTGTGGTGCTGCCTGAAACTGTCTGGTCCTGCGACTGCGCCCTGATGCGTCAATAGCGTCGCGTATTGGCCTCGTGGAGACTCCAGCCCAGGCCGGAGTCCTGCTCCACTTCCTCTCGCTCGCCTTCGAGCACGGTCACCGCATTGATCCGGCAGAAGTCCTCATAGGCGTCCGCCGGCAAAAGCATCTCGGCGTAGAGCTCCGGGTCTCCGATCGAGAACTCGAATTCGACGAGTCCGTCTTCCCTGCGCTCAACCAGCCGGACGAACTTGCGTGAGAGATCCATGGTGGTTTTTTCCTGGCTCATCCCTGCCCCTGTCTAGGTGAATACCGATTCGATGTGCCTGACCCTCTAACAAGCTTCGTGCCAATTTTCCTAAGTGACTGTCGTTACTCGACATCTATACAGTTTCTCGAGATTACGGAACATTGAATGCCTCTATTCCTTCATCAATTGATTAAATGCCTGGATTGAGGTCACCATTTCATGAAGGCGCTTTCTCGCACTGCAACAAGGACTTGGCGAGTGCATGCCCACAAGGTCGCCTCGGCTACTGGTGCCGAACGGGCTATCAAACCGGCAATCAAACGGGTTGGTGCATGTTCCGACTGCGGTGCGCAAGTGCGGAGCCGGTGCAGCGCCTTCCCCCTCAAAAGGGAGGTTGGGAGGGGGACGGGTCGTCGTGTTGGCCCCGATCGGAGGGCCGGAGGGATTCAGGCGGACGCCGCGGTCCCGGATGGGGAGTGAGACGGATCGCCCGTACCTGCGGGCTGAAGCGGACGGGTCAGGTTCTTGACCATCTTCCCGACTACCGACACCGAAAGATCGCTCAGCGGAAAGGTCTTGCAGGCGAGCACGATGCCCTCGGCCTCTTCCGCCTCGCTGACGTAGGCGCGGCTCATCTTGCGCACCTTGAACTCACCCGACGTGACGCGGATCTTGCAGACCCCACAGCCTCCGCCCCGGCAGCCTACGGGAATACCCCGCCGTCCGAGTGCTTCCATGCCTCTGAGCACGTTCTGTGTGTCGGCACAGGTGAACACCTCGCCGGTCTGCTCGATGTGGATCGAGTGTCGCTTGTCCATGTCTCCATCCTTGTCGCCGTGGAGGGCTTCTCTGGACCTGATCGGTCTGCTCGTGAGGGCTGCGGCTGTGCATAAGCCAAACTCACGTCGCTCAGGCTATCAAGTTTTGTGCCATTTGCCCAAAATCTCGAGATTCAATAGGATAGCAGGCCTGCTGGTGACGCACGCCCCCCACCGAACCGGGAGCGATTCACCAAAAAATGAAATTACGCCGACCGGCTTCATCATTTGCGCGAACGCGTCTCGAAGAGGAACATGTCGGGACAGTCCGTGTCAGAATGCACCGCGCGCATCGCCTGAAGACGACCCCGAGTCGTCACGTCGGATCACACGACCGAAGCGCGACACAAGAAGGAGGACACGTGGCGGACATCAGATTCCCCGGTAATGCCGATCTGCGACGCCTGATCCGCTTTTCGTCGGAGAACGGCCTCATCTGGCTGGACGAAAGCCGGATGGTGCTGATGCACGCGGCGGCGCTGGCCGAGTTGCGCAAGGAACTCGTCGAATCCGTCGGCGCGGAGCAGGCACGCCGGATACTCACCCGCATGGGTTTTGCGTCCGGCCTGCGTGACGCAGAGCTGGCAAAGAAGGTCCGCGCAGGCTTCAGTGAGCAGGACGCCTTCGTGGTCGGTCCGCAGTTGCATATGCTGGAAGGCAGCGTCCAGGTAGAGGCCGTAAAGCTGGACATGGACGTGGCCAGCGGGCGCTTTCACGGTGAGTTCATCTGGGAGCACTCCTGGGAGGCAGAGGTCCATCTGCAAGAACACGGCCAGGCCCACCACCCGGTCTGCTGGATGCAGATCGGCTACGCTTCAGGCTATACCACCGGCTTCATGGGGCGGTTCATCCTCTTCAAGGAAGTCGAATGCGCGGCGATGGGCACGAATCACTGCCGAATCGTCGGCCGACCGGTGGAGGAGTGGCCGGATGCGGACGACTACACGCCCTACTACGAAGCGGATTCCATCGTCAGCCAGCTCCTGGAACTGCGCGAACAGGTCGAAACATTGCGCTCTTCACTCAACTGCCCGCGCAAGGTCACGAGCCTGATCGGTGCCTCCGCGGGCTTCCGCCACGCCTTCGACCTCATCGAGAAGGCGGCCGACACCAACGTCACGGTCATGCTGCTCGGCGAAACCGGGGTCGGCAAGGAGCGCTTCGCGCGTGCACTTCACGAGATGAGCCCGCGCAATGCCGCGCCCTTCGTCGCGGTGAACTGCGCCGCCCTGCCGCATGACCTGATCGAATCCGAGCTGTTCGGTGTCGAACGGGGCGCCTACACCGGTGCACACGCCTCGCGCGCCGGCAAGTTCGAGCGCGCCGACGGTGGCACGCTGTTTCTCGACGAGATTGGCGAACTCCCCCTGCCTGCCCAGGCAAAGCTCCTGCGCGTGGTCCAGGAAGGCGAGCTGGAGCGTCTCGGCGACGAACGCGTGCGCAAGATCAACGTCCGGTTGGTCGCCGCGACCAACGTGGATCTCATGACCGCGGTGCAGGAAGGTCGCTTTCGCCGCGATCTGTTCTATCGGCTGAACGTGTATCCAGTCACCATCCCGCCGCTGCGCGATCGCATCGCCGACATCCCGCCACTGGTCGAGGCCATGCTGGACCGCTATTGCACGCTGCACGGCAAGCGCATCGCCGGAGTGACCGAGCGCGCGATGCAGGCGCTCAAGCGACACGACTGGCCGGGCAACGTCCGCGAACTCGAAAACATCATCGAACGCGGTGTGATTCTGAGCCCGAACAACGGCGCGATCGAAGCCGAACACCTTTTCATTGGCGGCGAGGTCTCAGGACGTACCCATGAATCTCCGGACAGCGCCGGACTGCTCGAAACCGAAGGCGGCCGCCCTGCTGAGGATTTGTGCCAACGCATCCTGGAAAGCGGTATCGACCTCGAATCCTTCGAAGGGCAGTTGCTCGAGTGCGCGCTGCAGAAGGCAAACGGCAACCTTTCGGCTGCCGCCCGCGCGCTAGGCATGACCCGACCCCAACTGGATTACCGACTGAAGAAATCCGCACGGCCAAAGCAGTGACGGACGGCCACCATACGCACCCTGCCCCTCGTCTCAGGCCGCATTCGAGTTGTTGACCCTGCAGCAACCGTTCGCTACGTCACCCGACCTCTCTTGTCATCGCTCAGCGGCGTGCATCCGCGGGCGCGGGGTCAGGCGCCGGATCGACCGTCCGGCCTACCAGCAGCCAGGCAACGGCCGCAGTGAGCACACCCCAGAACCACATCCCGTTGGCGAGGGGGAAGACGGTGCCGTCCATCGCGCGGCCCAGCCAGATGCCCATCGCGAAGGCCACGACCATCATCAGGAATCCGCCCATCGCCGACGCCGCACCGGCCGATCGCGGAAACGGCGCGACCGAGCCGCTCTGGCCGCAGGGCTGATGCACCCCGTGCCCAATCATGAAAAGGTAGTGCGGCAACATGATCGCCCACACGGAGTGGACCCCGGCCAGCGCGAGCAGCCCGAAAAGCGTGCCGCCGACGATCGAGAACCCGCCACCGATGGCAACCGTACGCCTGATCCCATGGCGAATCAGCCAGCGCCGACACATGAAAGTGCCCAGCAGATAGGCTGCGCACATCGACGCCATCCAGAATCCATAGCCCGTCCTGGAAACCCCATGGATCTCGATCAGCACGAAAGAGGACGCAGCAAGAAAGGTGAACAGCCCCCCGTAAGTCGCTGCCGCGAGCAGCGCAAACGACCAGAAGGCATGCTGGGACAGGATATGTGCCCACACCGACACCAGCACGCCCGGGTTGAGCGCGCGCGGATTGGGTTCGCGCACTGTCTCCTCGAAGCGCAGCATGACCGTTGCCAGCACCCCGGCCCCGAAAACCGCGAGCACCAGCAGCGTCGCGCGCCATCCGAACCAATCCGCCAGCAGTCCGCCCAGGGGGGCGCTCAGGAAGGCGATCACGCCGAGGCCCGACAAGCCCTTGCTCATCGCCCTTGCCGCCGCTTCGGGGGTATAGAGATCTCGCACGATCGCCCGTGCGCACATCACCGACGCCCCCATCGCGGCACCCTGCAGCGCCCGCCAGATCACAAGCTGCACCATCGAACCGGCAAAGGCACTGCCCACCGCCGCCACCATGTACAGGCTCAACCCGATCAACAGGATCGGCCGCCGGCCGAAACGGTCAGAAAGCGGCCCCCAGACCAGTTGCGACGCGCCGAACGCGAGCAGCAAGGCGCTCAGCGTCAGTTGCCCCATCGCCACCGGCGCGCCAAGCGCCTCGGTCATTGCCGGCAAGGCCGGTAGGTAGAGGTCGGTGGTAATCGGCTGGATGCCGAGCAGCAGCGACAGGATGACAACGATCAGACCAGAAGACATGGCTGACGGCTTCTTCACTTTACAGAGCTCTCAGCGGGCAGGCACCATCAGCTCCGCCTCACCGTCGAGCACCACCTTTCCAGCCACCGTGCACACCGTCGAGAACTTGGCCCGGCGCTTCGCGGGATTCAGCTCGGTGACCGTCACCCGCGCCTCCACCGTGTCTCCGACCTTGACCGGCGCCTTGAAACGCAGCGACTGGGACAGGTAGATGCACCCAGGCCCGGGCAGCCTGGTGCCGAACACCGTGGAGACGTAGCTCGCCGACAACATGCCATGGGCGATGCGACCGCCGAACATCGTCGCGGCCGCGAACTCTTCATCGATATGGACCGGATTGGTGTCACCCGACACACCGGCGAACATGAGGATATCCGCCTCGCTGACCGTACGACCGATCGCCGCACTCATGCCGATCTCGAGCTGGTCGAAGTCGTAGCCGTAGCATTGGGAAAAGTCTCTTTGCATGTCGCTCATTTGAGTGCTCTCGTCACCGGGTTGAACCAAGGGAACGAGCAGCATAGCCAAGACAAGGGGTAGAAACAAACACTCACCGGCCCGCTCCAGGAAGGAAGCCGCGAAGAACCTATGCTGAACGAGGGGGGAACGCCCTCGGCACGCCTTTAACCATCCGGGCACGGGCTACGCGAAGCTCGTCCAGCGGGCGTCCTTCAAGTGTCGAGAAATTTTACAGCGCGCTCGCCGGGCACACACGAACCCAATCGCCACCTCCCGTATCAATATGTTTTAACTCGTTTTTTAAATTCTGGCACGGCGCATGCTTATGTTACCCCGCAGACTCACTCAAGGAGGTAACTCAAAATGGCCACGACACTCAAGACACTGAAGTCCGCGCTGATCGGCGCCGGAGTTCTCGCGCTCGGCGCGATTGCGCCCAATGCCAGCGCCGCGCTCATTAACGACTTCGCTTTCCAGACCTCGGGCGGCTTCATCGACGGTAGCGCAACTTGCGACGGCGGCGGGACCTGCGGTCTGGTGTACGCGGACGCTGACGATCCTGCAAATACCAGACGAAGCCTGTCGTGGGGCACGCCGAGTAATCCTCTGAACGCGAAGAGCAACCTCACGCTGACGCACTTTGCCGGCGACATCACCACCAATGGGGGCTGGACGACCGTCGATCAGGTCGTCCACACCAACAATGTGATCACGGCGGGCGGTAGTTACATGAACACGGTCGACCTGTTCTCACGCTTCCTGCTGACCGATTATCCCTTCGTTGATCTCTTCGACACGCAAAAGATCAGCTTCGACGAGACCCTCAATACCGCTACCGAAGCACAATGCGTGGGTCTCAACCCCCTCCAAACCCGTTGCGACGACGTCTTCAACATCCAGCCGCTCACCGGCTCGTTCGTCTTCCTGACCCAGGACAAGTGGCAGTATACGCTCAGCTTCCAGTTCCTCAGCCCGGATCTCTCAGCCGCAATTCTTGAAGTTGGTGCTGATGGTTATACCGGCTACTTCCCTGGAAGCGATGACGGAACCTTTGACATCTATACCCGTGAGTGGGTATCCGAGGATGGTGTGTACTCACCCGGCATCAGCACACTCTGGATCCAGGCCCGGATCGACGCGCGGTACGTTCCTGAGCCCGGCACCCTGGCCCTGCTCGGCCTCGGCCTCGCCGGTCTGGGATTCGCCTCCCGTCGCCGCAAACTCGCCGACTGAGTCAACTCCAGCGTCTGCGCCTAACGGCAATCAAACACAACCGCCCGAAAGGGCGGTTTTCATTTGTGTATGATTCACCACCCATCAACGCCAACGACCGGCAGCGGATTCGCCCCGGTTAACCGTTTCAGACAACCAGCATCCGGCAATTTCACAGAGCTCCGCTCTGGCCGTTCCGGCTGTCTCGGCGTGACCTGACTTCACTGGAGCCTGTGTTTGCCTTTATTCGAAAGCTTCAACCTCGGCCATGGCTTCAGGAAATATTTCACGGTCGAGCTGGCGCATGATACCGCCTCACTCGATACGGTGTTTCGTATCCGCCATGAAGTCTTCAGCGACGACCTTGGCCTTGCTCCGCATCGCCCAGACCGACGCCTCAGTGACGCGTTCGACGACGCCAGCCTCCACTGTCTGATTCGGGATTCTGCACCGCCTCACGAGGCGATCGGCTGCGCTCGATTGATTCTTGCCGAACGCCTCGCCGCCGACACGCTCCTGCCGTTCGAATCCGCCACCCGATCGATTTCAGAACCCGTGCTGCCCGACCGCAGACGAGTCGGCGAGATCTCGATGCTGGCCATTCGCGCAAGCCACAGACGGCGACACGGAGAGGCGCTGGCACCCATATCTCTGCAGAGCGAGGACTTCGCGACACGGGAGCAACCGCGTTTTCCCTTCATACCGATCGGACTCTTTCTCGGCATATTGTCGCTCGCCGCGGACGTCGGTCTCGAAACCCTGGTGATGCTATCGAGCCCACGCCTGGCGAGTCACTTGGTTCGACTTGGCATCCGGATGCATGAGCCAGACGGTGCCCATGCCGACGGCACGGACAAAATCCCGGTAATCATCGATGTCGCCCCCAACCTCGCCGAGATGCCCTTACTGCTGCAACCGATCTGGGAATCCGTCAGACAGGACATACGACGCACACCGCTGGCACCGCCATCCATCTGACGGTGCCGCTTGGCACGGGCGCGACTGAATTGGGCTCAGAACCAGCGTCGCACCTCCATGTAGACCCGGTCCTGATCGTCATAACGGCCGAACAGCCCGGCCTTACGTCCACCGAACAGGTCAGCGCCGACCTGGCCACGCCATTCCTGGGTGATGTTCCAGATCAGTTTGGGCCTGAGCATGTAGTCGCTGCGGTTGAAACTCGACACATAGAGCACTTCGGCCTCGAAGCGATCGCCAAAGCCGCGATTCACCAACACCGTGTAACCGGTTTCGTTCCGGTCGAAACCGAAAGCACGGTCGTGGTCCAGCATGCGCCGCCCGAAGACCTGCAGATTCACCCGCCAATCACCGTAAGGCACATCGGCGCCAACAACGTAATCGAGTGTCGCAGCGGACTTCATGTTGAAGGGGTCCGGCGCCGCGAAACTGCGCCCCGAGGTATGCACCGCTTCACCCTTGAGCACGAAGGTGCCCATGTCCTTGGAAAAAGTGCCGCCAGTCTGGCGGATACGGTCACGCCGGATCTCCAGCTGCCCAGCCTGCGTACCGTAGAGCGTCGGCGACACATCCCGGCTCTGATAATGGAAGGCCGTAAGATCCCAGCCATCTATCAGCCGCGACACCCGCAAGCCCCAGTTGGTGTTCGACAGGGAGCGCGAAGGTTCCGCATTGCGCACCCGCGTGCCGGGCGCAACCGCAAACGGATAGAAGTTGGCTCCAGGCTTGCCGATGTCGTCGTAACTCGGGTAGGGGATCCACAACAACTCGAAATGGGTGTCGCCGGCGAAGTACTCCGCCCGCGCCGCCCATTGCGGAATGCGCATGGTATCGAACTCCGGCAATAGAAACTCGCGCTGATCGCGCGCCGAAACGACGTCGGCAAGAAAGAGACCAACCATTTCACCCCAAACCACATGCTGACGTCCGAGGGTGAATTCCCATTCGCCGGCGCCGAACTCCACGAAGGCCTCGCGTATCGACACCTCGGCGCGCTGGTCACGACGCACCGCACGCGGATAGTGGCTGCTCTCGAGATCGTAGGCCGCATCGTAGTCGGCACGCGCCCCAAGCCTGAAGCGCGGGCCGTTGCCCAACCGTCCGCTCGCGGTCAGCTCCAGCCGGGTGCGCAGGCGAGACCAACGCTCCGGGTCCGCGGTCGTGTAGGCTGCGGCGAATTCACCGTAACCACCCACGCGCAAGCCACGACCGCCGCCCGGCAGCAGGTCGCCGAAGGACTCGGCGCTCTCGTCGAGCGGGGTATCGAGGTCGAACAAGTCATCCAGATCATCGGCGAGCGCAGGCGCTGCAGCAAGCATGGCCGCCAGAGCAAGCGCACACACCCCTCTCTTCGCGCCCGCAGGTCGCGTCGTGTCCTCTCTTCTCATATCTCGGGATCCTCTTCGTCCTTGTCTCGCCTGTCCTGCACAAACACCCAGCGCCCGTCCGCCTTCATCCCCAGCGCGATCACGCGCCCGTCTTCCACCCGAACCAGTCTGTCGGCCATGTTCATGACCCGCTTGTCGTGGGTGGAGAAAATGAAGGTCGTACCCGCCTTGTGATTGATCTCCTTCATCAACCTCAGGATGCTCTTGCCGGTTTCCTTGTCCAGATTGGCCGTCGGCTCGTCGGCGAGTACCACGCGCGAATGCGTCGCCAGCGCGCGAGCGATCGCTACCCGCTGGCGCTGACCGCCTGAGAGCTGATTGGGGCGGTGGCTTGCGTACTTTGCCAAGCCCACCATCGCGAGATAGTGCGCCACCCGCTCGCGCCTTTCAGCACGCGACAGTTCTGGAAGATTGAGCAACGGATACTCGACGTTCTCCGCCGCCGACAATACCGGCAGCAGGTTGAAGGTCTGGAAGATGAAACCAATGGTGCGCGCACGCAGGTCGGCGAGTTGATCCGGTGTCTGACCGGAAACGTCACGCCCCTCTATCAATACCCGGCCTTCGCTAGGCGTATCGATACAACCGATGATGTTGAGCAGGGTTGACTTGCCACTGCCCGACGGCCCGGCAATCGCGAGAAACACCCCCGGCTCGATCGACAAGGTGACATCCTGAAGCGCGTTGACGATCTGCTCGCCAAGCGCGTAACGTTTGCTGATGTTCTCGACCTGTACGATCGCCATCTCATCGTGCCGGAGTCATTCAATACACATAAGGATACACCCATGAGCCGAAGCTTTCGAACGCGTCGTGCGGTGCTTTCATCACTGACTGTCGGCGCCTTCGCGCCGGCACTGTTCTTCTCACGCAGCGCCAGGTCGCAAACAGCCGCGGATGCCCGCGCCATCGTCGAACGGGCGGACGAAATCCGGTTTCCCCGCGAGAGTTTTCAGACTGACATTACCGTCACCAACTTCAACGACGGCGTGGAGGGAGATCAGCGTCGCTATCGCGTACTGTCACGCGGCAACGATAACACCATCGTGCTGACCGTATCTCCTGCCTCGGAACGCGGCCAGGCACTGCTGATGCGCGGCCGCGACCTGTGGGTTTTCATGCCCACGGTCTCCCAGCCGGTCCGCCTCTCCCTCGCCCAGCGCCTCACGGGCCAGGTGGCCAACGGCGACTTGGCACGCGCCAACTTTGCGGGCGACTATGATCCAAGCCTGAGCGGTCGTGAAATCCTCGATGGCATCGATTGCCATTTACTCGAGCTTGCGGCTACGGACCGCGGCGTCACCTACGCCCGGGTCAGGTACTGGGTCTCGATCGTGGATAATCGCCCTGTCAGGGCCGAGTTCTTCGCGCTATCGGGTCGTTTGCTGAAGACCTGCCGTTACGAGAACTTCCGCGAACTCGCAGGGCAGATGAGGCCCACACGACTCGTCATGGAAGACGCGCTCAAGCCGGGAGACTATTCGGTGCTGGAATACGAGGCGATGGCACTGCGCGATCTCCCGGAGCGCATGTTTACCCGCGAATACCTTAGAAGACTTCAGTGACCCGCTCCCGTGAAGGAGCAGACATCACGCAGAGGCGGGGCGCCAGCTGATCAAGCCGAAGCGACGTCTGGCCACTGTCGTTTTCCGAGAGGCGCCTGCAACCAAAAGAGTCAGCATGCTGAGCGCGGCCGGACCCACGGGCTATTGCCGCGACCGAACGCCCGTCCGTCGCTCCCCCGAGCCTCTCATTCGCCTCTCAAACGCGGCCGTATGAGCTTGAGCAGCAGCCATTGCAGCGGGTTGGCGTTGCCACCGGGACGCCAGACGTGCTTCAGGCGCAGCGCGTAGGCATCGAACTGCATTGACCATGGGGCAGGCTTCACTACCCCGCGCTTGAGGATCAGTTTGAGCACCGCCGTGCCCATCAGGCCAGCGCACAGGTCGCAGGCCATGGCGGTCGACGGTCCTTTCTCATCACGAAAGTTCACCGCTCCCGGCACCACCAGGTAGTCACGCTGCAGCATCGCGGGCGACAATCCCGCGATGAAGCGCGCAAACTGCTCTGGTCTGTCGTGGCCTTCCAGCCGGAAGTAGTCCTCAAAGCTCATCCCTTTGGGGTCGAAGTACAGGAACGACACGCCCATGCCGAGGGGTGCAGCCGTCAACGCGGGGATGCCCCGCTCGGCGCATGCGGCGAAGATCAATCGCCTCGCATCCATCGCAAAGAAGTCGATACCGTCAACGTACACGTCCACGCCATCGAGAAACGCTGAGACATTCTCGTGGGTCACGCCGTCGGGGAAGCGACAGATTTCAGCCTCGGGATTGATATCGGTCGCCATGCGCGCAAGAACGTCGAGCTTGGGTTCTCCGACCGTCGACATGAACGCGCCCACCTGCCGGTTGAAGTTGTGCTGTTCGAACCGATCGAAATCCGAGATATTGAACCGGCCGACGCCGAGGCGTGCGAGCGTCAAAAGGTGCGCTCCGCCGACACCGCCCAAGCCGGCGATTGCGACGCGTGCCTGCCTCAGCGACGTTTGTTCAGCCTCTGTAACCCAACCGATATTGCGGGAGAAGGCCGCCAGTGCCTGAAACTCGGAAGTCATGACTTGAAGCCGTCCAGTCCAGCACACAAGTGGGAACCCGACCGGTTGATGCCGAATGGGCACAACTGTGAAAAAGGAGGTGGAACTACCCGGGTTGCGGAACCAGTCATAAGCAACGCCCTGCCCGATGATCCAAACCCGTACGTTACCCCAAATATCGATTCACCATCACGAAAAACGCCCCCAAAAGGGGGCGCTCCAAGAACAGACCTGTGTCTTTCGTTTAGGGCTTACGAGGGAAGCATCCGCTTGCGACGAGCGCCTGCACCAAGCGCAAGCAGGCCAAGACCAACCAAGGCCAACGAAGCCGGCTCAGGCACCGCAAAGAAGACGGCACTGACATCACCAGTCGGCCTGACCGTCGTAACGAGTGTTACAGGATCAATCACGACGTTGAATCGGTCGAAATCGCCCGTGACTTCGATATTCAGGAAGAAGTCTTCCGGCTTGATGAAGAAGTTGCTGCCGGCCGGATCCTCGAGCGTGAAGTCATCCCAGATGAACTTGAAGGAGCCCGGCTCGATGTTGTTGCCCGTCGCGAAGGTCATGTTCTTCGCAACCGCGAGCAGGTAGTCATCGGCGCCATTTGCCACCCCGATAGGGTCAGAGCCAGTTGCGCCAAGGCTCAGCAGCGTGTTCGCGAGCGGATCAAGATAGAAGCGGAACTCACCGGTCAACCCACTGAACACATTGGTGTCGAAGTTGTAGGTACCCTCGGAGGTGAAGATTGCATACAGATTGTAACTAGCCCCAGCCAGGGAGCCAATCGCCGGCAGCGTACCCTGCTCCCGCGAAAATGCATTCATGTAGGCATAGGCATTCGTCACGAAGCTTCCGTCGGCCTGGATCGTCAGCACCTCGTTGTAGAACCCCGTGACCTTGTCCGCGTTGAATGTGTCCGAGCCCAACCCTATACCTAGCGCAAGCGGCGTAAGGCCGGCGGTGATGCTGGTCTGATCAACCGTGAATTGGCCGAACGGCGCGGCATGAACCTGAGCCGACAACGCAGCGGTCCCAACCAACGCGGCAGCAAGCACACCCTTTGCAAACTTCATCACTTTTTCTTCTCCTTCTGGCCGTTGGCCCCGAAACCGGGGGCTCACACATCTCTTAGCAAAGACTATGCCATGAATATTTTCCGTAATCTCCTTAGTTACTTACCTATTCGATCAAGAAACGAATCGGCGGAAGTGTAAAATTTTTCGACACCTCGCAAGAAGGCCACACCCTTGAATATACTCATAAGACATCTTTGCCAGACGCCCCACTCTCCACACGCTCTCTGGATTCTGTAGAGTGATATAAGTGAAGCGCATTTGCAGTTTCACAGACACCTCAAGAGGTCAAATATGGAGAAGAAAAATCGCGACGAGATCGCCGAGGCATACGACTCGCCCCCCTGGTGGTATGACATCCGCGGCTTCTTCATCCTCACCTTCGCGTATAACAGCACCATCTGGAACCAGCTGCGCTTCTTCGGGCCGAACTTTGGTGCACAGCACCTCGAAGTGGCTTGCGGCACCGGCACCTTGCTCGAGTTGGTGCTCAGATGGCGAAAGCTGAAGCGGCTTCCGGATGTGACGGTGACCGGCATCGACTACGCAGAACCGATGCTCGATGGCGCCAGAAAACGCTTTGCCGGCAATCCCAACGTGACGATCCGCCACGCGGATGCGGCTGCGCTGCCCTATCCTGACGCGAGTTTTGACACGGTGAATATCGCCAACTCGGTGCATTGCTTCCCGGAGGTCGATGGGGCACTGCGCGACGTGTTCCGCGTCCTGAAACCCGGGGGCACGCTCGCTGCCAACGCGCTGCTATACCCGCGCACAATCCAGCCCTTCAGGTCGATTGCGCAGTGGATCAATGACTGGGGCATTCGCAAGGGGATTCTCTACACCCCTTATGAGCAGGACGATGTCCGTCGGCGCCTGATGGAGAGCGGCTTTGAAATCGTCTCTGAAGAGGTGGCGGGCAACTGCTACAACGTGCTCGCTCGCCGACCGAATCAGAGCTGAAACTTCCCCAGCCATGGCGACACATCCCGCCCTGGACAGCGCCTGGCGCAATGTCATCCGGCAGGTCGGCCGCAGCCGCGCCGCGCTCGTTGCCATCGTGTTCGGTATGGTCGCAATGATTCTTGCGTCGGGTTTCATCGCCTGGAACCTCGAGTTCGGACGGGAAAACACGATCCGCTCGCAGCTTGGACACATCCAGGTCGTGAAACCGGGGTTTCTCGAAGGGGGTCGTGCGGACCCGCACGCCTATCTGCTCGGCTCTCCCTCGCCCGCCGAGCTCTCGACGCTAGCATCGCTGCCCGGTTTCACGGCCTCGGCACCGCGCATGCTGATCTCGGGGCTGGCCAGTTCGGGCGAACAGACGCTTTCGTTCATCGGCGAAGGGGTGGATCCCGCTGCCGAGGCCCTGCTGTCAGCCGCGCTTCGCTTTCCGGATGGTCGCAATCTGATGGCCGGGGAGACCGACACGGTCATCGTGGGGCGCGGGCTCGCGGACAACCTGCAGATTGCAGTGGGCGAGCGACTGGTGTTGATCTCGAACACGCCGGACGGTGGCATCAGTGCGGTCGAAGCGACGCTTGTCGGGGTGTTCGAATCCATTACCAAGGCCTACGACGATGTCGCACTCAGGGTGCCGATCGCACTCGCGCGCGCGCTGACACGAGCCGAGGGCGAACATTTGCGCCTGATTCTGCTCGACCGTACCGAGGATACCGACGGTGCGGTCACACTGTTGCGAGAAAGGCTCGCTGCTGAGCGACTGGAATTCGTCCCCTGGCACGATCTGGCCGACTTCTACAAGAAGAGCGCCGAGCTCTTGTCCAAACAGGTGGGGGTCATCTACGTCATCATTGCGGTCATCATCGTGCTCTCGATCTCGAACACGATGATGATGGTCGTGATGGAAAGAACCGGAGAAATTGGAACCATCATGGCTCTGGGCGCCCGGAGGCACGCTGTGCTGACGATGTTCATGCTTGAAGGGTGCATTCTGGGTGCGGTCGGCGTAGTCGCGGGCCTTGCGCTCGCGGTGGTCTGCGCCCTCGTCCTGAGTGCGATCGGCATTCCCATGCCGCCCGGACCCGGTATGGCGTGGGGGTTCGACGCCGGAATCCGATTGTCCGCACAGAACCTGACGACCGCCTCGGTCGTGGCATTCAGCACAACGGTATTGGCGTCCATCTACCCGGCCTGGCGGGCCTCGCGCCTGCAGATCGTCGACGCGCTGCGCGCGCGACAGTGAAGGCATTCACATGTTTACGCTCAGCTTCCGCAACCTGCTTCGCAACCGCATCAGGACGACAATCACCCTGGCGGCGATCGTGTTCGGCGTTTCAGGTTTGGTCGTGTCAGGCGGTTTCGTGCGCGACATCTTCATTCAGCTTGGCGAAGCGTTGATCCATTCCCAATCCGGCCATGCCCAGATCGGGCAAGCGGCGATCTTCACTCATGGATCCCGGTCACCCGAGCGTCATCTCCTTGAAAACCATGAGGCACTTCGAGCCGAACTGCTCGAGACTCCCGGCGTCCGTGATGCGATGGCGCGCATTGCGTTCTCTGGCCTGTTGAACAATGGAAGGACGGACTACGCCATTCTCGCCGAGGGTATAGAACCTGAGCGGGAGTTGCGCCTCGGCACCCATCTGAGGATGAAGGCGGGCCGCGCGCTGCAACCCGACGACTCCTTCGGGGCGATGATCGGCGAAGGCGTAGCCCATGCCTTGCAACTCGCCCCTGGAGACAAGGCCACGCTTCTGGTCAGCACGATCGACGGCGCGATGAACACGCTGGACATCGAAATCGTGGGTGTCTTTCAGACGTTCTCCAAGGATTTCGATGCCCGGGCAGTGCGTATCGCGCTCTCGGATGCGCAGGTACTGCTCGACACGAGTGGCGTATCCAAGCTCGTTGTGTCGCTCGATGACACTGCTCTCACCGACGCTTTCGTCGGCGCCGCCCGCGCCCGTCTCTCGACACAGGATCTCTCGGTGCTCGACTGGCGGGAGCTCAATGATTTCTACGAGAAAACCGTTGATCTTTACGCGCAGCAATTCGGGTTTCTCAAGGCAATGGTGTTGCTGATGGTCTGCCTCAGCGTCATCAACGCGGTGAACATGAGCCTGATGGAACG
The DNA here is from genome assembly GCF_012910885.1 of Azoarcus taiwanensis. GTDB lineage: Bacteria > Pseudomonadota > Gammaproteobacteria > Burkholderiales > Rhodocyclaceae > Azoarcus_F > Azoarcus_F taiwanensis. The sequence goes on along the minus strand of NZ_WTVM01000009.1, from coordinate 23,606 downwards.
AACCTGGGAGTTCGGCACCATGCGCGCGCTCGGCAACAAGAACACTACCGTAGTGGGTTTGATCGTCTATGAATCCACTCTCATTGGCCTGTTCGGGGCCACGTTCGGTGTTGTGGCGGGCATCTCGATCGCCCTGTTCATCTCGGGAATCGGCATCCCGATGCCACCTCCACCGAACTCCGAGATGGGCTATGATGCTTATATAAGGCTCGCACCCGACATCATCGTCGAGGCATGGTTTGTGGGCATCATCGCGTGCGTTCTTGCGGCAATTCTTCCTGCATGGCGAGCGACGCGAATGAGCATCATCGACGCACTCCGCGGCCGCGAGTGACAGAAGCACACGCAAGGGGGGTCTATTGTCAATCTTCGACCGCTTCAACCTCGGCCACGGCTTCCGGAAGTACTTCGAGATCCTCCCGGCCCTCGACCAGAGCCTGCTTCATGCAGTCTACCGCATCAGACATGAAGTCTACTGCGAGGAACTGGCGTACGAAGCGGTTCGACCGGACAGGCTCGAGCAGGACGAATACGACGGTCATAGTGTCCATTGTCTGCTGAGAAGTTGCCGCGAATCCAGACGCCCCGTCGGTTGCGTCAGGCTGATCATGACCAGGCCGGACGATCGTGATGCGCCGCTGCCATTCGAACGGACCTGTGCCAATGCGCTCGATCGCATGATCGTGGATCCGTCACGCCTGCCACGATCCAGTATCGGCGAAGTTTCCCGTCTCGCGGTTCGTTCGGTCTATCGCCGCCGTCGGGGCGATGCAGCCTCGCCGATGCCGCTGCAAGAGGAAGACTTCGGATCCGTCACGAACCCCAGATTTCCCTATATACCAATAGGGCTTTATCTCGGCGCGATTGCGATGGCGCAGATCGAGGGTATCGAAACCCTGTTCGTACTCACGGAGCCTCGACTGGCGACTCACTTCGCCCGACTGGGCGTCGATATCAAGCACATCGGCACCCCGGTCCAGCATCGCGGGACCAGAGTGCCATCAATGCTGGATGTTGACTCGGTCACGCGGAACATGAGATTCATCTTCAGGCCGATCTGGAACGAGATCCGCGCCGAAATCGAAGCTGGCTACAAGGCTCATCGAGCAACCGCCGGGCCGAATGGGACGAAGCAACATTCAAGCGCGCTCGCAACGGGCGACGATGTTCCCTGCTCGCCACTTCGCCACCCTGCATGCGTCACCGGCTTGGTCGCTACCTGACAGGCACTCATCTCTTGGAAGGTGTGCCCGGCGCCAATCCTGCATATCCAGTTACACCTTTCAACACCTCTTCTATGACGGATTGTATATAGTCATCGTCAAGCGCTTTTCGACTCGAAGCGTGACACAAGTCACACCACGACGACAGGCAATCGGCGACATGATCAACTCAATCTCTACACGACTCCGCGACGCGACGCGCTTCCCCGTCGAGCGCCGTGATACTCACACAGCGCAGCGCCCACCGGACGGAGTCAGTTTCGTCGTCGTGTCGCGAGGCTCATCCATTGAAGCCGATGTCGCCATGCTGATCGAGAAACGCTATGCCGAACGTGGGTTGAGGCTGGGCGCAACTGGAGGAAATCAGTGCGACCAGGAGCTGACAACGATCGCCGCACTGCATGGTTCGCGCGTGGTCGCCACCGTCTCGGTGCGCAGTGACGGCCCTCAAGGCTTGCTCGCCGAACATTTGTATCCGCAAGAGATCGAGGCACACCGCAAGCTTGGCGGGCGCCTCTGCGAGTTGACCCGCCTGGCTGCCGATCCGGAGTTCGGCTCACAGCCCGCGCTGGCGTCGCTCTTCAATGCCGCCTATCGGGTCGCGGTCCGCACCTACGGCGCGACAGACTTCGTGATGGAAGTCCATCCACGACACGCCGCCTACTATACGCGCATGGCCGGATGCCGGATCGTCGGCCCGGAAACCCTCTGTCCGAGAGTCAATGCGCCTGCTGTCCTGTTGCATTTGCCCAGCAGACGAGTGGAAGACGGCATCTGCGTTGCTTCCGAGAAACAAACCGGCGCAAGCGTCGCCCGACGGAGCATTTACGACTATCTGCAACGCGCGGCCGCTTCCAGTTCAATCGGAACCCGCTGGTCGCCGACATGGACGCCGACCTCGGTCTGAAACGTGCGCAACCTTGACCGGGCAGCCCTGTTAAGTCGCCCAAGACTCTGGCGCGCGTGTTCGTCACCCCCCAAAAAAAACGCAGCCTCATGGCTGCGTTTTTTTTTGCCTTTCAGGCTGGACGGGTCAGCGTCAGCCCTTCAGCGCCGCCTTGATCTGATCGAGCGTGCTCGGATCCTCGATCGTGGTCAGATCGCCTGCGTCGCGTCCCTCGGCGAGCGCCTGGATGGAGCGGCGGAGCATCTTGCCGGAGCGAGTCTTGGGCAGACCGGTGATGAAGTGCACCCGGCTCGGGCGTGCGATCGCGCCAAGACTGGCGTCGACCCGCTTCATCACTTCCTTCTCGAGCGCGGCGGCCTTTTCGGGCGTATCGGCAGCACTCGCATCCTTCAGCACCGCGAAGGCCATAGGCATCTGACCCTTGACCTCGTCGGCGACGCCGACGACTGCGACCTCGGCAACGGCTGGATGGGTCTGAACCGCCTCCTCGATCTCGCGAGTACCAAGTCGATGACCGGCGACGTTGATGACATCGTCCATGCGCCCGAGGATGCTGTGGTAGCCGTTTTCATCCTTGATGCCCCAGTCGGACGAGGAGTAGACCAGCGGCTCCTTGAACAGGCTGAAGTAGGTTGAGATGAAGCGCTCGTCCTGCCCCCAGACGGTGGAGAGGTTGCCCGGCGGCAGCGGCGGCACGATGCCGACAATACCCTTCTCGTTGGCACCGCACTCAGTGCCATCCTCACGGTAGATGCGCAGATCGTAACCGTACACCGGGAATGCCGGCGAACCGAGTTTGATCGGGCTCTGCTCGACACCACGGCAGATCGCAAGAATCGGCCAACCGGTTTCGGTCTGCCAGTAGTTGTCGATGACCGGGATGCCGAGCTCGTCCATGATCCACTTGTGGCTGGTTTCATCCAGCGGCTCACCGGCGAGGAACAGGTGCTTGAGCGACGACAGGTCGTACTTCTTGAGCCAGGCCGGGTCCTGTTTCTTCAGCACTCGCACTGCGGTGGGGGCCGAGAACATGACGCTGACCTTGTACTTCTCGACGATCTGCCACCAGATGCCGGCATCCGGGCGCAGCGGCGTGCCCTCGTACATGATCGTGGCCATACCAGCGATCAATGGGCCGTAGATGATGTAGCTGTGGCCGACCACCCAGCCGATGTCGGAGGTCGAGAACATGGTCTCTCCCGCATCACCGCTGAAGATGTGCTGCATCGACGCGGCCAGCGCCACGCAGTAGCCTCCGGTGTCACGCTGCACACCCTTGGGTTTGCCCGTGGTACCGGACGTATAGAGGATGTAGCTCGGCTCGGTGGCCTCGACCCAGGCCACCGGTACCTTCGCATCCATGTGCTTGGCGCGCAGTTCGGCGTAGTCGACGTCACGCCCTTCGACACGCGGGAAACCCTTGTCGAGGCCCCGGTCGACGAGCAGCACCTTCTGCGGGGGGAACTCGGCAAGCTTGCAGGCTTCGTCGAGCAGATGCTTGTAAGGCACCGGTTTGCCGTTGCGCATGCCGGCATCGGCGCTGACCATGAGCACCGGCTTGGCGTCGTCAATGCGCGTGGCGAGCGAGTTGGCCGCAAAGCCACCGAACACAACCGAGTGGATCGCGCCGATGCGCGCGCAGGCGAGCATCGCGAAGGCTGCCTCGGCGATCATCGGCATGTAGATCAGCACGCGGTCGCCCTTGCGGACACCGAGCTCCTGGTAGATCGCCGCCATGCGTTCGACTTCGCGCTGCAACTCGGCAAAGGAATAGACCTTCTCCTCGTTGGTTTCGGTGGAGATGTAGATCAGCGCATTGGCGTCAGGGCGCTCGGCAGCGTGACGATCGACCGCGTTGTAGAAAAGGTTGGTCTCGCCCCCCTTGAACCATTTGACGAACGGCGGGCGCGAATAATCGCAGATCTGCTCCGGTTGCTTGTTCCAGTGCACCAGCTGTGCCTGCTCGGACCAGAAACCGTCGCGGTCTTCGATGGAACGGCGGTGAAACTCTTGATATGTCGTCATAAAACTTCCTCTCCCTTTACGATTCCCTTCCACTCAAGCAATATGCGCCCCGACCCGGCCCTTGCCGGAAGCGAAGCGCGTTCAGTGCGTGCTGGCGTCTTTATGCGCCAATCGCGCCAGAGCCTCCAGCGGCATGCCGCAGGCCTGCTCCGATTCAATGAGTTCGAGCAATGGTAACAGCGTTGCGATGACGTCCGGCAACCGCTCGAGCACCTGGGTGCTTTCGCCACGCCGGATACGCCCGAGCATCTGGTCGACGCTGACGACTCGGGCGAACATCCGTTCGAGTACCGCCCGATTGATCTCGCCCTGTTCGCCGACAACCCGATTGCCACCGGCACGCTGACCGTCGAGCATTCGCTCGGTCGCGAGGTCCACCAGTTCCTCTATCGCTTCGACAGCGTCAGCAGACGAGCTGGAAACTCCTACGCTGACGCTGATGCGGATGCGTTCCTCGCGATACGTCATGACCAGTTTTTCAATGGCCTGCTGCATGCGAAAGGCGAAAGAACAGCACGCGAGCGCATCACTGACCGGCGAGAGCACCGCGAAACGACCGGGGGCGATCTCGACAACGGTGTCTTCCTGGCGCACCTTGGTTGTCAGAATGCGAGAGAGCTTGCGCGCGACCAGTTGCGGCACCTCGGCACCATGGCGCAAGGCGAGACCGTCGAAACGATCGATCTCGATGACCATGACGCTGATTTCGCCAAAGTGGCGCCGAGCCATCGCCAGTGCCTCTTCGCCTCGACGGGCGAGATAGGCCTCGGTAGGCAAGCCGTTGGTAGGATCGGTCACGGCACGATTCGCCAGCGCCGCGCGGCTCTCTTCGAGTTCGCGCCGGGCGCGAGCCAGGCGTGCGAGTGAATCGAGTCGCGCGAGCAACTCCGTGCTGCCTGTGCCCTTCATGACGAAATCGTTGGCGCCGAGCATGCGCGCACGCTCTCGGGCTGCGTCGTCTTCGTCACCCGAAATGATGATGACCGGCATATGCTGCAAGCGCGGGAGCTTGGATGCACGAATCCGTTCAAGCAGGCCGTAACCATCCAGTTGCGGCATGCCAATGTCGGTCAGGACCAGCTCCACCGTGGGATCGATGACCAGCGCCTGCCAGGCCGCCTCGCCATCGGCCTCTTCTCGAAACTCGAAACGCCCACGAATCTGCTTGACGATGCTCGCGCGGACCATCCGCGAATCATCGACGATCAGGATCTTGGGCAGGTCCACTTGGTCATCACTGGCAGCCTGCATGTTCAAACCTCCCTCAGGCACCAATGCGCACTACGGTACGCCCCTTGACCTCGCCCCGGATAAAGGCGTCGAAAGCTCCTGGCAGTTCATCGAGATCGATCGTGCGGGTCACCGCATCGAGATGACGAGGTTTGAGGTCGCCGGCCAACCGGTCCCAGACGCGCTGTCGGGTCGGGAACCCCATGTAACCGGAATCCACGCCGAGCAGACTGACGCCACGGAGGATGAAGGGGAATACAGTGGTCGAGATATTGAAGCTCGCTGCATTGCCGATGCTCGCTACGGTACCGGCCTGCTTCATGGTGGCCAGCACCCAATGCAGGATCTGCCCGCCGACGTTGTCGACCGCGCCAGCCCATTGTGCAGCTTCGAGCGGCCGTGTCTTTTCGAAATCGATCTCCGCGCGCAGCTTGATCTCGGCCGCACCGAGCATCTTGAGATACTCGGTTTCGGATGCCTTGCCGGTCAGCGCGACAACGTGATAACCCAGCTGGGCGAGCATGTCGATGGCGAGAGCTCCGACACCACCAGTCGCGCCGGTCACGATGACCGGTCCGTTGTGCGGCGCCAGTCCGTTATCCTCCATGCGGACGACGCCGAGCGCAGCGGTAAACCCGGCGGTCCCGAGCGCCATTGCTTCGAAGAGATCGAGCCCGTCGGGCAGCGGCACAACCCAGTCCGCCGGCACCCGGGCGTATTCGGCATAACCGCCGTGGTGTGAGACACCTATGTCGAAGCTCGTCGCAATGACGTGATCACCAGGTTTGAAGCGGCCATCGCTGCTTTCGACCACCTCGCCCGCCATGTCGATGCCGCCGATGCAGGGAAAGCGGCGGATGATCTTGCCGGCGCCAGTCGCAGCCAGCGCATCCTTATAGTTGATGCTCGAATAATGCACCTTCAGCGTGACCTCGCCGGCATCGAGCCGGGATGCCTCCATCGTCCCCAGGCCGCTGACCACTTTCTTGTTCTCGTCCTGCTCGATGATGAATGCCTTGAAAGGCGCAATCATTCGTCTCTCCTTTGTTGGACGGCGGGAGCATGGCGGTGTCAGACGAACTTGTCGCGAAGACACCGGCATCACGATCCGGATGTGTGATTATAGCCAAAACGCTCTCGCGTTCCCGTCGGTGAAACGCATCATCCTGGAAACCGCAGTTGGACGTGCACTCGAGCACGTCCAACTGCGGTTTCCAGGATCACTGCTTCAGTTTCGCACCGTGGCGGACGATAATGCGTCTATATCGATCAGGAGGGCAACACATGGCCATGCTCGAGGCACCGCTGAAATCGGTGGATGCCTACGTTGCGTACTTCGCGCACCAGGATTTGCCCGTGCTGCGCAGAACGGTGCGCGAGCTCGAAGCACTCGGCGAAATGGCCACTTCGGTGAACAGCCGTGAACTCGCAGCCATCGTGCTCGCCGATCCGCTGATGACGATGCGCCTGCTGTCTTGGCTGCAGAATCATCGTCGGGCCTCACAGAACCACGACATCACAACGATCGATCGCGCAATCATGATGATCGGGGTCGACCCGTTCCTCGAGGCTTTTTGCCAGGCACCAACGCTTGAGGCGCAACTCACCGAACATCCCAAGGCCTTGCTCGGTGCGCTGCAACTCATAGCCCGTGCCCGTCAGGCCGCGCGCCACGCTCGCGACTGGGCCCTGCTCCGTCACGATCTCGATGCGGATGAAATCACGGTGGCCACCCTGCTCCACGAGGCTACCGAGATCATGTTGTGGGTGTTCGCACCCACGCTGATGCTGCGCGTCGCCGCCATGCAGAGCATGGACCCGAAGCTGCGCAGCAGCGTCGCGCAGAAGGTCGTATTCGGCGTCGAAGCCGTTTCCGTGCAGCGCGAGCTGGTACGTGTATGGAAACTGCCGGAGTTGCTCGTCAGCCTGCTCGATAGTCGCTACCGCGACAATCCGCGAGTACGCAACGTCGAACTGGCAAGCCGATTCACGCGCCATGTCGCGACCGGCTGGGACGACGCAGGCCTGCCGGATGATATCGACGAGTTGTGTCGCCTGCTCCCGCTGAACCGAGAAGCGTTGCTCAGACGACTGGGTGCCCCGCCGGACGCCTTCGCGCGGCTGCTCGGCTCACAGGATTAGCGCTACCCTCAGCCGCAGAACAACAGATTGCTGAAGTCGATGAGCATGTCCGGATGCTGGTAAGCGAGAAATATCGCCGCGAGCAGTGCAAGCGCCAACAGAACACCCAGCGCGACGAGAATCTTCTTCAGCAGGCTCATGTCGCCTCCGCGACGCGCGCCAGGGGTTTCTCGCGCACCGGAATGCACAGCAATGCCGCCGCCACCGACAGTCCTATCGCGAGCCACCAGGCCAGTTCGTATGATCCGAAGGCATCGAAGATCCAGCCACCCAACCACGCACCGAGAAAACCGCCGATCTGGTGGCCGAGAAACACCAGGCCGTAGAGCATGCCGACATACTTCATGCCGAAGATGTGACCCACCAGACCGTTGGTTAACGGCACCGTACCCAGCCACAACAACCCCATTGCAGCGGCAAAGACATAAAGCGTGACCGTCGTCAGCGGCAGCATCAGAATCGCGAGGATCGCCACCACGCGCAAGGCATAAATCCCGGCAAGCAGCCACTTCTTGCTGTAGATCCCGCCCAACCAGCCAGACAGGAAGGAGCCGGCGATATTGAAGAGGCCGATCAAGGCCACTGCGGTCATGCCGACGTTGGCGCTCATGCCTGAATCGACAACGAACGCCGGCAGGTGAAGCATGACGAAGGCGGTCTGGAAGCCACAGACAAAGAAGCTCCAGAAGAGGAAGTGGAAACTGGCGGTACGCGTGGCCTCCCGCAGGGACTCGCCGACCGACTGCCCACCAGCCGGTGCGCCGTTGGTGCCGGTGACCGCGAATGCCAGCGGGATGATGAACAGAATGCCGACTGCGAGCCATAGCAGTGCACTTTGCCAGCCGACCGACGCGATCAGGCCTTGCCCCACCGGCAGCACCGCGAACTGGCCGAAGCTGCCCCCCGCGCTGGCGATGCCGAGCGCGAGACTGCGCTTTTCGGGGGGTGCCATACGCCCGACCACGCCGAGCACTACGCTGAAGGTCGTGCCAGCCAGGCCCATACCAATCAACAGCCCGGCGCCCATGTTGAGTCCGAACGCGGTGTCGGCGTTGGCCATGATGACCAGCCCGAGCACGTAAAGCAGCGCGCCGCCCACAAGCGTCTTGCCCGCCCCATAGCGATCGGCGAAAGCCCCGGCAAAGGGTTGGAACACACCCCACAAGAGGTTCTGCAGCGCGATCGAGAACGAGAACATCTCCCGCGACCAGCCCTGATCCAGCGTCATTGGCTGCAGGAACAGGCCGCCGGTATGGCGCACACCCATCGCCAGCGTGAGAATCAGTGCGCCACATGCAATGACGACGCCGGGGCGCCGCAGGAACGAGGTCATGTCGTTCACCGGATTCACACTCCGCTGGCGCGCGACTCGAGCTCTTCCCAACGCACCAGTGCGGTCTCGATCTCCTCTTCGAGCGCCTCGAGCCGGGCTTTTATCCCTGCGACCTCGTCAGGCGCCTGTTGATAGAGCGCGGGATCACCCATGCGTTGCTGGTGTGCCGCCTGCTCCGCCTCCAGTGCGGCGATGAGGTCCGGCAGTTGCTCCAGCTCGCGCTTTTCCTTGAACGAGAGCTTTGCGGTGCGCTCGCGTTCAGGTTTTGCAGAGCCTCCCTGCATCGCCGGCGCGGGGCCGGCCTTCTGCGCCTTTGCCTCGGCAGCCTCGACTCGGAGGCGAGCGTCGCGCACGCGTTTCCAGTCCTCGTAGCCGCCGGCATACTCGCCCCAACGGCCATCGCCCTCAGCGGCGATCACTTGCGTCACCACATTGTCGAGAAAGGCCCGGTCGTGGCTGACCAGAAACAGCGTGCCGTCGTATTGGCAAAGGAGGTCTTCGAGCAAGTCGAGCGTTTCGATGTCGAGATCGTTGGTCGGTTCGTCCAGAACCATGACGTTGGCAGGTCGCGCAAAGAGTCGGGCGAGCAGCAGACGGTTACGCTCGCCCCCGGACAGGGATTTGACCGGCGAACGCGCCCGCTGCGGCGCGAACAGGAAATCTCCGAGGTAACCGATGACATGCTTGCGCTCACCACCGATCTCAATGAAATCCGATCCGGGGCTGATGACTTCGGTCAAGGGCAATTCCGGGTCGAGTTGCTCGCGAAGCTGGTCGAAGTAGGCCACGCTCTGCCGGGTCCCACGGCGCACCGTGCCGCTGTCCGGCGCGATCTCGCCAAGGATCAGCTTGAGCAAGGTGGTTTTGCCGGAGCCATTTGGGCCGATCAATCCCACCCTGTCACCACGCATGATGCGCGTGGAGAAATCCCGCACGACGACTCTGTCGCCATACTGCTTGGACACTCCATGAAGTTCGGCAACCATACGCCCGCTGGATTCGCCCTTGTCCACCGCAAGCTTGACGTTGCCGAGCCGGTCACGTCGCGCCGCCCGCTCGCCCCGCAGCGCCTGCAGACGCCGCACCCGACCCTCGTTGCGGGTGCGGCGGGCCTCGATGCCCTTGCGTATCCAGACCTCTTCCTGTGCGAGCAGCTTGTCGAAGCGGGCGTTGGCCTTTTCCTCGGCGTCCAGCTCCTCCGCCTTGCGCCGCTGGTAGTCGCTGAAATTGCCCGGGTAGCTGCCAAGGCGTCCCCGGTCGAGCTCGACGATCCGGGTCGCAACGTTGTCGAGAAACACCCGGTCGTGGGTGATCACCACGACCGCGCCGGGAAAACTCCTGATCAACTCCTCGAGCCAGAGAATGCCGTCGATATCGAGATGGTTGGTCGGCTCGTCGAGCAGCAGCAACTCGGGCTCGGACACCAGCGCTCGCGCCAAGGCCACACGCTTGATGCCGCCACCGGACAGAGACGACACGGCCAGATCGCCGTCGAGCCCGAGGCGGAGCAGAACCTCGTCGACCCGCTGATTGAGGCGCCAGGCGTCGGCCGCCTCGACCTCGTGCTGGACGCGCTCGAGATCCGCCAGGGCCTCTGCATCACCGGGCGACTCCGCCACCTTGTGCATCGCCGCGTGATAGGCCACGAGCAGGCCGGCGACCGCACCCAGCCCGTCGGCCACGGTGGAGAACACATCCTTCTCCAGCACGAACTCGGCCTCCTGAGGCACATAGGCGACCCGCAAGCCATCCTGACGCCGGATCTCACCGTCGTCGAGTACAGCCAGCCCCGCCAACGCCCGCAAAAGGCTGGACTTACCGGAGCCATTGCGCCCAATCAGCGCTACTCGCTCGCCAGCATCGAGTTGGAAGTCGGCGTTATCGAGCAGATCGACATGCCCGAAGGCGAGACAGGCGTTTTCGACGGAAAGAAGCGGCATGGGAGGCCATCTGGCAGATAGGACGTAAGCCGTGATTCTAACGGCCCGGGCACCGGCAAACACAAATTGGTGGATAATGCAGCGCACAAAACGACGCCTAACGACAGCTGCCACAAGCAACTCAAAGGCGACAGGAGCTCGATGGAAGCAGTACTGAAACAATTCGGCAACCCCGATCACGACCCGATTGCGCTGTGGCGCGAACTGGTCGGTCGCTTGCGCCCGGCACGACCAAACGACACCGACAAGGCGGTCGAGAACCTTCGTTTGCTGACACGGTCGCTCCGACGTCGGGACGACCTGCGCGAGAACCTGCGTAACGCAATCGTCCGGTTGTTCAACGAGCGCAAAGTTGTCTCGCTGTATGTCTCTTCCGGCCTGCTGCCCTCGACAGGATTCTTCTCGGAAACCGCACGGCGGGTTTCAGGTCGACTCCTGCCCGAAGTCATCGACACCGACTACATGGGCGGGGTGCTCGCCACTGTATTCAACCGCGTCAGCGACGAGGTGTGGGTCAACGCGATTCCCGACGATGACTGGATTGCGCTGTTCAACGTCCTCTTCGATCCGGCCGAAGCCGAGCTCGATCAACGCAATAGCGATGTGCTGCCCAACCCGCTCGACGAACTGATCGAGGCGCTGCGCATGCTCTCCTACCATGTCTCCTCGATCGGTCTCGACCCGGAGCTGGTGCGCATCGACCCGACGCTCGAAGAACACGAGTCGCCCTTTCTCGCGCAGAACGCGGAGCTCGTGAATTACCTGACTCACTATCGCGAATGGTGGCGGGATGGCAGTGCGCAGGTCGAGGACGAAAGACACCTCGCGGTGATGCTGGACCAATGCGAGGACGTGGTGATGCGCATCCGCCGGCGCGCCGCCAAGCTCGGCACCAGTCTGTCACTGACCTTCAAGCTGGAGCGTCTGCACCAGCACCTGGAGCGGATCGCCGCGCTGCTGGAAGTACTGACCCAACTGCGTATCGAACGCAACATAAACTCGATCGCGCCCCAAGTCACGCGACTCATCAAGCAGCTTATTAGGGCCGAATGTCGCAAGAACAAGCTGTCCGACTACTGGGGACAGAACGTCGACCTGCTATCGCTGCGCATGACCGAAAGCGCAAGCCGCACCGGCGAGCGATATATCACCGCGACGCGCGGTGAGTACTTCGGCATCGTGCGATCTGCCGCGCTTGGCGGCCTGATCATCTCACTCATGGCGGCACTCAAGATCATTCTTGGCAGGCAAGGTTTTGCCCCGCTCAGCGAGGCGCTCACCTTTTGTCTGAACTACGGTATCGGCTTCGTGCTTATCCACGTTCTGGGGGGCACCGTGGCCACCAAGCAGCCAGCGATGACCGCCAACGCGATCGCCGCTTCGATCGGCGAGACCAAGGGCAAACCCACCGACCTGCATGCGCTGGTCGAACTCATCGCGCGCACGGTACGCAGTCAGTTCGGCGCTATCTTCGGCAACGTCGGCGTCGCCATCCCCATGGCGATGCTCTTCGCGAGCTTGGTCTATCTGGGGACAGGCACGCATTTCGCGTCCCCTGACTATGCCCACCATCTGCTCTCCGAGGTTCACCCTTTCAGCGGTGCGGTGATCTTCGCAGGCATCGCCGGCGTGTGTCTGTTCCTGTCGGGATTGATCGCCGGCTACTACGACAATCTGTGCGCCTACGGACGCATCCCGCAGCGTCTGCTGCAGTTGCGGTGGCCTCGGCGCGTGTTCGGCGAAGCCCGCATGCAACGAATCGCGACCTACATCGAGAGTAACCTCGGCGCGCTCGCGGGCAACTTCTTCTTTGGCTTTCTGCTCGGCGGCGTCGCGGCCCTCGGCGTACTCTTCGGCTTGCCACTGGATATCCGTCACATCGCCTTTTCGTCAGCCTACGTCGGCCACGCCTTCGTCGGGCTGGAGTTCGGCCTGCCCATCCAACTTGTGGTTCTCTCCCTGCTCGGCGTGCTGCTGATCGGCCTGACCAACCTTGCGGTGAGCTTCGCGCTGACGCTGACCGTGGCGATGCGCGCCCGGCGGATTCTCTTTTCCCAGGGCCGCGAGCTGGTAATGATGGTGCTGCACCGGCTGGTCACCCGCCCTCGCGATTTCTTTCTGCCGCCCCCCAGGGATGCGAAGGCCGACACCGGCGAAAACTCGCTGGAAGCAAAATCCGACGTCCCCGGAAAGAACGGAGCGGGTGGGTGAGGAACTACCATCCGCGGTGCGTTTCGCGTGGCGCTCAACAGCACCCTATCCTTGCTGCACCAATGGCATACGAGGCCATGACGCGCTAGAATGCGCCCCTCTCTCCGTAGTTCAATGGATAGAACGGCCGCCTCCTAAGCGGCAGATGCAGGTTCGATTCCTGCCGGGGGGACCAATCGCTGCCGTGACTGACGCTACAACCGCGCCAGCATCTCGCGCAGATGGCGCACCGGTATCGCGTAGCTGATCCCGGAGGGGTCACTCAGTACGTTTTCCTTGGTCGACTTTACGAACACCATGTTGACGATACCGATGACGCGTCCGTTCTGCGGGTCGAACACCGGGCTCCCGCTGTTTCCGGGATAGGCAGTGGCGTCCAGCTGATAGACATCGAAGGGGTCGGTTCCGAGGCGGCGAATCAGGGCCGGGTTGAGTTCGCGCGCGCGGTCCTGCGGAATGCCGATCGGCGTGATCGCGGCGATGATGCCGCGATGGGTAACCGCCGCGAAGCCTAGTGCGTTGCCGATCGGAAAACCGGTGAAGGCGATGTCCTGCCCTTCCCGCACCAGCGCCTCCCCATCCAGCGGCAGAGCCGGAATCGGCTCGCCCTCGATCCGGAGAAGGGCGAGATCCCGCCCCTCGTCCCGCGCAGCGAGCGTGGCCGGTCGCACCGCGGCAGTCCCTCCCCTCGGCCCGGGTACCGCGACCGCCAGCGTCTCCATTCTCGCTTCGTCCAGCACCGCCGGCAGCACGTGAGCGTTGGTCGCGATCAGGCGGCCGTTGCCGACCGCGAAGCCGGTGCCGCGAAACGCGAAAGACGGGTTTCGGGTGCGCTGAAAGGTGCCCACGGCAAGAACCGAGGGCTTGATCCGGGGAACCACCTCGACTAGCTGCGCGAGCGCCGTGGCAGGCAACAGCACACCGACACCCAGCCCTATCGTAGCTCGCAGGAGGCCGCGGCGGCCCCGATGGAAGGCCACGTCGTAATCACGCCCACCAGTCATGAATCGTCGCTCAATGCCAGGGCAACCGGCCGCAGCGTGCTCATGATCGCGCTAGGGCGCACGACACTGCTGTCATAGGGGTGTTCCGGGTGTTGCACGAACTGCATGATCCGCTGCACGTAGGCCTGAGTTTCGCGAAACGGCGGCACGCCCCGATACCGCTCCACGGCCCCTTCGCCCGCGTTATAGGCTGCTGCGGCGAGCGCGATGTCGCCTTCGAAGTAGGCGAGCAGCCAGCGCAGATACGAAAGTCCGCCCCGGATGTTCTGTTCGGGGTCGAAGGCATTGCGAACGTTGAAACGCGCTGCGGTTTCCGGGATCAGTTGCATCACGCCCATCGCGTTCTTGGGGGAAACGGCCGCCGGGTTCATCGCCGACTCGGTCAGTGCAATCGCCAAAGCGAGCGTCGGGCTGATCTCGTGCCGTTCGGCGAGTTGCACGACCAGATCCGCGATCGCCCTGCGATCTGCCGGCAGGCGATTGATGCGGGACTCGAGGTCGCCTGAGGCTTCGGCGAGGAATCCTCCACCACCTCTCATACAGGAAGGCGAGCGCCCTCCGCCGTCACCGGTGAAGCGCAGCATCCGCGCAGCCTGTTCGTGCCCCTTCGCGGCTGCGAGCGCGAACAGGGCGCCTGCTTGCTCGTCGTCTCGCTCCAATCCTCTCCCGTTGGCATACATCCAGCCAAGAGCGAACTGCGATTCCGGATCACCGAGCCGCGCCGCCCGGCAATACAACTCGGCCGCGCGTTCGAGATCACGAGCCACCCCTTCTCCATGCTCGTGCGCAAGGGCTTGGGCCGCAAGATCCTGCGCACGGCCCTGACGCAGCGGATCGGCTTGCACCGCCCCGGTCACCAGCACCCCCACCAGAAGCACCATATGGCATGCCAGGCACAAAGGTGACTGGCGGACGCCGGACGGCAGGGAACTGGATATCACGGAGGCCATGACTTATTTCTAGCAGACCTGAATTAGAGCCGCCACACCCGGGCACCGCTTGCAGCGAGCTTCTCCGGGTCATAGGCGGATTTGACGTCGGTGAATACACCCGATGGTTGCAGCTTTTCGAGCACCCCCTCGAGCGGCATATCGAGGTAGGCCTGGTGCGACACCGCGGCGACGATGGCTGCTGCCGGCGGCAGTTCCTCCCAGCGCTTGAGCTGTACACCATACTCGTGCTCGGCCTCGGCCGACTCGGCGACCGCGTCGTGCACATGCACCCGGCAGCCGAAACTCTCGAGTTCGCGAATCACGTCGATGACCTTGCTGTTGCGCAGATCCGGGCAGTTCTCCTTGAAGGTCAGTCCGAGAACGATGACGTCGCAACCCTTGATCGCATGGCCTGCCTTGATCATCTCCTTGACTGTCTGCTCGGCGACATACTTGCCCATGCCGTCGTTGATACGACGGCCAGCGAGAATTACCTGCGGGTGGTAGCCGAGCATGTCGGCCTTGTGGGTGAGGTAGTACGGGTCCACGCCGATGCAATGCCCGCCGACCAGACCGGGCCGGAAGGGCAGGAAGTTCCACTTGGTGCCGGCCGCCTTCAGCACCTCGAGGGTGTCGATGCCAATTCTGTGAAAGATCAGCGACAACTCGTTCATCAGGGCGATGTTGAGGTCGCGCTGGGTGTTTTCGATGACT
Source organism: Azoarcus taiwanensis (assembly GCF_012910885.1). Classification (GTDB taxonomy): domain Bacteria; phylum Pseudomonadota; class Gammaproteobacteria; order Burkholderiales; family Rhodocyclaceae; genus Azoarcus_F; species Azoarcus_F taiwanensis. The sequence continues at coordinate 7,945 of NZ_WTVM01000009.1, read as the reverse complement.
TTGGCGGCCTCGGCGACCTTGATCGAACTTGCCGGATATACGCCGGCGGTGATCACCGACCCGTAGACCTCGGTGACCTTGGCAAGCGTCTCGGGGGTGTCGCCGGAGACCACCTTGACGATCTTCGTCAGCGTGCGCTCCTTGTCGCCCGGGTTGATTCGCTCGGGTGAGTAGCCAACGAAGAAGCCCTCCTTCCAGCGAAGACCCGACTCTCGCTCTATGATCGGAATGCACACCTCCTCCGTGGCGCCGGGATAGACAGTGGATTCGAAGACCACGATCGCGCCCGGCTTGATGTACCTGCCTACGGTTTCGGAGGATTTGACCAGCGGTGTGAGATCTGGTTGATGGGCCTCATCCACCGGCGTCGGCACCGCCACGACGATGAAATCCGCCTCTGCGATCACCGAGGGATCGGTATGGCAGGCGAGCTGGGTTGCGGCGCGCAAGTCCTCCGAGGACACTTCCCCGGTGGGGTCGATGCAGTCGCGATAGGCAGCTACCTTTTGCGTGGAGAGGTCGAAACCCAGCGTGCGGTACTTCTTGCCGAACTCGACAGCGAGCGGCAGGCCAACGTAACCCAACCCGATTACGGCGATTGTTGTCATATGTGTATTCCGATACCAATCATTCAACAGTTAATGATGATGCCTTCAGTCGGCGCGGATGAGACTCAGAACGCCTCCTTCATGCGGGCGGCCTCCTGACTGATGGGGCTGCCCTCCGGCGCCAAACGGATCACCTCGTCCAGTTCTCGAGCTGCGTCGGCCTTGCGCTCCATCTTGATGAATGCCTTGGCGAGATTGAGCCTGAGGACCGGCTGGTCGGGCGCGGCGTCCACCGCTTTGCGCAGGTTGCTCAAGCCCTGCTCATGCTGCCCGGCCTCTACCTGCAGCATACCCAGGGTGTCGAGGATCGCGGCACTCTCCGGGGCCAGTGCCAAAGCACGCTCGGCGAGCGCAATCGCATCGTTCTTCCCAAGCTGGCCCGCTACCCAAGCCAGGTTGTTCAGGATCAGCGGATTCTCGGGCTGCAACGCCACGACCGCCCTGTAAAGGCGCTCGGCCTCCTCGAAATCTGAAGTCGCCAAGGCTTGTTCAGCCAGGTACGCACGCATCCCGACATCCTGTGGATGATCGGCAAGCCACCGGGTCGCGGCCGTAGCGGCCTCATCCTGTTTACCCGCTCCGAGAAGCGAGCGGTGCTCCTTGACCGCGACGTCTGTGGCACCACCTCTTTCCCGAGCCGACGCATAGGCCCGTGCGGCGTCCTCCCAGCGTCCGGCGGCGGCGTGCACATCGCCTTCGAGCGCATAACCAATCATCGCCTCGGACCGTTGCTGCTGAACCTCTCGCGCGACCGCCACGGCCTCGTTGCTCTTGCCCTGTTCGGCCAATACCACGACCAGACGCTGCTGAGCCTCGAGCCAATCGCCACGCAACCCGAGCGCCCGTCGTAGCGACTGTTCGGCACCCACCCTGTCGTTCGACGCATACTGCACCTCGGCAAGCACGAGCAGTGGAGCCGGAGACTGAGGTTGAAGGCGAATGATGCGATTGAGCGTGGAAATCGCCTGCTGTCGGTCGCCCATCGAAAACTGCACCTGTGCGAGCACGCCCAGCACCGTCGGATCGTCTGGTTCGGCGGCTGCGAGTTCCTGCGCGATCGACAGCGCTCGGGGCAACTCATTGGTTATCACCAGCTGACGCGCCAATGCAGCACGGGCCACACGAGCCGTTGGGTTCGCAGTGACCGCGCGTTGCAAGGTTGCCTTGACATCAGCAGGGCTCGCACCTGTCTGCCGCTGCAGGTCTGCAAGAAGGATGTAGGGGTCAGGTCGGGCGGGGTCCTGCGAGATAACCGCCTCCAAGCGCGCCTTGGCGTCTTCCGGACGATTCTCGGCGAGATCGATGCGGGCCAGATTGACTACTGCAGAGAGAAAACCCGGGGCGGCCTCCAACGCCTTCTCGAACGCCGCTCTCGCCCCAGGCTGATCACCCATGGCGAGAAGAATGCCTCCCTTGAGGTTGTGCGTCTGCGGATGGTCTGGCAGTTTGCGCGCCAGTTGTTCATGCGCGGACAAGGCCTTGTCGAACTCCCCAGCACGCAGGTGTGAAAGAATCAGCACGACATCCGGCTGGGCAGCCGTTTCATCCAGCGCGGCCGCGGCCTCGAGATCGGCAAAGGCGGCCTCCGACTCACCACCTGCCATCCGCGCGAGACCAAGACTCGTTCGGGCGCGAACATCTTCCGGGTTGGCGGCGCTGACCTGTGCGAAATAATCCGATGCGCGCTCAAAATCACCCGAGGCGAGATAGATCTGGCCCGCAAGACTCATCGTGGCCACCTCCTGAACTTCGGCACCGAGAAGCGGATCCAGCGTTTCGCGAGCTCGGGCGGCGTCTCCCGTGGCCAGATAAGAGGCCGCAAGCGAGCGCCTCGCGAGCGCATGCCCAGGCGCTCGTGCAACGACGCGTTCGAGATGCTGGCGCGCGCGCACATGGTCGTTCAAACGCAAATGGATATTGCCAGCCAGCAGGTCCGCGAGCAGATGGTTGGGAATCTGGCGCAACACCTCATCCACGCCCTCTCGGGCCGCCTCGAGGTTGTTCTTGCGAAAATCCATGAAGGCCTGCAGGTAGAGCGTGCCAGGATGATTGCGCGCAACCCGCTTCATGGCCTCGAGGCGCGACTCGGCCTCCTCGAAACGCTCCTGCTCCAGCAGGACGGATACAAGCATGTAGTGATAATTGACCGCCCCGGGCTGACCTGCGATCGCCGCATCGAGCGCGGTAATCACGTCATCTCTGCGTTGCTGCACCCGGTACACCTCAGCCCTGATTCCATGGGCGTCTGCGTTTCCCGGCTCTTGCGCGACGATCGCTTCGGCTTCGGCCAGCGCAGCGTCGACTTCACCGGCAAACAACATGCTGCGAGCAAGCCCGACGCGAGCGTCGACATCGTCAGGGTTCGCAACCAGCGCGGACTCGTAGAAGCCACGCGCAGCGGCTATCTCTGCCCGCGCAAGCAGGGCATCGCCGACGTTGGTCAGGATACGCGCCTGGGCTGCGGCGTCGTCAACCTGTGTGTTCGCAAAGTCACTGACCACACGGTCGAAGTCCCCCGCCAAAACCATGGCCCTCGAAAGCAGAGGCAGCACCTCGCGCGCCGGGTAGCCCAGCTCTGAGGCACGGCGCAACTCACGAACCGCGCCGGGCACATCACCCTGCTGGAGATACACCGAACCGAGCAGATAGCGCGCCTCGGCGATCGTGCCATCCTTTTGCAGCGCATTCTTCAGCTGGATGCTCGCGGCGTTGATGTCATTCTTGGCGAGATAGTCACGGGCAGACGAGAGCATGTCCTCCGATGATTGCCCGCACGCAGTCAGTGTCACCGACAGACACAGCATCATGACCAGCCGCGCCGGCTTCACGCGTAGCCGCCCGTCACGCATCGGGTGGGTAGAATCAGCCATCCTGGTTCTCCTTCTTCAATCCGTATCTGTTCATCATGTCGTACAGTGATGGGCGACTGACCCCTAGGATCTCCGCCGCGCGTGCAATGTTGTTGTTGGTGCGGGCAAGCACGCGAATGACCGCCTGCTTTTCCGCCGCTTCTCTCACCTGCCTGAGATTGAGCATCTCGAGCGTCTCATCGGCCGCGTCAAGACCAAGGTCTTCTGCGGTGATACGCACCCCGTCGGCCATGATCACCGCGCGTTTCAGACAATTTTCGAGCTCCCGGACATTTCCCGGCCAGTCATGCCCCTCGATGGCGGCAACCGCATCCTCGCTAAGACCCAACACGGGCCTTGCGTTCTCACGACAAAAGCGCTGAATAAAGGCGTGAGCGAGCAACAGGGCATCACCAAGACGCTCGCGAAGCGGTGGAATCTCGACAACCAGCTCAGCCAGCCGGTAATAAAGATCCTCGCGGAACAGCCCTTCACTGATCCGCTGCTTCAAATCGCGGTGGGTCGCACAAACGATACGGACGTCGACCGGAATCTCCTCGCGGCCGCCAATACGCTCGATGACCCGTTCCTGGAGAAAGCGCAACAGCTTGGCCTGCAGGGCCATCGGCAAATCGCCGATCTCGTCGAGGAAAAACGTGCCCTTGTTCGCAGTTTCGATCTTGCCGGGTGTCTGCTTCGATGCACCGGTAAAAGCCCCCTTCTCGTAGCCGAACAGTTCGCTCTCGAGCAAGGTCTCGGGGATGGCTGCACAGTTGACTGCGACAAAGCGCTGTTTGGTGCGTGGCGACAAGGCATGCAGCGCGCGCGCCAGGACTTCCTTGCCAGTTCCACTCTCACCCAGCAAGGCGACCGTCGCGTTGGCCGATGCCACGCGCTCGACCGTGCGACATACCTTCAGCATGCCGGGGTCCCGGGTCAGCAGGCCCGACAAGGGGCTCGACTGGGAATCACGCAGCCGACGGTTCTCGAGCTGCAATTCATGAAGACGAAAGGCTCGATCAATGGTCAGTGTGAGCAGGTCCGGCTCGAAGGGTTTGCCGAAGAAGTCATAGGCCCCCAAAGCGACAGCCTTCAAGGCATTGTCGCGATCATGCTGCCCGGTGAGAACGATGACCTTGGTATCCGGTGCAAGCGCCATGATCTCGCCCAGCAGTCCAAATCCCTCCCCCACATCGTCGGGCTCGGGTGGTAGCCCGAGGTCCATCGTCACCACGGCCGGTTCGTGCCGACGAATCTGCGCGATCGCGCTCTCGCGATCGCTGGCAACCACGGTCTCGAAACCGTCGAAAGACCACCGCATCTGCTTTTGCAGGGCAGGATCGTCCTCGACGATGAGAAGGGTTCGGGGTCTGTCACTCATTGCGTTCCTGATCACTCCGCCTGCACCTCGGCTGTCTGCTTTCGCTCACCGCGGCCCGCTCGCGATAACTTCATCGTCACCGTCGTCCCGACATTCGGCGTGCTATCGACATGCAGACTGCCACCCAGCTCTCGGATGTACTGCATCGTCTCAAACATGCCTATCCCCATTCCGCTCGACTTGCTCGTCTGGAACGGTTTGAACAGGCGGTTGCGGATGAATTCCTGGCTCATTCCACAGCCAGTGTCAGCGACGATAACGCTGACGCTACTCGCATCTGTGCAATCCAAATGTACTGATACCTTACCACCCTCTGCAGTGGCGTCGAGTGCATTTTGCACCACATGCCCAATGACTCGCTGCAGTCTCTCGGCATGTGCCACAACCTCGATTCGATCACCATGAGACAACACCAGCTCGAGCTCGGGGATCTGGTGCCGTTTGGACGCCCGGATGGCTTCGAGCATCGCGCCAAGATCGATCCTGCGCGTCGGCTCTACCGATTTCTTCTCCTGCAACTGCTGCATCAGGGAGCGCATCTTGGCTTCGACGTGCACCACGGTATCGAGCATATCCTGCTGGAACTCCGGATTGTCGCGGTGTCGTTCGGCGTTCTTGAGCATCAGTGACAGCTGCGCGACGAGATTCTTGAGGTCGTGAACGACGAAGGCCGACATGCGATTGAAGGAATCAAACTTGCGCGACTCGATCAGCGCCTCGGCAGCCTGCATGCGCGCCAGATAGCTCGCTGCCTGTCGCTGTGCGGTCTTGAGAAGGTCGAGCACCTCCCAATTGACCTCGAAACGGGTCCGCGCGGAATTGAGTACGACGAAACCGACCAAGGTGCCCGCCGATTTCAGCGGCACCACCAACCAAGCGTCAGGCAGCCGCGACAGCCATTCGGGAAGTAGTGCGTTCCCGGACCTTGTCCGCCCCCCCATCATCCGGACCTCCTCAAGGTTGACGATCCACTCTCTCTCATCGAGAAACCGACAGAAGTCGCTGTCCGCGCTCTCGGCAACATCGATTGCCGGATGATTGAGCCGCGCATGTGGCAAGAACATGCCTGCCTTGTCCCGCAACCAAAGCGCTCCCCCTGAGCTTTCAACGAGGTCGGACAGCGCCTTGATCACGGACTGGCCCAGATTCATTGAGTCGTCAGCTGATGACAGTGCCTGCGTAAACCTCAGCCACTCTGTCCGATAGTCGTACCGATACGGGAAGAGATTCTTGTTGACGAATACCCGCAGGCGAGCCCTTTGCGTCCCGGAAAATACGAACACTCCCAGCAGCAGCAAACCCGCCGACACCAACGCAACCTGCAGCACGCGGCCCCAGTCGCCACCGAAGTACCGGACGTAGTAGCCGGCCGCCGCAATGACCAGTAGGTAGACCCCCGACAAAGCCAGCGCAGTGGAGTGAAAGACGACCTCGCGCGAGACGGCAATCTTCACGGTCCAGGAAGGACTACGCGCAGCGGAAAGGGCGATCAGGGGTATGAGCACCGTTGCGACGAACCCTCGTGCCGCCCAGATATCAACATCAGGTCGGCCGAACAGGAAGCCGTCAGCAAAGAAGTACAGATCGAAGACGTACCCCGCAGCCAGTCCGAGACAGAGCGGTTTCAAGCCCCAGCGGGACGCCACAGGGACATTCCGGAAAAGCTGCTCGACGAGCACAAGCCCGAAAACAACCCCTGCCAGAAGCAAGGCAAGCACAGCGCGGACAGGATCGCCCACCCGCTCCGGAAACACGGCGACGAACACAAGTGCACAGCTGGCCAACCGCAACTGCAGCCGTAGCAAAATAAGGCCACCGCTGCCCCTGGCCAAGCAACGGCGCAATCAGGACTGCAAGAAATACGAACCAGGCAGCGCCACGGAGCACCTCGACGATAATGGCGAGGTGCAGGCTCACTGCGGAAGGGGCAAGAAAATACAGCCCCCCCGCCAAACCCCACAGGACGCTGCTCGTCACCGCGCCAATCAGCGCCGCGCCGGCCACGCCACCTCGCCATGCCAGGCCAAGATACACCAGGAACAACAGGTAAGCGCCGGCAGCAAGTCCGCTACCCCAAGCGGCAATCTCGAACAAGTGTCACCTCATGGCGGCAGAACAGGCGCGCAGCACGCGCCTACAAACAAATAATACGATATGTATGCCCTGCCGGCCGCTCACGCGTGGGGTCAGTTCGCGCCTTCTCCAGTGAGCACGACACGTACCGTCTCGAACAAGACCAGCGTATCGAGAACAAGCGTATGGTTCTTCACGTAGTAGAGATCGTACTGGAGTTTCTGGACGGCATCATCGACCGACGAACCATAGGCATAACGCACCTGCGCCCAGCCCGTCACGCCGGGTTTCACGCAATGCCGCACTGCATAGAAGGGGATTTCCTGGCTCAACTGATCCACGAAATACGGGCGCTCGGGGCGCGGCCCCACCAGGCTCATGTCTCCGACAATGACATTGAACAGTTGAGGTAACTCGTCTATCCGCAACTTGCGGATGACCCTCCCGACCCGAGTGGTACGGTCGTCGTTCGCCGTGGCCCATCGCGGCTTGCCGTCGCCTTCTGCGTCGCGCCGCATGCTGCGGAACTTGATGACCCTGAAAACACGGCCACCGCGTCCCACCCGCTCCTGTTTGTAGAAGATAGGCGCCCCATCCTCAAGGAGAATCAGCAAAGCCGTGAGAAGCATCACCGGCGCGGCCATCATGAGCAAAATGATCGAGGCGCTCAGATCGAAGCACCGTTTGACGAAGGTTCTGGCCCAACCTTGCCTGAATCCGTCACCGTAGATGAGCCAGCTCGCTCTCAGAGAGTCGATCCGGATCTGACCTTGGGTCCTCTCGAAGAACGACGAGAGGTCGAAGACTCTCACCCCCCGCACCTTGCAATCGAGCAACTCGCGTATCGGCAGCACACCTCCCCGACGCTCACGAACGGCTACGATGATCTCATCGACCTTCTGTTCCTGGGTAAGCGGATTAAATGGTTGATCTTACCTTTGCATGAGAGTGAGACAGACCGGCATCTCATCGGATTATCTGGTTGATGCTTCACCTACTGCTGGTGCATGTTTCCTTCGCTAATTCCAGCAAGA
>NZ_WTVM01000099.1 GCF_012910885.1 Azoarcus taiwanensis | reverse complement strand
CGGCGACATCGGCGTCAGCGAGCAATGCATCGAGATCCGGAAGGTCCGCGACGTCAAGCTCGGCCGCGTCGAGCGGTACATCGCCCACATCGGCTTCGGCCAGGGCGGGCGCCTCGAGCTCGGATTCAACTGCGGCCGGCGGCGCCTCGGATTCAGGCTCAGCGGCGATCGGCGGCGCTGCGGGCTCGGTCACCCCTGCGGCGGCCAATTGCTCCTGCATTTGTGCAAGCGCCGTATTACGAAGCTCGATCAGCCCCTGCAGATCGCGAATGCTTTGCTCAAGCTCGCTCAGGCGATCATAGGCTTCTTCCAAAGACCGCTCCCGGGCCACGAGCTCTTCCTCAAGCGCCTGAAGCCGGGCGGCGCGATCGCCATCGACCCCCTCCTGCGCAGCTCCGGAAACCTCGACACGATCACGCGGCAGGTCCGCCGCTTGGGGCTCGGCAACGCGTGGCACGATTTCACCAACTTGTTCGCGTGCGTCGGTCGGGGCAGGTGCCGCGGGACGCTCGGCGACTGCAGTCGCAAGTCCTCGGCGATAGGCCTCGAAGTCCGTCGTCTGCGCCACGACCTCACGGCGAGCATCGTTAGCCGTGATCCCTTGTACTGCTGAGCTTTCCGGTATCGTAAGGATGGCGCCGGCGCGCAAGCGATTGATGTTGCCATCAACGAAGGCGGCCGGATTCTGTCGCAACAGCGCGATCATCATTTGCTCGACCGTGGTATTGGCCGGACGATTACGGGTCGCGATTCCATGGAGTGTGTCTCCCCTGGCGACCTGATACTGGCTACCAGCGGCGGCTGCAGCCGGGCGAGGAGTCGGTGCTGGGCGGGGTGCGACGGCTGGCGCAGCAGAGGGACGGTCTATCGTAGCGGCCGCAACCGGCGGCCGTGCAAGTTCTACGGGATCCAGCAGAAAAGTGTATTGACGCAACAAACGCCCTTCCGACCAGTTGAGCTCGACGAGCATCTCGAGAAAGGGTTCATCGATCGGACGATCGCTGGTGACACGAACCACGGAGCGGTTGCCACGCGTTTCGATCGAAAAATTCAAGGCCGACATGATCGGCGAATAGCCGACGTTTGCACGAACAAAGGCATCTGGAGGCGCGACCCTCGCGGAGAGGGTGCGAAGCTCCTCGGGCGTCGCCTGTACCTCGATCTCGGCACGAAGCGGCTGACCAAGGCCGCTAAGCACGTTCAAACCTCCCAATCCGGCCGCGAAACTACTCAGGGGAAGTGTTGCGATCGCAGTCGCGACCAGCGTTGCCTTTAGCGTCGTTTTCATAGATGTCATAGCGTAGGACACACCCCTTCGGGCGCCAAAAAGGGCCAAACAAATCGGTATTTGAGCAACTCTTGAAACCAGCCGCGTTACGAATCTAGCATTTTCTTGAGCTTTTGACAGCAATTCTTTATTTAATATGGAACTTCTTGGTTCAATGACGTCAATTTGCGGCCGAACTTTAACCGCGACTCACAGTGTCTCGCCTCACCGGGCGACAAAACGCAACAAAGGCCGCTCGAGGCGGCCTTTGTTGCGTTATCACATCAGGCGTCCAGAAGAATCCTGAGCATACGCCGAAGCGGTTCGGCTGCTCCCCAGAGCAGTTGATCCCCCACGGTGAATGCACCGAGGTATTCCGGACCCATGGCAAGCTTGTGCAAGCGGCCGACTGGTATCGTGAGCTTGCCGGTTACTGCCGCGGGCGTCAGCTCGCGCTCGGTGACCTCACGCTCGTTGGGTACCACGCGAACCCACTCGTTTGCACTCGCGATGATGTCGCTCACCTCATCAAGCGGCACATCCTTCCTGAGCTTGATGGTCAGGCCCTGCGAATGGCAGCGCATCGCCCCGATGCGAACACACAGGCCGTCGATCGGGATGCTCCCCTCACTGCGGAACGCAGCTCGACCAAGGATCTTGTTGCACTCGGAGCCGCCCTTCCACTCTTCCTTGGACTGACCGTGCTCGACCGGAACGTCGATCCAGGGGATAAGGCTGCCAGCCAAAGCCGTGCCACGGAAGTTCTTCACTGGGAAATCCGCAGAGCGCATGGTTTCACTGACCTTGCGATCGATATCGAGGATCGCAGAGGCCGGATCGGCGAGCTCAGCCTTGACCGCATCGTGCAAGGCGCCCATCTGCGACAGCAGCTCGCGCATGTTTTGCGCACCGGCGCCCGAGGCAGCCTGGTAGGTCATGGCCGAGACCCATTCAACCAGGTCGTGACGGAACAGCCCGCCGAGACCCATCAGCATCAGGGATACCGTGCAGTTTCCGCCGATCCAGTCGCGACCGCCGTTAGCCAGTGCCTTCTTGATGACGTCCATATTGACCGGATCGAGCACGATGACCGATTCGTCCGCCATGCGCAGCGCGCTGGCGGCGTCGATCCAGTGACCATTCCAGCCCGCGGCCCGCAGTTGCGGATACACCGCCTTGGTGTAGTCACCACCCTGGCAGGTGATGACGATGTCGCAAGCCTTGAGTGCTTCGACGTTACTCGCGTCCTGCAGCGGCGCGGCGGCCTGCTTGCCGCCAAAAGACGGCGCTTCGCCGCCCGCGTTCGAGGTGGAGAAGTAGATCGGTTCGATGTGATCGAAGTCGCCCTCCTCGACCATGCGCTGCATGAGAACGGAACCGACCATTCCGCGCCAACCGACCAAACCAACCTTTGTCATCTGCTTACCCTCTTGAATCCGTGTTCTGTGTTCAAAGTGCCGCAAGAACGGCGTCGCCCATTTGTCTCGTGCCGACCCGGCTGGTCCCCGGTTCGAAGATGTCACCGGTGCGATAACCCTGCGCAAGCACCTTCTTCACCGCCCCCTCGACGCGCAGCGCAGCTTCCTCCCGGCCGAACGTATAGCGCAACATCATCGCCACCGAAAGTATCGTGGCGAGCGGGTTGGCGACACCCTTTCCAGCGATGTCCGGCGCAGAGCCGTGAGACGGCTCGTACAAACCCTTGTTGTTCTCGTCCAGCGAAGCGGACGGCAACATGCCGATCGAACCGGTCAGCATCGAGGCTTCGTCCGAGAGAATGTCACCAAACATGTTGCCGGTGACCATCACGTCGAACTGCTTGGGCGCACGCACCAGCTGCATCGCGGCGTTATCGACCAGCATGTGGCTGAGCTCGACGTCCGGGTACTCGGGCGCGAGCTCGGTCATCACGTCCCTCCACAACTGGGTGGTCTCGAGCACGTTCATCTTGTCGACCGAGCACAAGCGCTTGCCGCGTTTGCGAGCGGCCTCGAACGCGACCCGACCGATACGCCGAATCTCGCTTTCAGTGTAGTGCATGGTGTTGAAACCGTAGCGCTCGCCGCCACGCTCCTCGACCCCGCGCGGCTGACCGAAATAGATGTCACCGGTGAGCTCGCGGACGATGAGAATGTCGAGGCCGGCAACCACCTCTGGCTTCAGCGAGGAAGCGTTTGCCAGCTCCGGATAGAGAATCGCGGGACGAAGATTGGCAAACAGGCCGAGCTCCTTGCGGATTGCCAGGAGGCCTCGCTCGGGGCGCTGCTCACGCGGGAGCGTGTCCCATTTCGGGCCACCTACAGCGCCCAGCAGGACTGCATCGGCAGCCTTTGCCAGCCGGCTGGTCGCCTCCGGATAGGGAGTGCCCGTGGCATCCACCGCACCGCCACCGATCAGCGCCTCTTCCATCTCGAAGCCCAGTTCGAGTGCTTCGAGTACCCGAACGGCCTCGGCCATGATCTCGGGACCGATGCCGTCACCCGGCAATACACAGATCTTCATCACTTCTCCAGACAAGCCCGGGGCCAAGGCACTCAGGCGAAATAGTAGGGATGCATGTCACGGCGCTTCTGCTCGAAGGCACGAATCTCTTCGGCATGACGAAGGGTCAGACCGATATCGTCCCAACCGTTGAGCAAACACTCCTTGCGGAAGGCGTCGACCTCGAATCTCACCAGCTCGCCGTTGGGGCGGGTAATCGTCTGCGACTCGAGATCGATCGCCAGTCGATAGCCCTCGGTAGCCACGCATTCGCGAAAAAGCGTATCGACGGTCTCTGCGGGAATCACGATCGGCAGCAAGCCGTTCTTGAAACAGTTGTTGAAGAAAATGTCTGCAAAACTCGGCCCGATCAGCACCCGGATGCCGAAATCCTCCAGCGCCCAGGGCGCATGCTCTCGCGAACTGCCACACCCGAAGTTGTCACGGGTGAGCAGAACCTGCGCGCCCTGATAGCGCGGCTGATTGAGGACGAAATCCGGGTTCTTCGGGCGCGCGCTGCAATCCTGGCCAGGCTCGCCGTGGTCGAGATAACGCCATTCGTCGAACAGGTTCGGCCCAAAGCCGCTGCGCTTGATCGACTTGAGGAATTGCTTGGGGATGATTGCATCGGTATCGACATTGGCGCGATCAAGCGGCGCCACCAAGCCGTCCAGTAACTTGAATGCGTTCATTATTTCACGGCCCTCTGAATGGCTTCGCCACCCTTCTCGATATCCTTGCCGACGCCATGAATGGTGTTGCAACCAGCCAAAGCCAACCCGATGAACAACGCGCCAAGCACCATTGCGGTCAGTTTCATGCCATTCTCCTCACAGCAGATTACGCACATCCACGAAGCGCCCCTCGACCGCGGCCGCGGCCGCCATTGCGGGGCTGACCAGGTGAGTTCGTCCGCCAGCACCCTGGCGCCCTTCGAAGTTCCGGTTGGATGTCGAGGCACAGTGCTCGCCAGCCTCGAGGCGGTCGGCGTTCATCGCCAGGCACATCGAACAACCGGGTTCGCGCCACTCGAAACCCGCCGCCAGAAACACCTCGTGCAAGCCCTCGGCCTCGGCCTGGCGCTTGACCAGGCCCGAACCCGGCACCACGAGCACCCGTTTGACGCTGTCCGCCTTACGCCGGCCCCGCGCCACTTTGGCTGCCTCGCGCAAATCCTCGATGCGCGAATTGGTACATGAGCCAATGAAGACCTGATCGACCGGAATCTCGCCGATCGGCATGTCCGGCGACAGACCCATGTACTTGAGCGCGCGCTCGACGCCGTCGCGCTTGACCGGGTCATCGATCGAGGCTGGATTCGGCACCCGGCCAGTGACACCGGCAACCATCTCGGGCGAGGTGCCCCAGGTAACCTGCGGCTCGATCTCGCTCGCATCGAGTACGACGACCTTGTCGAACTCGGCACCGGCATCCGAATGCAGGGTACGCCAATAGGCAACCGCCTTGTCCCAAGCATCCCCGCTCGGGGCGTAGGGCTTGCCACGCAGGTAGTCGATGGTGGTGTCATCCACCGCCACCAGACCGGCACGCGCACCCGCCTCGATCGCCATGTTGCACACCGTCATCCGGCCTTCCATCGACAACGCACGGATCGCAGAGCCACCGAACTCGATCGCAAAGCCGGTTCCGCCAGCGGTGCCGATACGCCCGATGATGGCGAGCACGATGTCCTTGGCGGTCACGCCCGGCCCAACTTCGCCATCGACCCGCACCAGCATGGTCCGCGACTTCTTTTGCAGCAGACACTGGGTTGCGAGCACATGCTCGACCTCGGAGGTGCCGATACCGTGCGCGAGACAGGCAAACGCGCCGTGCGTGGACGTATGCGAGTCGCCGCAGACCACGGTCATGCCGGGAAGGGTCGCACCGTTCTCGGGCCCGATCACATGCACGATGCCCTGGCGCTCGTCACGGAACGGGAAATAGGTCAGCGCACCGTACTCGCGAATGTTGGCGTCCAGCGTCTCAACCTGGGTGCGCGACACCGGATCCTTGATGCCCTCGTCCCAATGGTCGGTCGGGGTGTTGTGGTCGGCGGTAGCGACAATCGAACTGACCCGCCACGGCTTGCGGCCGGCCAGCTTGAGGCCCTCAAAGGCCTGCGGGCTGGTGACCTCATGGACCAGATGGCGGTCAATGTAGATCAGCGCGGTACCGTCGTCCTGCTGACGGACGAGATGGCTCTCCCAGAGTTTCTCGTACAAGGTTTGGGGCTTCATCCGATCACTTCCACTGAATCGAAACGTTCAATTATTTCACAGGGCGCCAACGCTGAATAGCGTTGCCGCCCTCCCGCGATATCAGGCAAAGTCACCGTCTCGCGCCTACGTAGAGTGGCATCACGCGATTGGCGGCCTCGGTCAGCTCGCGCTTTCGGTTCGCGTGAGCCGGATGGGTGGACAGCCATTGAGGTGGTGCCGCCCCGGACCGGGTCGCCATCTTGTCCCACAGCGTCACCGCGGCTCTCGGGTCGTAACCGGCTCGCGCCGCCAGTTCGACACCGATCCGGTCGGCCTCGGTTTCATGCAGGCGGGAATGCGGCAACTCGAACGTGACTCGGGCGATGGACGACATGATGTCCTGCCCGGGCCCGCCGACGCCGAGTACCGCACTCGCAATCGACACCCCCATCCCGGTCGCCATGCTTCGCGACACACGCTCCCGCGCATGCTCGCGCAAGGCATGTGCCATCTCATGCCCCATCACCGCGGCGATCTCGTCGTCGGTCAGTTGCAGGCGCTCGATCAACCCCGAGTAGATCGCCATCTTGCCCCCGGCCATGCACCACGCGTTGAGATCATCAGACTGCAGAACATGGATCTCCCACGCCCAGCGCGGCGCATCTGCACGGAATGCGCCGGTATGCGGCACAAGCCGGTTCATGATAGTGCGCACCCGTGCGACCTGACGGGCATCGCGGTCCAGTTTTCCGGCTTTGCGTGCCGCTTCGATGACCTCGCGATATTGCAGCGCGGAGGCCTGCTCGACCTCCTGCGCGGAAACCATCATCATCTGCTGGCGTTGAACACCCACCGCGCCGGCCCCGGTGGTCTGCACCGTCTGACACGCACCGAGCAACAGCGCAAGCAGCGCGACAAGCAATAGTCTCGAACGTCCGAACATCCTTTGAACCCTCAGTCTTCACGCGGCTCGAGCAAACCGCGAATCAGCCAAACCAGCCCAATCAGCGCGAACCCCGATCCGATCGTAAACGTCCAGGCCGCACCGATGCTGTCCCAGGTAAAACCGCTGAGCAAGCCTCCGATCATACCGCCGGCGCCAAACGACAGGCTGCCGTACAAGGCTTGCCCACTCGCCTGTAATCTGCCGGGAAACCATCGGTTTACCAGCGTGATCGCCGCTGCATGATAGGCGCCGAATGTCGCGCCGTGGAGCAGTTGTGCAACAACAAGTATCGGCAGGCTCCCGACACCCCAACCGATCATTACGAAGCGTACGACCGCGGCAGCAAACGCAAACAGCAACACCGAACGCATGCTGAAGCGCCTTGCCATGCGCGGCATCAGCAGGAACACCACGATCTCCGACAGCACACCAAGCGTCCACATCCATCCGACAAGCGACTTGCCATAACCGTTCTCGACCAGATAGATGGAGTAGAAAACGTAGAGCGCACCATGGGCGGCCGACATGAAGAAACAGGCCCCGAAAAGTGCCTGTATATGGGGCTGCCTCAACGTTGTCGCGAGGCTGGCCGGGAGCCGCGCCTCTACCGGACGCCCGGCTTCCGGTACCCATACTGCGCACAGCAGGATCGTCGCGAGAATCAAGGTGCTCATCCACAGCAGCGAGGACACCGGCAGATGGTCGAGCGCGTAACCAATGAGCAGTACCGCGACGATGAAACCGGCCGAGCCCCAGGAACGGATGGTGCCGTAGCGATGCCCTTCCCCGCCCAGATGATTGAACGTCGTGCTCTCCACCAGCGGGAGCGCGGCGCTCCAGAAAAAACTCATCAGCGCCATCGCGACGAAAACCCCGAAGAAGTCGCTGGTGACGAAGAACAGGCAGAAGCCGAGCAGACTCGCGAGCGCCGAGACCCGTACGATGGGCATTCGCACGCCGGTACGCTCCGACAACCAACCCCACAGATTGGGAGCGATGATTCGCATCAACTGCATCAACGACATCAGTATCGCGATGTCTGTCGCCGAAAATGCCAGTGACTGCAGGTAAAGAGTGAAATACGGCGCGAATGCGCCAATGAACGCGAAATAGGCGAAGTAGTAGCCGGACAGGCGCCAGAAAGGAAGCATCACGTCATTCTAATGGCCCGCGACATCGATTTCGGGACGCAGCGGCATGCCTCGCAAGACCGGCAACACGAAAACGTGTCTTTGACGCCTGACAGTTATTCGGTCGGTGCCGGAGGGCTCTGCTCTCCATCCGGGCTGAGGCGCGGAATGACCGGCGTTTGGCTATTCACGTCCATCCCTTGAGCACGCTGGCGCAAGGCATGATCGATGAGCACCAGCGCCAGCATCGCCTCGGCGATCGGGGTCGCGCGGATACCAACGCAGGGGTCGTGACGGCCATGGGTGTTGACCACCACCGGCTTGCCACTTCGATCGATGGAGCGCCGGTCGAGGCGGATGCTTGAGGTCGGCTTGATCGCCATGCTGACGATCACGTCCTGCCCGGTGGAGATTCCTCCCAGAACACCGCCGGCGTTATTGCTGACATAGCCCTCGGGCGTCATTTCGTCGGAGTGTTCGGTGCCGCGCTGCGCCACACTGGAAAAACCTGCGCCGATCTCGATGCCCTTGACCGCGTTGATGCCCATCATCGCATGCGCAATGTCCGCGTCCAGGCGGTCATAGACCGGCTCACCCCAACCCGGCGGCACGCCTGTCGCCACCACGTTGATACGCGCCCCGATCGAATCCCCGGACTTGCGCAAGGTGTCCATGTAGTCCTCGAGCTGCGGCACCATGGCCGCATTCGGCGCGAAGAACGGATTGCAGTCAACCTCGTTCCAGTCGACGAACGGAATCTCGACTTCGCCGAGTTGAGCCATGTAACCGCGAATCACCACACCATAGCGTTCGCGCAACCACTTGCGAGCAATCGCACCAGCTGCGACACGCACCGCGGTCTCGCGTGCGGATGAACGACCGCCACCGCGATAGTCACGCAAACCGTATTTCTGCTCGTAGGCATAGTCGGCATGCCCCGGCCGGAAAGTGTCGGCGATGTTGCCGTAATCGCGCGAGCGCTGATCGGTATTGCGGATGAGCAAGCCGATCGGCGCACCAGTGGTCACCCCTTCAAAAACCCCGGACAGAATCTCGACCTCATCCGGCTCCCGACGCTGGGTGACGTGACGCGAGGTGCCCGGCTTGCGCCGGTCGAGCTCACGCTGAATATCGGACACATCGATGGCGAGTCCCGGCGGACAGCCATCCACCACACAGCCAATGGCTGGTCCGTGCGACTCGCCGAACGAAGTCACGCAGAAGAGTTTGCCGAAGGTGTTTCCGGACATGGCCCGCTCGCGTAGTTGTTGTCTTCAAGGCGCGCGAGTTTAGCATGGCGGGAGACACGCGCCTCCCGCCGCACCCGCAATCGCGCGATCAGTGGAAGAACTGCTCGAGACGCACGAAAACCTCGTGCTCGGCGCCGTGTCGGCGGACCGCAAGCACGTCGACCAGCTTCTCGAGCTGAAGAATCATCTGCTCGAGGCGTCGATCCTCGAACACCAGCAACCAGATGCGGCTGCGGTCGGTGTTCGGCGTCGGCATACAAAGAATCCCTTCGACGTTGAACGCCCGACGCGCGAAGAGGTTGCAGATATGACTCATGACGCCCGGGTGGTTGTTCACATCGAGCTCGAGCACCACTTTGGTGATGCCCGCCTGCTCAAGGGGTTCAGCAACTTGCTCGATCATTTCAGCCTCCGATCATCTCGGTGTTGGCCGCACCCGGCGGCACCATGGGGAACACGAACTGCTCACGGTCGATGGACGCGTGAATCAGGCACGGGCCGGGCGCAGACAAGGCCTGCGCCAGGGTCTCGGCGGGATTGGCGGCGGCATCCAGATCCACCGCGGCAATGCCAAAGCCCTCTGCGATCCGCAGAAAGTTGGGAGCCCCGCGATACTTCGATGCAAACACACGCTTGCCATAGAAGAGGTTCTGCTGCTGGTACACCAGGCCAAGCGAGTTGTTGTTCATCAAGACGATCTTGACGTTGAGCCCTTCTTCGGCAAGCGTTGCCAGCTCCTGGATATTCATCAACAAGCTGCCATCGCCCGAGAAGCACACCACCGTCCGCTCGGGCGCGGCAAGTGCCGCGCCGACCGCCGCTGGCATACCGAAACCCATGGTGCCAAGGCCGCCCGAGGTCAGCCACTGTCGCGGGCGCCTGAACGGATAAGCCTGCGCCACCCACATCTGGTGCTGACCGACGTCGGTCGTGATGATCGCCTCGTCGTCGAGCGCCGAAGCCACCGCGTGAATCAGCCCGTAGTGGCTGCGCGGGTCGTCGCGAGCCGGCATCTCCATCGGGTAGCGATTGCGCAACCCGTCGACCTGGGCGAGCCAGGCATCGCGCAGCTTGACCTTGACCTGCGGAAGGAGCGCGTCGAGCACTTTGGCGACGTCGCCATTGATCGCGACATGGGCCGTCTTGATCTTGTGCAGTTCGGACGGATCGACATCGATGTGGATGATGTTGGCGTTCGGACAGAACTGTGCCGCCTTGCCGATCGCCCGGTCGTCGAATCTCGCCCCGACACAGATCAGCAGATCCGCCTCCTCGAGCACGAAGTTGGTGTAGCGCGCGGCATGCATACCGAGCATGCCGATGGACAGCGGATGGTCGAGCGGCAGCGCCCCGAGCCCCATCAACGTCATCGTCGTCGGCAGGCTTGCCTGTTCCGCCAGGGTCACCGCCTGTTGCGACGCACCACTGTGAATCACACCACCACCCAGGTACAGCACCGGCCGCTCTGCTGCGTTGATCATTTCCGCGGCACGTTCGATGGCAGCCAGATCGAGTACCGGCGCCGGGTCCGGCTCTGCGGGTTCAGGCAAGGTCTCGATCTCGATCAGTTGGTTCTGCACATCCTTGGGCACATCGACGAGTACCGGACCGGGCCGACCGGACATTGCCAGGCGGAAGGCTTCCGGGATCACTTCGAGCAACTCGGTGGCCGAGCGCACCAGGAAGTTGTGTTTGGTGATCGGCACCGTGATGCCGTAGATGTCCACCTCCTGGAATGCATCGGTCCCGATCATCGGCAGCGGCACCTGACCGGTGATGGCGACCATCGGGATGGAGTCGAGCATCGCATCGGCGATCGCCGTGACTAGGTTGGTCGCGCCGGGACCGCTGGAGGCGAAACAGACTTCGGGGCGCCCGGAAACCCGCGCCATGCCCTGCGCCATGAAACCCGCGCCCTGTTCATGCCGGGCGAGCACATGGCGAATCACGTCACTGCCTGACAAAGCATCGTAAAGCGGCAATATTGCGCCGCCGGGGATGCCCGCGATAGTTCGCACGCCCTGCCGCTCGAGCAGGCGCACAATCAGTTGCGCGCCGGTCATCTGCTTCATGGTTCACTCCTCTGGATCTAAGGTCCGGTCCTGCAAATCCGGCGGCCAAAAAAAACAAAACCCCCGCCGGGCTTGCGCGCCGGCGGGGGTTGGAATCGGTTAGCCTGCTTTCCCTACCCTTGCGACGCGCGACCGCCTACGCCTACTACTACGCGTACGATCGAGACTACAGCGAGGTTCAGGGAAATTGCGTTCATGAGTTTGTCGCTACAGGACTGCTCGGATTCTAGCCGGCATATGCATTGCAGCACAAGAAAAAAATCCAGTTGGGACGTGCGCGCATCGCTGCCAAGCGATGCGCGCACGTCCCTTCTCTCAAGCCTTGCCGTCGCGGAGCATGCGCCGCAGTACCTTGCCGACGTTGGTTTTCGGCAACTCGTCGCGGAACTCGATGATGTGCGGCACCTTGTAGGCTGTAAGGTTCTCCCGGCAGTGAGCGATGATTGCCTCTTTGGTCAACTGCGGATCCTTACGCACCACGAAGAGCTTGACCGCCTCACCGCTTCTTTCGTCCGGCACCCCGACGGCGGCGACTTCGAGGACACCGGAATGAGTCGCAACCACGTCTTCCACTTCATTCGGAAAGACGTTGAAACCGGACACCAGAATCATGTCCTTTTTCCGGTCGATGAGTCTCACGAAACCGGCCTCATCCACAGTCGCAATATCGCCGGTCCTCAAGAACCCATCACTTGTGAATACCTTGGCGGTCTCCTCCGGGCGATTCCAGTACTCGCGCATCACCTGAGGCCCCCGGATGCACAACTCTCCCGGCTGCCCGATTCCGACTTCCTTGCCCTCATCGTCGCGGATGCTGATCTCGGTCGACGAGATCGGCAGACCGATCGAGTGGGTGAATGCCGTAATCGTCAGTGGATTGATCGTCGCAGCCGGAGAGGTTTCGGTCAGGCCGTAGGCCTCGATCAGCGGCTTGCCAGTCACCGCTTGCCACTTCTCGGCCACCGCCTGCTGAACCGCCATGCCGCCACCAAGCGCAAGCTTGAACGACGAAAAGTCGAGCTTGGCGAACTCAGGGTTGTGCAGCAGGGCATTGAACAGGGTATTGACCCCTGTAATCACCGTGAAACGGTGCTTACCCATCTCCTTTATGAAGCCGGGAATATCACGCGGATTGGTGATCAACACATTGGTCGCACCGAGCTTGAAGAAGGTCAGGCAGTTCGCGGTCAGCGAGAAGATGTGATACAGGGGCAAGGCGGTAATGATGATCTCGCTCCCCTCTTTGACATGAGATCCAATCCACGCATGCGCCTGTTGAAGGTTGGCGATGATGTTCCGATGCGTGAGTACCGCGCCTTTGGCCACGCCTGTTGTGCCGCCGGTGTACTGCAGATAGGCGATATCCTCATGCCCGACGTCAACGGGCTGCAAGCGCTCGGCCGCGCCCAGCTTGAGCGCACTGGTCATTCTCACCGCACCGGGCAGATTCCAGGCGGGCACCATCTTCTTGATCCGTCGCACGACGAAATCAACGATCATACCTTTGGGGAAGCCCAGCATCTCGCCGAGGCTCGTGACCACCACGTTGGCGATCGGCACCCGCCCTATCACCTGCTCAAGCGTGTGTGCGAAATTCTCGACGATGACAATCGTCTCGGCTCCGGAGTCCTTGAGCTGATGCTCGAGCTCACGCGGAGTGTAGAGCGGGTTGACGTTAACCACCGTGTATCCCGCGCGCAGCACGCCAAACATCGCCACCGGATACTGCAGGACGTTGGGCATCATCAGTGCCACACGCGCTTTCGGTGGCAGCTTGATGACCTGCTGGAGGTAGGCGGCAAAGGCCGCCGAGAGGCGATCGAGTTCTGCGTAGGTGATCGACTTACCCATGCAGGTGTAGGCTTCGCGATCCGCGAACTTTCTCACCCCTTCCTCGAAAAGATCGCCGATCGATGAGTACTGATCGACGTCTATCTCGGCGGGCACGCCCTCGGGATAGGTCTTAAGCCAGACCTTTTCCATGATGTCTCCTTGTCTTCAGGTTGGAAAAAGCGCCAGTGAAGTCATGCTTCACCGGCTCCGCCCTCCCTAGGCGTCACGATGCGTCAGGCGCACCGCCTCCAACCCGAGCCTGGACCGCCGGACTTGCCGGCGGCTTTGGCTCGTCGATTTCTTACGCTTCCCCGGCCTCTTCGGGCCAGTTGCGAATGTAATTCTTGAGCATACGGTTCTCGAAGCTTTGCTCCTCGAGGACCGCCTTGGCGACATCGTGGAAGGAAACCACGCCCATCAGCGTACCGCCATCCATGACCGGAAGATAGCGCTGATGCTGCTCGATCATCAGACGCCGCAACTCATCCATTTCCATGTTCGGCGCCGCGGTCAACGGTTCCGCCAGCATCGCGTCGCCGACCGGCATCTCCGCCCAGCCTGAACCGCCGGCCTGCACAGCGCGCAAGACCTCCCGAAAAGTCAGGATACCTGCCATCTTGCCACCGGAAAATACCACGACCGAACCGACATCCTGCTCGTTCATGACTTCAACGGCCTCGCCAAGCGGGCGCTCGGGCGCGATCGTATATAAGACCTTTCCCTTGATCGCAAGTATCTCGCTAACCAGCATTTGCCATTCTCCGTGAGCTACGCGGTGCCATCTTAGTGTATCGGGATGCAGCGACCAACAAGGGAACACCCGTACTGGCCGTCCGCTCCGCAATGCCGAAACGCGAAAACAGGCCTTGGGGCGCACAGCGGCATTGCTCATCCCCGCGGAAGCGACGGCTATCCCTGTAGTTCGCGCCCAGCCCTGCGCCTCAATTCCTGGTTTCGTCCTGCCCCTTTCTCAACAATGCAGGTCTGCAGAATTCAGCGCTTCAGCTCCGAGAGCTTGTCCTTGCGCTGCGCCCAATCGTCTGCGTCAGGAAGCGCATCCTTGCGCTCGACGATCGGCCCCCATTGCCGCGAAAGCTCCGCATTGAGCGCGATGAAATCGCGCTGATCGTCCGGCACATCGTCCTCAGCGTAAATCGCCTCGACCGGACATTCTGCGACGCAAAGCGTACAGTCAATACACTCTTCCGGATCGATGACAAGAAAATTCGGCCCCTCCCGGAAACAATCGACGGGACAGACATCCACGCAATCGGTGTATTTGCAGCGGATACAGGATTCGGTCACTACGTAGGTCATTATC
>NZ_WTVM01000098.1 GCF_012910885.1 Azoarcus taiwanensis | reverse complement strand
GATGTGCGTATCGTCTGCACGGCTGCCGACCACGTAGACGTCGAACTCGGCGCCGGAGGCCTGCAGCCGCTGCACCGCCTGGTCGCAGGCGGCGCAGCCATCCTTGACGAAGACCGCGGTGCGGCCCGTGCTTTGCACGAGGCCGGCGGCCGACGTGGCCGGGCTGATACCGGGCAGGCTGACCCGCTGCATGCCGGGTGCCAACCGCTGCCAGGCCGCGTCGTAGGCGCGCTGGTAGGCGAGCATCTTCTCGACGCGGCGGGCTTCGGCCTGCACCTGCAATTCCGCGTAGCGGCGACGCTCCTCGTCGGAGCGCGCTTCGATGCCCAGGGCCGTGAGTGGGTCGAGGTTGGGCGAATAGACGCCCAGGGGGCCTTGCATCAGTTCGCGGTAGCGCGCCCATTCGTCGGTCTGCAGTCCCCAGTCGCGTGCCTGCTGCTCCTCGCTGCGGATCGTGGCCACCGGCCGTTCGCGGCTGGGCACGATCACAGAGGCTGCGGTGCCTCCGGTGTCCTGTGCGGTCGCGGCATGGGGGAGGGCAAGTGCCGACAGGAGTGCTGCGAGGATCGGAGCCAAGCGGTGGCGCTTCATCGTGAGCCGCCCTGATGCGCCGGAACGGCGATGCGAAGGTGCTCGCCAGCCTGATGAAACGTGGCGTGCCCTTCCTCGATGGATTCGAGCCGCCAGCCGTCTTCTTCCTCGCCGACACGCAGCAGGCGGACCTGGGACAGCGCGCTCGCCCCATGCGGCCGGATCGACAGAAAGCGCTCGTCGGCGCGCAACTCGACACCGAGCAGCTGGAAAGACGGCCCAGCCGGTTTCGGCCTGGGTCTCTCCGGGGCGGGTGGACGCGGTGCGGCTTGGGATGTCGGGCGAAGTGCCTGCCGCGCTTCCAGGTGAGCCAGGCGATCCTGCAGAGGCCGCAGATCGCCGGCGACCAGGCGCTCACCCAGCGCCAGTTCGATGTCGGCCAGACGCTGGGTCACGGCCTGGTGCTCGGTATCGTAGCGTGCCTGTGTCACGGCGGCGGGTTGCCGCCGAACCAGTTCGACCTGCTCGGCAAGTTCGGCCAGACGGCCTTCGAGTACGGCCACCTGTGCGCCGGGTGCTCGGGTCTCGGCCTGCTCGGCCAGGTCCGAAAGCGCGACGTGATCGATCAGTACGACGGCACTGATGAGCAGCAGCCAGGTGGCGGTGGCGACGCGCAGCAGCGTCGTGCGCCGCCGGTCGGCTGAAGCCGGCGCGACGGTCATGGCTGGACCTCCGTCGAAAGCGGAAATGTCTCGGCCTGATGGCCGGTGTCCGGGAGGGTTGGTCGCGGTGGCTCAGGGACATCCGGCTGGGCTTGGGTGAAGCAGACCTGGCGCGTGCCGTGATCGACCTGCAGGTCCCAGGCCGGGCCGGCCAGGGTCAGCAGTGCATCGCGCAGCACGACCGGACCGAGCCGGTAGTGGGCCGCCGGCAGCGGCAAGGTCAGCAGCGCATCGGCATCGTGCGCGTCGCACAAGCGATAGCCGGAACGCTGCAGGACGTGTCGCAGGGCATCTCCGACGCTGGCGTGCAGGGTGTCCGGCACGGCCACGTCGACCACTTGGAGCAGCAGGTCCTGCTGGGCAGCGGTCGGTGCGAGTTCGACCAGGGTATAGCGGCCGTAGCGCACCACCGGGACGTAAGCCGGTGGTGGTGCCACCGATTCGACGGCTTGCGCTGGGGCGACAGGAGGCGACGACGGCGGTGCGCTCGCGCAGCCTGCCGCCAGGGTGGTGGCCAGCAACAGGCCACTGCGCGCCGTCCAACGGGACGGAAGGGCGGATTGCATGGATCGGCTCTCGGCGATGTCGAACCGATACCATCGCCATCCGGGAAGGGCGCATCAGCAAACAATGTGATTCGTCGCTTTGCCGATTTATCGAATTGCAGGAAGCTCCTTGCTCGAAAATGCGTCACCGCTGCGGGGCTGTGATGCGTCGGAGGGTGGTGGACTTATCGAGAGAGTTATCCACAGTTTCTGTGGAGAAACGAGGAGGTGGGCTATCGGCGGGTTCGGTTGCGTTCGATGCTTGCCTGGGCGATCGGCGAGATTGAAACGGTGCAGGTCCGTCGGACGACGAGGCCCCCCTCAGGCGGCCCTTTTGTGGGCGGCGGTCACAATGGGGGCAACATCCACCCGTTCCCGCAACTCCTTGCCGGACTTGAAGTGGGGCACGTACTTTCCGGAGACATGCACCGTCTCGCCTGACTTGGGGTTGCGGCCCACGCGTGGCGGCCGGTAGTTCAGCGAAAAGCTGCCGAAGCCGCGAATCTCGATGCGGCCGCCACGGCTGAGTGTATCGGTCATGGCGCCGAGGATCCCCTTCACCGCGTCTTCCGCGTCCCGCGCGACAAGCTGGGGGAAGCGCTGTGTGAGACGCTCGATGAGTTCTGTCCTTGTCATCGGGCGATTATATCAATCGAAACAGCGGCTTTGCGTGCGGTGAAACCCGTGATGAAAGGGGACTCACTGCGTGACGGTCTGCAAGGCCCACATGTCGCGATACAGCCCTCCAGCCCGGAGGAGTTCGTCGTGGGAGCCGCGCTCGATGATCCGCCCCTGTGCGAGCAGCAGTATCTGGTCGGCGTGTTGGATGGTGTGCAGCCGATGGGCGATCACGATCACGGTGCGCCCTTTGATCAGGTGCGAGATTGCCTCCTGTATCTCATGCTGCGCTTCCGGATCGACCGAGGCGGTGGCCTCGTCGAGCAGAAGCACCGGGGCGTCCTTCAGCAGGGCGCGGGCGATGGAGAGCCGCTGGCGCTGGCCGCCGGAGAGGCGCTGGCCGTTTTCGCCGATGGGGGTTTCATAACCCTGTGGGAGTTGCCGGATGAACTCGTCACACCAGGCGGCACGGCAGGCGGCCATCACGTCGGCGTCGGTGGCGTCTGGACGACCGATGCGTACGTTCTCCAACACACTGCCGTCGAACAGCTGGACGTCCTGGAACACGAAGCTCAGGTGGTCGTAGAGCCGGTCCGGACCCAGGTCGCGGAGGTCGACGCCACCGAGGGTGATCCGGCCCTCCTGTGGATCGAAGAAGCGGGCCAGGAGGTGCAGCAGGGTGCTCTTGCCGCTGCCCGAGGGGCCGGCCACGGCGACGATCCGGCCTTGGGGTGCGCGGAAGGAGACATCCCTGAGCACCCACTCGGCGCCGGCGTCATAACGAAAGCCGACGCCCTCGAAGGCCACCTCGAACCCGTCGGGCTCGGCAGGTTTTGGCGAATCGGGGAGAGGTGGGCGGTCGAGCAGCGCCTGAACCCGGACCTCGCTCCGGGCCATGGCGCGCAGCTCCGTGAGCAAGGCGGCGGCGTCCAGCAGGGGGTCGAGCAGCTTGTAGGCGACCATCGCGAACAGGAGCCAGTGCAGCGGCGCGAGTCCGTCACCCTTGGCCAGCCAGGCGCCGCACAGCAGCAGCGCCACCAATCCCAGTTCCAGGCAGAGGCGATAGAGCTGCACCGAGCCGCCGGCCCAGGCCTCGACCCCCATGCTGCTGTTGCGGATCGCCTCGAAGCGCCGGTCCAGCCGCTCCCACCAGGCTCCGGCGCGGTTGAACAGCCGCAGGGTGCGTATGCCGGTGACGAACTCCACCAGCAGGCCGGACACCTCCAGGAACTGCTCCTGCTTGCGATCGGCGCGGGCAAGGAAGAAGCGGCGGGCCGCATTGAGCGCCGCCACGGCCAGCGGCAGCGTGACGACCAGGCTAAATGCCAGGCGCCAATCGATCCAGAGCAAAGCGATCACGAACAGAAAGGGCACGGCCGCCGCGGCCACCCATTCGGCCGTCAGGTGGGTGAAGATCTTCTCCACCCGGTTGACGTCGTCGGTGAGCACCGAGGCCAGGCGCCCGGAGCTTTCCTGCTGCAGAGCGCCCAGAGGCAGGCGCCGCACATGGTCGATTACCGTTTCCCTGTAGGAAGCAGTGAGCTCGTAGGCCCCGGTAAAGCTCTGCAGCTGGCCAAGATAAGAGAAGACGAGTTGCCCGGCCAGGAGGACGCCCAGTGCCACGCCGTACGTCACCATCCGGTCATCGTTGCCGATCGTTTCCACAAGCTCCAGGCCTGTGCCGCTCTTCTGCAGCAGCTCATCGAACCAGGCATAGGCGAGAAAGAAGGGGGCGATGGAGAAGACGCGCTCCATTACCCGCAGCGACAAACCCCAATAGAACAGGCGTGGGCCTCGCTGGCCCGCCTGGATCACACGCTTCAGGAGATCAAGAAACGCCGGCATCGAGCAACTCCTCCTCTCCGATCGTCCAGCTCTCGCCGACGCTCTGCCGGTGCCATAACCGCCGATAGAGTTCACATCGGGCGAGGAGCTCGACATGGCGACCCGCGTCCACGAGTCGGCCGCTCTCCATGACCAGTACCTGGTCGGCCTGTTCGATGGTGTAGAGGCGGTGGGCGATCACCAGCAGCGTCTTGTGCGGGTACGCCTCGTGCAGCGCCTTGTAGAAGGCCCGCTCGGTCAGGCTGTCGGCGAACGCGGTCGCCTCGTCCAGTACCAGCACGGGTGAGTCGGCCAGCAGGGCGCGGGCGATGGCGATGCGCTGGCGCTCTCCGCCGGAAAGGCGCACCCCGCGCTCGCCGACGCGTGTGTCGTAGCCTTCGGGCAGCGCCGAGATGAAGGCATCGGCCTGGGCGACGCGGGCAGCCTGCCGAACCGTCGCCTCGTCGGCTTCGGGGCATGCCAGCTTCAGGTTCTCCATCAGCGTGCCGCGGAACAGAAAGGCCTCCTGGGTGGCCACCGAGACCAGCGAGGCCCGCTGCGCTTCGTCGAGGGTATCCAGGGAGATGCCATCCAATCGGATGGTCCCTTGTTGCGGCCGGGCCAGCCCGCCCAGCAGA
The DNA here is from genome assembly GCF_012910885.1 of Azoarcus taiwanensis. Taxonomy (GTDB): domain Bacteria; phylum Pseudomonadota; class Gammaproteobacteria; order Burkholderiales; family Rhodocyclaceae; genus Azoarcus_F; species Azoarcus_F taiwanensis. The sequence continues at coordinate 9,651 of NZ_WTVM01000098.1, read as the reverse complement.
TGGGCGACGGTGGATTTGCCCGCCCCGGAGGGCCCGACCATGGCAGTCAGTTTTCCGGGCGGCAGTTCAAAGCTGAGATCGTGCAGCACCGGCGTGTCGTCGTAGGCAAAGGAGATGGCGTCGAAGCTGACCCCCGGCGTGGCGGCCAGCGCGGCCGGAGATCTACGGTCGGGTGGCGACCAGGCGAGGAAGGGGGCGATACGGCGCACGCCACCCAGGATTTCACGGATCTCGGACGAGAGGCGTGCCACCTTGAAGAGCGGCTTGAGCATGCCGGTGCCGAGCATCACCGCCAGGATCAGGTCCGGCAGGGACAGCGCGCCCTGGCCCACCAGCCACACGCCAGTCGGCAGGATGAAGAAGATGTTGGCGCTGAGCAGCACCGTGAACACCGACCAGCCCGGTATGGTGCGGCGGATGACTGCGGTGACTAGGCCTTGGTAACGGTCCAGTACACTGCGCATGCGGAGGAAGGAGCCTGCCTCCTGCCGGAAGGCCTTCATGACCGGGATGTTGCGTACATACTCGACCGTGGTCCCGCTCAGTTCGCCGACGGCCTGATCGAAGTCCCCAATGCGGTCGCCCATACCGCGCATGAACAGGCACTGCGTCTGGGCCGCCAACGGCACCACCGCCAGGGCCGCCAGCGCCAGCCGCCAGTCCAGCCAGAGCAGAAACAGCGCCACGAACAGGGGGCCGGCCAGCGCGGCCATGCATTCGACCGAGTGGTGGGCGATGAACTGCTCCAACCGTTCCACGTCCTGCATGATGATCTTCTTCAACTCGCCTGAACTGTAGCCTTGCAGCCAGGTGAGTGGCGCCCACACCAGCCGCCGGGCCAGGTCCCGTCGCAGGTTCGCGAGGACTTGATAGGCCGCGCGGTGGCTGAGGTAGTAGGCGAAGGAATACAGCCCGTACTTGGCCACCAGCGCCACGGCCATCCACCCCGCGAGGCGGAGCAATCCATCGGCAACCTGCGTACCGGACAGCACCAGCACGATGGATTGATAGAGCAGCCAATAGGGCAACAGCTCGAACAGGGCGGCGACGGCGGTCACCGATACGGCTGCCAGCAGCGGGCCCCTTTCGTCATGCAGCAGGCCAAGCAGCACGCGCCATGGTGATGGGTGGGTACAGTCGGTCATCCTGCCCACTTAGCGCAGGTGGCCGCGCTGGATGGTGGCCACCTCGAATAGGGAATCCCGCAGGCCAGTGTCGTGCTGGATCTCCTCGACGGTCAGGACGGTGCGGTGATCCTCCTGCACGTTGTGCATTTCGGTGCTCACCTGGACCCAGAACCCGTCCTGGAGGCGGGCCTCGAGCACCCGAAGGGTTTTCAGCAGGCCATCCTTGTCGTAGTACTCGACACGGATCGGGAGGTCGGCGTCCTTGCGCACCCAGATCTTCTTTCGCTTGTAGCGCTCCGTCGTGTCCTTCGGCACCGATTCGACCACCCAGCAGTCGATGCCCTCCAGCGTCTCCTCGCCCAGCAGGCGGTGGTCGTCTTCGTCCACGCTGCGATCGCCCAGGTCGTCGTAGGTGAAGTCGGAGCCCATGAAGGTGTCGTTGCGTGACTCGCCCATGATGCGCCGCACCCGCTTCAACGCCGGCAGGTAGAGCCAGCGGTCATCCTCGCGGGCGGGATCGGCGTAGTCCCAGGAAAGGAAGGTGGTGCCCTTCACGTCCGGCGGATCGAGCAGGGCGAGCACCTTGCGGCTGTCGGCGCCGTAGTCCTTGGCCAGCGACAGCAGGCGGCGCACCCGCTTGCTGCCCTGGCGGTTGATCAGCTCCATCACCAGAATCGAACGGCGGTCCTCCCCGTCCGGCCGTTCATCGACCCGCTTCATGAGCACGTAGGCGTCCGGGGGCGCCGCGTGAACGGACAGGGCGACGACGGGGGAGATGATCAGGCACAAGAAAAGCACGAGGTGCAGGGGCATGGCGGATTCCGTGGGTTGCTTCGAACCAGGGAGACAAGCCTAGCCACCAAGCCACTCATGCGACTCCCCGCATCGGAAACGGGACTGTCCGGATCGGGAGTCATTTGCCTCAGGAATGGACGCAGTCACCGGTAGCCATTTTCTGCACATGGTTGCGAATGAGTCGCATTCAAGCTATAAGCATGTATCGCGTGATGATTCCACTGTCGTCCAGGAGGAGCCAATGCAATGCACGGCCACACAACCCATTGACGGCGTGACTCCGTTGCGGACCTCGAAGCTCTTCGGCGGTGAGCATTCCGCAGCGCAACCGGGTCCTGGGGGGCGCGGTGCGTTCAAGGCCGCTTTGGTCGAGCCACGGCCCGGAATGGTTGTGGGGCTGTACAACGGCAATGGTCGTGACGAGTTGCGGGTCAACCTGCTCAATGACAGCCGCTATGTGCATTTCTCCTGCCTCCTCGGCGGTACGTCGCAGGGAAGGGTAAGGGGGATCGCGATCGCTCCCCGTGTCGGCGAGGGGCATATCGGATATGCACCGGGAGAGCGGTTCTCGGTGTGGTACAGCCCGGACTACCGCCACCTGGAGCTTATGCTGACACCCGAGATGCTGGGCGAACTGGTGGGTGACGAGTTCGAGCGTATCGGTGATATCCAGAGTGGTTTCATCATGCGGGCAACGCCACCAGGCAGCCGGACCATCGACGCCGCGACGCGACTGGCGCAACGCGTCGAACACCAGGGCGCGTCGCCATTGCTGCTGCATGCCGCCGTGCTCGAGTTCCTGGGATGGCATTTCGAGGGGTTGAACCGCAACGGCGTGCAGGACGCCGTGCCGCTTCGAGAGCGCAGGCGCCTGCTGGCGGCACGGGAGCGGCTGCTCGAAGACCTGAGTGCGCCGCCCACGATCGCAGAGTTGGCCATGGAGGTGGGGCTCAACCAGCTGAAACTGAAGCGGGGCTTCAGGTCGCTGTTCGGCATGGGCGTCTATTCACTGTTTCAACGCCATCGCATGGAGCGGGCAAGGGAGCTGCTGTATCACTACAATGTGACGGAAACGGCGCTGATGCTGGGATACAGCAACATCAGCCACTTCAGCACCGCGTTCCGCAAGCAGTTCGGCGTGCTGCCCGGCGAGGCGCGCAAGAACACGCTCATATCGGTGCAGTGCCCCTCCCATTTGTCGAGCGGCATCTCGGGATCTGCCTGACGACAGCCGGTGGGTCCAGAGTGCATCGTGGTGCAGCGTCGCCTGTTTCAGATGCCGCGCTCGATTCGCAGCAGTCGTAAGCGCGTCCAGGGGGATAGGCATGCAACGGCGAGGTGGGCGCCGCCCTCCAGCTTCCTGTGCTCGGCATGCCAGAGTTCATCCCCATGCCTGCAGCGGTATTGGGTCGGCGCGCTCGGCTCCAGCCGCAGTTGCGTGAATGGCAGCGCCAGGCCGATCCCGACCCCCTTGCTGACCGCCTCCTTCAAGGTCCAGGCGGTATAGAAGCGATCGACGAGGGAGTCCGGTTCGCGGGCAAGGCGGTCGTCCGGGTGCAGCGCGAGGGACAGCATTCCCTCGGGGAGCGCGCTGTCTCCCTGTTCGATGTCGACGCCCACGGGAGCGGAGCGGGATATCGCCAGTACCACCCAGTCTCCGCTGTGGGAGAGGTTGAAATGGAGTTCGCGCCCCACCAGTTGGGGCTTTCCCGCCCATTGGCGTTCGAAGCGCAGCTGCGCTCCGGGCACACCGAGCAACACGCCGAGCAGGCGCCGTTTCAAGGCGTGGGCGGCGAAGAAGCGATCCCGGTCGGCGGCGACACGGAACTGCCGGCTGCGGTCGAACTCGTCGGCCGAGAGCAGGGTCGGGGCAAACCCGGCCAGGTCGGCGCTTCGGGCGGTTGCCACGAGCAGATCTCCTGCTTCCAGTCTCGATCCACCACTGGCGCCGCCCCAGGTCAGGACATCGGCGTCACCGAGGGTGTGCACGGTCCAGCGGTGGCGGTTCGGCCGGGCCGCCTTGCGCCAGGATGAAATCGCCCATGTCCGCAACGGCCCGCGTGCGAATTCCCATGTGGTCGGTGTCGGCGAGCACGGCGAGGCGGCCCCTGTCCGGGCGCGCCGTGGCGAACAGCCGGTCGAGCCTGGCCGCGGAGATCAACTCGTCGCGATCGCCGATCAACGCCAGCACCGGCGCCGGCAGCGCCGCCAGCCGCTGGCTCGCGGGCTGCTCGGAGAACAGCCGTCGCAGCAGAGTGCGGTCATAGACGTCGGTCAGCAACGGATCGCGCCCGGCGCTCGCGAAGCGCCAGTTCTGTCTGACGGTCGGATAGCCGTCGGCGAACATTCCGGCGGGGTTGATCGAGTTCATGGTGCAGACCAGCGGGCAGTCGACGCCGATATCGGCGCCAGCGAGATAGGGCGCCAGGAGCAGCAGGCCACTTACTGGCCGGCCGGCCAGCGCCATGCGCTGCAAGAGTTCGGGGCGTGTCACCACGTCGGCGCCAAGCGAGTGGCCACCCAGGTAGCGCGGCACGTCGCGGTCGGGCAGCGCAAGCAGCGCCTTCTCGAGAAGGCGGTCGATGGCGGTGCTGGACGGCAGGTGGCCGCGCGTCCCTCCGGAGCGGCCGTGGCCAGGGAGGTCGAGGAGGCGTACGGCGATGTCCCGGGTGTTGAGTTCGCGCGCCATGTCCCGGTACCAGCCGGCATGCAGCGAGGTGCCGTGGATGAACAGAAGCCACGCCTTGGGCGCCCGAGGCGGCATCAGGTCGGTTACCGCCACCGGCGCTGCGCCGTCAAGCTCCAGCCAGGAGACTTGCTCGTCGAGCGGGGCCTGGTCTGGAAGCACGAGGGGAGCGACCGGCCCTTCGGCGACCGGGGGAAGAAAGAAACCGCCCGTGGTCAGCGCCACGGCCAGCGCGACGAGGAGGAGGGAAGGCAGCCACGCGAGGTGGGTTGGTCGTGGCATTTCACCGGGTCCGTACGAGGTGAAGCAGGAGATAGCTGCGTCGCACCCGCTTTGGCAACGGCAGGAGCCGCCCCAGGCGCGGGAAGCGCGCCCTGAACAGGCCGGGAAAGAGGGCCTCGGCGGCATGAAGCTGGAAGCCGGTGGTAGTGACATAGAAGCGTTCGGGATCGTTCGGGGCCAACGCGAAGCGCACCGTGGAGGTACCGGTGGCCCGCTCCGCGCGCCGGTTGTTGTGGCGGGTCAGGTGCGCGTTCTGGACGTCGACGATGATCTCGCACCCGCCCGGTTTGGTGGCGAGGTTGGCCAGCAGGCGCCGTTTCTCTTCGGTGTCGAGGTAGTCGATCATCCCTTCGATGACGACCATCAGCCGGTTTCCCTCTTCGGGCGCCGCGCCGGCCACGGTTGCCTGCACCTCGCCCGGCATGGCGATGACCCGGGCGTACTCCCGCGCGTAGGGGCTGGTATCGAGCAGCGCGCGCTTGCGTGCCAGCAGCTCCGGGAGATCGAACTCCAGGTAGCGGCGCAGGCCGGGCCGTTCGCCCAGGTTGTACCAACGGGAGTCGAAACCGGCGCCGAGGCTCCAGACCTCGTAGGTGGCGCCGTTCGCCTCCCACTCGCGGAGCCGGGCGTCGAGCAAGCGGTCGATAGCGGCGGCCCGCTGGGCGATACCGTGCACGGTGAAGTACTTTAACCGCTCGGCGAATGGCGGCATGCCGAAACGGTGGATGAGCCACGCCGACACCGGCCGGTGCAGCGCCCAGGCGGCACCGGCACTGACGTGGCAGCCGGCGGTCAGCCAGGCGGTCTGCTGCAGGCCGCCATCGATCAGCGCTTCATGTTGGTTCACTGGACTACCCTCCTGTCGCTGACGCGACGGTGGGTCGGCTTTGCACAGCCGACCCGTTTCCCAGGCACGGAGCGGTGCTCCACGAAACCCCTGCTGCCTCGACCTCCAGGGGGGCTCGCAGCGGACGGAGGGATATCTCGGCCGTACCATCCTCCCCGGTGTGCCATTCAAGATCGAGACCGGCCGCGCGGGCCAGGCCGCTCAATGCCTCCCGCTCCATCTCGCGCACGAGGCCGGAGAGTTCCGGGCAGCCGAGGAGGTGGAACAGGATGGCGTAGGCGCAGTTGTGTAGCTGAAAGGTGTCGCCGTCGCGCCGAACCTCCAGCACGCCCAGGGCTTCGCAGTCATCGAGGTAGGCTGACCAATAGTCCTGGACGGCCGCGACCGGGTCCGGGAGGAGGGCAAACAGCTCGGGGTCGGGCCACAGCCAACGCATCTCCATCCGGGCGCTGTCGAGGAACATGCGTCGGTAGAGCGCCAAGGCGCGCTTCTGCCCGAGCACCCGCCGTATCTCGCCATAGCCGGCGGCGAACAGGCTGAAGTCGCGGGCGATCGTTGGCCAGGGGGGCTGGCGGCGGCGATAAAGCGCGGTGCTCTGGCGGAGTCCGAACCAGCGCTTGGCAATGCGCGGCAGCAGGGCGGCGAGTCCGGTGACACCCAACTCGCTGCGCAGTGTGGTCCACAGATCCGACTGAAGTAGATAGGTCTGCTGAAGTCGGCGAAGTGCGGGGGGCAACGGCACGGCTGCCGAGTACCAGCTTTGGCGATAGTGGCGCAGCGTGCGGACGGACTCGCCTGTCGTCTGGCACCATCCGAAGCGGAACCGCTCGGCGTCGTGTTCGGCAAACGACGCCGGCCGGATGAGTACGCCCCGCCGACGCAGGGCGTCTCCGAGCCGGCGAACCTGATCCGGCGTGGTGTGGCCGTCCAGGCTCCACACGCCGGGGGGCGTTTGCAGCCAGCCCGCCACGATGCCATCGATCACGGCGCACACCATCGCCGAGGTGAGGTCGTACGCGGAGAGCGGGCCGTGTACCGCCAGTCCATCTTGGGGCCGATCATCCGGATAGACCCAGAGGGTGGTGGCGGGGTCGGCGCTACGCCGTCGCTTCGCCGCCTGGCCGCTGGCGTGGAAGCGACGTGCCACCGCCTCGCGCAGGGCAGGGCCAGGGGCGATGGCGGCGATGGTGCGGGCGAGGCCCTGGGGCAGGAACTGGACATGGAAGCGGCTGCCCAGGCCGGTGATACCGGCCTGGGCGCCGCTGCGGACCAGCGTGGCCGTTTCGGGTGTGGCGTAGGGGATCAGCGCGAGGGGCTGGTCGTGGCCGGGGAAGCGGAAGCGGCTGGCTGCGTCGCGCCAGGGGCTAGCGATCCGCTGGCGCCGGCCGTCGCGGTAGATCTCCAGCTGTTTGCGGAAACTCGCCACGAGGGCGTGGGGGCTGGTCTTGCCACCACCGTGGGCCGCGCCCATGTAAAGACGGGAGCGGTAAAGACCGGCGGCGGAGGCGTTCCCATGGGCCAGTTGCAGCAGCAACAGCGTGGAGAGGCCAGGGGACAGCCCAAGGCCGGTATAGATGCGGCAACCGTTTGCGGCGGCCTGCTGCTCCAGGGCCAGGATGGCATCGCCGGCGGCGAGGCTGTCGTTGATGTCCACGCAGTCCACGCCCGCCTCCAGACACAGGCTGTGGGCGCGAGCGCCGACGTGTTCCATCGGCCCGAGGGCGATGATGGCGAGGTCGAAGGCGCGCAACCGATCGCGCGCCTCGTCCGGCCGCTCGATATCCAACTCGCACCAGGTCACCCCCGCCGGCAGTTCCGCCTCGCCATCCCGGTGGCGCGAGGCGCTGACAACGCGCAGCGCGGGATGGTGCAGCCTGAGATCCCTGACAATACGGCGGCCGCTCTCGCCGCTGCCGCCGATGACCACCACGCTGCGCGGCGCCCGATTGATCTCCGTGCTCATGACTCTTCGATTTCCATGTGGGTGGTGATGGCTGCGGCGTTGAATTGCGCCATGAACTCGCTGGCGTCTACCGCCTCGTGCAGCATGCGCACCGCAGGCGATATGCCGACCGCCGACGTCAGTTGGCGGGCTGCGATCCCCATCGCGGTCCCGGTGGCTCGATAGGTGTCGGCCACCTGCAGGGTGCCGCGCGTGGTGGTTCCATCGCTGTAGCGCACGGTGGCAGAGATGGCGAAGACCGGTTGCAGGCGGCGCATGTCGCGCGCCGAGGCGCGGACCAGCCACTGGGCGGCGCGGTCGATTCCGCGCGGCGTGCGATGCAGCCGCAGCAGCTTGGCGGCGACGCTCACCAGTGCCGAACGCGGGCCGTTGTTGGCGCCGTAGACCCGCACCGAGGGGATGGCGAACTCCCGCCCCAGGCGGCCGATCTCCTCGGTGTAGGTGAGGGCGGAGGTGACCTTGCCGATCGGCGCGGGCAAGGTGGGCTTGGCGAAGGCGTGGGAGAGGCGGATACGCTGCAGCCGGCCGTCCTCCACGGCGCAGAAGCCCCGCTCGGCGCCGAAGTCGCCCAGGCTGTGGACGATGTCCCAGGCCGACGCGTAGGTCCAGGCATCGCGGCCGACGTAGTGGCACTCCAGGCCCACCGGCTGGCGGCCGGCGCCGTGGCGCTCGATGAGGTGGCGCGGGAACAGGCCGGAGAGACCCGGCAGCAGGCCAGCGTTGATGACCAGCGGTACCGGCACGGACCGCTCCCGTTCGATGGCTTCCAGTTCGCGCAACAAGGGGTCGTAGCCGCCCGGGTCGAGCAGCGGCACGGTGCGGTCGATGCAGGCCCGGGCAACCCGGTTGCCGATCAGGCCGGAGGGGCCGATGCCGGCGATCACCAGGTCGTGTTCGCCGCACAGGCGGGACAGCCTCGCCTCGTCGCTGACATCGACGCTGGCGGTGGCGACCCGACCGTTGGCCGCCGCGAGGTCCGGCGGCAGCGGATGAAGGTGGCGACCGGCCAGGGTCAGGCGGTCCTCGCCGTGGGCCAACAGATAGCGGGCGGTCTCCAGGCCGACCCGGCCGAAGCCGCCGAGGATGAGTATTCGCGCTGACACCGCTCCCCCTCAGCCCGGCAGCCGCATCGCTGCCAGCACGCTCAATCGGCTGGCCAGGGCCTGCGGGTGGCTCTTGATCAGCATGTGCCGTCCGGGCAGGGTGGTGAAGCGGGCATGGGGCACGATGCCGCGCCATGCATCCGCGCCGTCGCGTATGCCCTCGTCCTCCTCCTCGTCACCGGTCAGGATGGTCGTCGGGGTGCTTGCAGGCAGCGCTTCACCGAACTCGTATTCCACCATCGACCGGGTCTGCTGGCGCAGCAGGGCGAGGTAGGCGTCGCGCTCGGTGGGGGCCAGGCCGTCCGGGTCGAAGCCGTAGACACGCCGCGAATAGTCGAGGATGGTCTGGTCGTCGTTGATGGCGATCCAGTCCAGCTCGGTGGTGACGCCGGGCGGGTTGGCGGCGACGATGGCCAGGTGATGGCCGGGGGCACCGGCGGCCTCCAGGCGTCTCGCGGTGTCGAAGGCCAGGTAGCCGCCATAGGAGTAACCGACCAGCACCGTGGGCAGGTCGGGCAGCATCTGGAGGTGGCTTGCGACGGTGCTGCCCAACTCGGCGATGGACGCCACGGCCTGAGGGGCTGCTGACGGTTCGGCCGGTGAGACGGCGAGGATTTCCGCGTCGGCCGGGAGGTGGCGCGCCAACTCGACGAAGGTCGAGGCATTGCCGCAGGCATAGGGGAACAGTACGAAGCGCCGGGTGGCAGCGGGCGGCGAGGCAAGCGCCACCAGCAGCGATGGGTGCTCGGCGGTGGACGGGGTCTTGGTTGCCAGGAAGGCCGCCGATTTCTCGAGGGTGTCGTGGGCGAACACCTCGCGCAGGCCGAAGCCCTCGCTGCCCTCCTCCC
>NZ_WTVM01000097.1 GCF_012910885.1 Azoarcus taiwanensis | reverse complement strand
CTCCAGGACGGCGCCGAGATCCCAGAAGGGATCATGGACGCGGTGTGCACCACGCTGATCGCCCTGCACGACATGCAGCGCAAGGGCAACTCGCGCACCGGCAGCGTCTACATCGTCAAGCCCAAGATGCATGGCCCGGCCGAAGTCGCCTTCGCCAGCGAGCTGTTCAGCCGTGTCGAGAAGATGCTCGGCCTGCCCGAGAGCACGATGAAGATGGGCATCATGGACGAGGAGCGCCGCACCTCGGTGAACCTCGCCGCCTGCATCAAGGCTGCCGAGTCGCGGGTGGCCTTCATCAACACCGGCTTCCTCGACCGCACCGGCGACGAAATGCACACTGCGATGGAAGCCGGCCCGATGATCCGCAAGGGCGACATGAAGACCTCCAAGTGGATCCAGGCCTACGAGCGTCACAACGTGCTCGCGGGGCTGGCCTGCGGTCTGCGCGGCAAGGCGCAGATCGGCAAGGGCATGTGGGCGATGCCCGACCTCATGGCCGAGATGCTCGAGCAGAAGATCGGTCACCCCAAGGCCGGTGCCAACACCGCCTGGGTGCCCTCGCCCACCGCGGCCGCGCTGCACGCTCTCCACTACCACCAGGTCGATGTCCAGGCCCTGCAGCAGGAAATGGAAAAGACCGACTATTTTGCCGAACGTGACGCCCTGCTCGCCGACCTGCTCACCGTGCCGGTCGCCGAGAAGGCCGACTGGGCGCCCGAGGCCATCCAGCAGGAGCTCGACAACAACACCCAGGGCATCCTCGGCTACGTCGTGCGTTGGGTCGATCAGGGCGTGGGCTGCTCCAAGGTGCCCGACATCAACAACGTCGGCCTGATGGAAGACCGCGCGACGCTGCGCATCTCGAGCCAGCACATCGCCAACTGGCTGCGCCACGGCGTCACCAAGGAGGCTCAGGTCATGGAGACGCTGAAGCGCATGGCGGCGGTGGTCGACAAGCAGAATGCCGGCGACCCGGCCTACCAGCCGATGGCGCCCGACTTCGACAAGTCGGTGGCCTTCAAGGCGGCCTGCGACCTGGTCTTCAAGGGCTGCGAGCAGCCCAGCGGCTATACCGAACCGCTGCTGCACCAGTGGCGTCTGGTGGCCAAGGCCGGCTGATCGGTCGATCCGACCGGCAATCCCGAACGCCGCAGTGATGCGGCGTTTTTCGTTCACGTGCAAGAATGGGCAAGCTCTGCCATAAGGAGACCGCTATGCTCGCCGCCCTCACCCTGCTCCTGGTTTTCCAGCTCGTCGGCGAGGTTCTCGTCCGCGGGCTGGACCTGCCCATTCCTGGCCCGGTGGTCGGCATGGCGATGCTGCTCGCGGTGCTGGTCATCCGCAACGGCCCGAGTGAGGATTTGCGCGGCACCGCCAACGGCCTGTTGCAACACCTTTCGCTGCTGTTCGTGCCCGCCGGCACTGGCGTCATGCTCCACTTCGGTCGCCTCGCGGATGAATGGCTACCTCTGCTGGCCGCGCTCGCGGTCAGCACGCTGCTGTCGATCGCAGTGTCGGCGCTGCTACTCGGCGCGCTCTCACGTCGTGCCGGCGCCCGGTCGGAGGACGCATCATGAGAGACGAATTCGGCGAAATCTGGGTCTATCTGTCGACGACCCCACTGCTCGGCCTCACCCTCACCCTGCTCGCCTATCAGGGTGCATGGTGGCTCTACCAGCGGGCAAACCAGAATCCCCTGCTCAACCCCGTCCTCATTGCCGTCGTCGCCCTCGTCAGCGTGCTGATGCTGACCGGCACCGATTACGACACCTATTTCGACGGCGCGCAGTTCGTGCACTTCCTGCTCGGTCCAGCCACGGTCGCGCTCGCGATACCACTGTACGCACAATGGCAGCGCCTGCGCGCCCTGCTGCTGCCGGTACTGCTGACATTGGTGGTCGGCTCGCTCACCGCTGCGCTCAGCGCGGTAGGCGTGGCCGCGGCACTGGGTGCGAGCCGGGAAACCATGATGTCGCTCGCGCCCAAGAGCGTAACCACGCCGATCGCGATGGGCATCGCCGAAAGCCTCGGTGGTTTGCCGTCGCTGACCGCAGTGCTGGTGATCCTCACCGGGATATTCGGTGCGGTCGCCGCACGATACGTCTTTCTCGCTCTGCGCATCGAGGATCATGCAGTGCGGGGTTTCGCCATCGGGCTGGCCTCGCACGGCATCGGCACCGCCCGCGCATTCCAGGTCAGCGAGCAAGCCGGCGCCTTCGCGGCACTGGCGATGGGGCTGAACGCACTGGTGACGGCCCTGATGCTGCCCTGGATCCTGCCCTGGCTCGCGAGTCTGCTGTGACTCCGATTCCCATGAACGTTGCGTCCGGATCGCCAGAGGCGGAAACTAACGGGAAAAGACGACAAGGGAGAGCATCACCATGACACCGACCTCGGTGCACGATATCCGTAACGTCGCACTTCTTGGCCACACGAGCTGCGGCAAGACCAGTCTCGTCGAGGCCTTGCTCGCCGCCTCGGGCGAGATCGGCGCCGCCGGCAGCGTGGAACGCGGCACCACCACCAGCGACTTCGACCCGCAGGAGCGGGACATGGGTCATTCGCTCACCACCTCGATCACCCATTTCGAGTGGGCCGGCCACTGGATCAACCTGCTCGATACGCCGGGCCTGCCTGACATGGCCGGCCGCGCCCTCGCGGCGCTGCCGGCGGTGGACACCGCCGCCATCGTCATCAATGCCCAGGCCGGCATCGAGAGCGGCACCCGGCGAATGATGGAGGCGGCGCGCGGCAAGTGCCGGATGCTGATCGTCAACCGCATCGAGCTGCCAGGACTCGACCTCGCCGCGCTGATGGACGAGATCGTCAACAGCTTCGGGCCGGAATGCCTGCCGATCAATCTGCCGTCGGTTGACGGCACGAGCGTCGTCGACTGCTTCTTTTCGCCAAACGATACGGCCGCAACCGCCTTCTCCTCAGTCGCTGGGGCGCACGAGGCGATCGTCGACCAGGTGGTTGAGCTCGACGAAGCCCTGATGGCCGCGTACCTGGAACAAGGCCAGAGCCTCGATCCCGACCAACTCCACGACCCATTCGAGAAAGCCTTGCGAGAGGGTCATCTCGTCCCCGTGTGCTTCGTCTCGGCCCGCACGGGAGCCGGCGTGCGGGAACTGCTCGACGTACTCGGGCGGTTGATGCCGGATCCCACCGAGGGCAATCTGCCGCGATTCCTGAAGGGCGAAGGCGATCAGGCGCAACCGGTTGAAGTACTGCCCGACCCGGAGCGCCATGTCGTCGCCCATGTCTTCGAGGTGCTGAACGACCCTTACCGTGGCAAGCTCGGCGTGTTCCGCATCCATCAGGGCACGGTTACGCCGAACACCCAGCTCTTCATCGGCAACGCACGCAAACCTTTCCGCGTCTCACACCTGCTGCGTCTGCAGGGCAAGAACCAGGTCGAGATTCCGCTTGGGGTGCCCGGCGACATCTGCGCGGTCACTCGCGTGGACGAGATTCATCCCGGCGTGGTGCTGCACGACTCCCATGACGAAGACCACCATCACATCGAGTTGCCGCCGTACCCCAGACCGGTATTCGGCCTTGCGCTGATCCCGACCAAGCATGCAGACGAGCAGAAGCTCTCCGAGGCGCTCGCCCGCTTGCAGGACGAAGACCCCTGCATCGAGATCGGCTTCGATCCGCAAACCCGCCACACTGTGATGCGCGGTCTCGGCGAGCTGCACCTCAAGATATTGCTCGATCAGCTCGAGTCCCGCTGGAATCTCCAACTCGAAACAGCCACACCGTCGATCCCCTACCGGGAAACCATCGCCGCGCCAGCCGAAGCACGCTACCGCCACAAGAAGCAAAGTGGCGGCGCAGGCCAGTTTGGCGAAGTCGCGCTGCGGGTCGAACCGCTGCCGCGCGGTGCAGGCATTGAGCTGGGTAACGAGGTCAAAGGAGGAGCGATTCCGACCAATTTTCTGCCCGCGGTCGAGAAAGGCGTGCATCAGGCATTGGCCGACGGCGCAGTGGCCGGCTATCCGGTTCAGGACGTGCGCATCGTGCTGGTCGATGGCAAGCATCATGCGGTCGACTCGAACGAGATCTCCTTCGTCACCGCGGGGCGCCACGCGACGATAGAAGCCTTGCTCGCCGCGCGCCCGATGGTGCTCGAGCCACTGCTCGAGGTCACGGTTCAACTGGACGAGGCCCACTTTGGCGAAATCAGCGCCGAGCTATCCACTCGACGGGGACGGCTGACCGACACGGGCAGCCCGGCACCGGGACGGACCCGCATCAGCGCCATCGTACCGATGGCCGAAATGGACGGGTTCGAGGCGCGCATGAAGGCGATCTGCGCCGGCGACAGCGAATTCACGATGCTGGCTGCCGGTCACGAACCCGCACCGCCCGAGGTTCAGAAGCGACTCGTGCAGGCTCATGGCCCTGCCGGCGGCAACTGAAGAGGCCGGCAGGAAGAATGAAGCTCACTCGACGCCACCGGGTTTACTGGCGCATCAATCTCATCCTCACCGCCAGCCTGCTGATGGTGTGGTTTCTGATTTCCTTCGTCACCGGTTACTTCGCGCGCGAACTCAATGAATACAGCTTTCTGGGCTTCCCGCTGAGTTTCTACATCTTCTCGCAGGGCTCGCTGATCGTATACCTGCTCATCATCGGCATCTATGTCTGGGTGATGAACAGGCTGGATCGGCGCTTTGGCGTCGCCGAGCGCCGCTGAGCGATTCCGCGCGCCAACGCATCGGCTCGGCGATCACTTCGCCGGCTTGTCCTGGCGTTTGCCGAAATTGTGCGCATGCCGCCCAAGGGCGAAGTCGAAGATCACCTTGCACCAGATCGTCACACCTGCCAGCGCGCTCCAGACATCGTATTCCGCCTGTCCGAAGACGACCAGGCCAATCGCGAGCAGAATCAGCCCGCCACCCACGAGATTGATCAATCCTGCCATCACCGCATAACGGGCTGGATCAGGTGGCGGCTCACCCCGCTTGAGCGCGACCTCCGAGAAATCGCGCTTGACGATGATCTTGAATGCGCGCCGCAACCAGATGAATGCGATCGGGAAAAGTGCGATGAACAGAATCCACGTCAGTGCGATTCCGATGTCAAAAGCCATTTGCTGCTCCAGTTGATTCAGTGCGCGTCACAGAGCACAGAAGGTGCCACAGAAAAGAAAACCCCGCCAGACTTCAGCGGGGCTTTTGCGACTGATTGCGGTCCGCAGTATCTGCGAACCGCAATCGACGATGTGGCTTAGTGGGCCACGGCGCCACCCGCACCACGCGGCACACGGACGTCCTCGACCATGTGCTGGATGTGATCCGGGGCCGGAGCAGTCATCTTCATCACGGCGAATGCCACCGCGAAGTTGACGAGCGCGCCAATGGCACCGAAGGCTTCCGGGGTGATGCCGAAGAAGAAGTTCGGCGACAGACCCATCTTCTCGACGTAGGCGGTGCCCGGGATGAACATGATGCCGCGGTGGGCGAACACGTAGAACAGCGTCACGGACAGACCGATCAGCATGCCTGCGATGGCGCCTTCCTTGTTCATCGTCTTGCTGAAGATGCCCATCATGATGGCCGGGAACAGCGAGCAAGCCGCGATACCGAAGGCAAGCGCCACTGTACCCGCCGCGAAGCCCGGCGGATTCAGACCCAGCCAGCCGGCAAGCACGATTGCGAACGCCATCGAGATCTTGCCGACGAGCAGTTCGCCCTTCTCTGACAGATCCGGCACGAACACGCTCTTCACCAGGTCATGCGACACCGCCGAGGAGATCGCCAGCAGCAGGCCCGCAGCGGTCGACAGCGCCGCAGCAACGCCACCCGCAGCAACCAGCGCGATCACCCAGTTGGGCAGCAGCGCGATCTCGGGGTTGGCCAGCACGATGATGTCGGCGTTCACCGTCAGCTCGTTGCCAGCCCAGCCAGCGGCTTCAGCCTTGGCACCCGCACGCGGACCATAGAACTGGATGCGGCCGTCGTTGTTCTTGTCTTCCCAACGCAGCAGACCAGTGCGCTCCCAACGCTGCATCCAGTCCGGACGATCCTCGTAACGCAGGCTCGCATCTTCTGCGTACAAGTCACCACCGGTCGCGACAGCGTGGTTCACCGTAGCGTGCAGGTTGTACTTGGCCATGGCGGCAACAGCCGGCGCCGTGGTGTAGAGGATGGCGATGAACACCAGCGCCCAACCGGCAGAAGCACGCGCATCGGCGACCTTCGGCACGGTGAAGAAGCGGATGATGACGTGCGGCAGGCCCGCGGTACCGATCATCAGCGAGACCGTGTACACGAACATGTTCAGCGTGCTGCCCGGAAGCGAGGTGGTGTACTCGTTGAAGCCGAGATCCACGACCACTTCGTTCAGGCGGGTGAGCAGGTGAACATCGGAGCCGACCAGGGTGGAACCCAAGCCGAGCTGCGGCAGCGGGTTGCCGGTCAGCTGCAGCGAGATGAAGATCGCCGGCACCGTGTAGGCCGAGATCAGCACGCAGTACTGAGCGACCTGGGTGTAGGTGATGCCCTTCATGCCGCCGAACACCGCGTAGGCGAACACGATACCCATGCCGATGTAGATACCCATCTCGTTGGTCACGCCGAGGAAACGCGAGAAGGTCACGCCAACGCCGGTCATCTGGCCGATAACGTACACGATCGAGGCAACCAGCAGGCACAACACCGCAACAGCGCGGGCGCTGTTCGAGTAGTAGCGGTCACCGATGAAGTGCGGCACGGTGAACTTGCCGAACTTGCGCAGGTACGGAGCAAGCAGCATCGCGAGCAACACGTAGCCACCGGTCCAGCCCATCAGGAACAGGCCACCACCGTAACCCATGTTGGAGATCAGGCCCGCCATGGAGATGAAGGACGCGGCAGACATCCAGTCCGCGGCCGTCGCCATGCCGTTGGTCACCGGGTGAACCCCGCCGCCGGCCACGTAGAAGTCCTTGGTGCTACCGGCACGCGCCCAGACGGCGATGCCGATGTACAGCGCGAACGACCCACCTACGAAGAGGTAGGTCATCAAGGTCAAATTATCCATATTGACTCCCTCTTACTCTTCGTGAACGTCGAATTCGCGGTCGATTTCGCCCATCTTCTTCGCGTAGTAGAAGATGCACGCGATAAAGACGTAGATCGCACCCTGTTGCGCGAACCAGAAGCCGAGCGGATAACCGCCGAGCGAAATGTTGTTCAGCATCGGTGCAATCAGGATGCCCGCGAATAGCGATACCAGGAACCAGACAATCAGAACATTCCGGATCAGCGACAGTGTCGCTTTCCAGTATGCTGCAGCGCTTTTGTCCATAACGCCTCCTCTCATTAAAGTTATAGGGCCGACCCGGACGGGCAGAGCCCTCCTACTGCTAAAGACAGCGGTGCGATTATTCGCTTTCGATCTTACTTCTAGCTTACAAGTCGTAACATCGGACCAGCCCGGCCACACCCGCAACGACAAGGCCCCCTTGCGGGGGCCTGAAAGTGCCGAAAACGGCGGGGTTCGATCAACCGAACAGATGGTCGGTCAATCGAGATCCCTTACGAGACGGACATTGACGAAGTCCGGGCGTCCGCCGGTGCCGGTATGGCCTGTAAGAAAGGAAACGCCCCATGCGCTGTAGTTGAGGCGGGCATGCGGGGTGCTGGTCCAGAAGTTGAAGGTCGGCGTGTCGGGGAATATCTCGCTGATGATCGTGGGCTGCTCGTAGTTGCCGAGACACCCCCCTCCCAGCCCTTCGCGGCTGGGTTCGGAGCGAAGACCGGTACTGCAAAAGGTCAGCGCATAAAGCTCCGGCTGGGTGGGCAGACGCCAATCGTCATAGCCGGCATAAACCGTCTCCTCAGCGACCTCGAACGCTCTATCCCAATTGTGCTGGCGCGCCTGGCCGGTACACCGGCTACCGGTCCACTCCTGGCCGATTGCGCAGCGCATCCACATCAGCCCGGCGGCCTCTTCGATCACCGTGCCATCGTCACGCGGTTCGAAACGCGCCGCCACCCGCGCACGGCGAGCCTCCACCTGGGCGACCTCCTCCGCCTGCGCTGCCTCGCCGGCGGGTGTCAGTCGGCGCTCCAGGCTCATCACGACGGGCGCAGCTGTGCGAGTGTCCACATGCTCGACCTCGATCACGCCAACGAACTCCACGAACTCGTCTCCGCGCCGAATTGCCTCGATCGTGTAACGCCCGCTGGGCAACGTCAGCTCGAGCGGTTTGCCCGACTCTGTCGGAGTAGTCCCGTAATGCTGGCCATTGATGGTGATCTCGGCACCGCCTGGCTGGGTCACCACACGCAACACACCGGGTTCGGCTTGCTCACGACTGCATCCGACCGTGGCCAGGAGCACGAAGCCGATCACGGCCAGAATCATCTGGAGGTGGTATCTCATCATCTCGAAAAGGGTTCCCTGTGACAGCCCTGCCGATCAGAGCGGCAGGGGGTGACATTCTGCCACAGCCCGGCAGCGGCCCCGACAGACGTCGAGGGCAACGGGAAACTGCGCCCCGTCGGCTGCGTCCGTGCACCAGGTCTCAGCGGACCAGGGCGTCATCGCTCCGGGTTTCGCCCCGGTTATCGAGCCAGCTCACTCTGATCGAATCACCCGAAGCGCCGCCGCGAAAACGAAAGGTGAACAGCGGATCTGCTGCAATCGATGGCGCCATGTGCGCCGACACGAGGACGCGGTCATTGTGCTCGACGGTCATGCGGGTGATGAAATGCGCCGGAATCGTTCGGCCGGCCGCGTCTGTCCTCTGCCCGGTTTCCATGGGGTGAGTCAGACGCATCCGGATTTCGGTGATGCCGTTACTGACGGCGGCTCTGATTAGGATGGGATCAGCCATGTCTTCTCTCTCAATTTCACGTCACGCGATGCAACCGCCGACGGTCACACGAACCTCGCGGCGAGCCATATACACCCGACCTTGCGCCCAGGCCAACACGTAAACATCCGAGCTTTCGCTCAAACGAATCCGGGTCTGGACTTCCGGCAGCACATCGTCGCCGAACTCGAAAATACCGGCCACCTTGTTGGGATTGTTTTCGACCAGAATCGCGATTCGGGTGGCGCCGTCGATGTCGACCGCGATTTCGATCGGTACCATGGCGCCGTTCTCCGCGATGTCTGGCGCGACGATACGAATACCCTCGGTGCGCTGAGCGTCGCCGGCCGACAGAGCCCGGAAGGCCTCATCGAGTGTGCTCGACGAAAAGACGGCTTCGTCACGCTCTGAGAAGGCCTGGGCGGGCGGGACAAATCCGGCGAGCACCAGCGCCCCATAGACGGTCAGCGCACCCGCGCGCCTGAGCGCGCTTCTGCGTCCTGCATGCATTAACAAACCTCCTTGTTTCTCTGCCGGTCGCGTCCCGGGTGGGCGGACAGCGGCGAATCTTCCAGCTCGGCACACGCCCTGTGTGCCTTCGAGGGACCGAAGTATCGCAAGGAATATCCCGGGCGGCACGGCTTATACCCAAAACTTAGTTGCTTAGAACCGCGCCGTCATCTCAGAATCGCCGCTGTAAATGGCTGAAAGCCCAGTTTTACGGACGGCCCTGTGGGCGCAGAGTCATTGAGTCACTTACTGTTCGCGCCTGGCTTGTAGGTCACCCGAGCCTTCGAGCGAAGTTCGGGCGGAGGAACCGAGGCGTCTCGATTCGGCGTCTGCGCTACACCAAGAAGAACCATATCCGAGAGGTACAACTTCGTGAAAATAAAGACCTTGCTGTTATTCACATGTCTGGTTGGCTTGGGCGCACCCGCTCTTGCCGACGACCCCAACCTTGCGAGAAACCTGGCGGCTACCTGCGCAAACTGCCATGGCACCAACGGTCACGCAGTCGACGCCGGCACACCTGGAACCATGGGCGCGCTGGCAGGCGTTCCGGCTGAAGACCTCATGACGAAACTGAGTGCCTTTCGCGCCGACCTCGTGCCGGCGACGATCATGCACCAGATCGCCAAGGGCTTCACTGAAGAGCAACTGCAACTGATCGCCGAGTATTTCGCGGCGCAGCCCCGCTAAGAGGTGTTTTCATGCTGAACAGACGTGCATTTCTCAAGGCCGTGGGTTCGATCGCGGCGACGACCGGCGCGCTCGGCGGACTCGCGAGCTACGCTTACGCCAAGGAAAACAGTGGCGGCCACGTCATCGTGGTAGGCGGTGGCTGGGGCGGCAACACCGCCGCCAAGTATCTGCGCATGTGGAGTAACGGCGCGATCAAGGTCACCCTCATCGAACCGTCCTCCCGATTCGTTTCGTGCCCGATCTCGAACCTGGTCGTCGGTGGCCTGAAGCAGATCGATGACATCACGATGAGTTACGAGACATTGTCCAAGCGCTGGGGCGTGAACCTGGTCCACGACCGCGTGACACGAATCGACGTCGCGGCCCGCAAGGTCGGGCTGAGCAACGGCGATACCCTCGACTATGACCGACTCGTTCTGTCGCCCGGGATCGACTTTCTGACCGATGAGATCGAGGGATTGTCCGGTAATGAAGAGCGCATCCCGCACGCCTGGAAAGCGGGCCCGCAAACCGCGCTGTTGCGCCAGCAACTCGAAGCGATGGAAGATGGCGGCGTCGTGGCCATCCACATTCCAAAGGTCCCGTACCGCTGCCCTCCGGGCCCTTACGAGCGCGCCTGCCTGGTATCGAACTATCTCAAACAGCAAAAACCGCGCTCCAAGGTCTTGCTGCTCGATGCCAACCCCGACATCCAGTCCAAAAAGGGGCTCTTTCAAGCGGCTTTCGAAGAGCGTTACAGCGGCATTCTCGAATACGTTCCCAACAGCACCCTGCTATCCGTCGATGCTTCGTCACTGACGGCAGAGCTGGAGTTCTCGGAAGTCAAGGCCGACGTGCTGAACGTCATTCCGCCAATGCGTTCAGGACGGCTGGTGGATCAACTGGGCGTCGAACTCATCAATGATCGCTGGGTGGACGTCGACTGGCTGACCATGGAAGCCAAGGGCGCTCCCAACGTGCATGTGCTCGGCGACGCGACCTTCCCGGCGCCCACGATGCCGAAATCCGGCCACATGGCCAATCAACACGGCAAGATCGCCGCAGCCGCGATTATCAACCTCCTCGCCGGCCAGGCACCCAACCCGGCACCTGTTGCAGTCAATACCTGCTACAGCTTCGTCGATGACACCAACGTCATCCACGTCGCATCGGTTCATCAATTCGACGCTGAGAAAGGCACGCTGATGCCGGTCGAAGGGGCTGGCGGGGTGTCGAGTGCGCCCAATGCGTTCGAGGGACGCTATGCCCTGTCCTGGGCGAACAACGTCTGGACGGACATGCTCGGCTGATCCGACGAGGCCACCAGCGATTCGGCGGCAATCGCCGAATCGCTGGACCGCAAAACGCTCTGTACAGCGCCAGCACTTACGCACCAAGCGCTGGCTCCGCACAATACGATCCGGTCACAGACTCTCAGCCGGCCCGGTGTGTCGGCAGCGCGCCCCCGGAACACGAACGGTGGGCCCAACCCGTTTCCAGCATCCATGGGACCTGCGACTGCGCCAGCGCTTCCCCTACGTAGGGCACCAGCGGTTCCGGCAATTCGGAACGCGGAAACCAGCCCAGCGCATCGCACTTGTGCGGTTCGGCGATACATGGCTCCCCCTCCCATGCGTTCGAGCGCAGGAAGAAGTCGATTCGATTGGTATCCGATCGACGGTGCACGACACCAAGCCAACTCAAGGTTTCAGGCAGGATAGCGATGCCGAGCTCCTCCGCCACTTCGCGCACCGCGGCCTCAAACACCGATTCGCCGTGCTCGACATGGCCACCCGGCAACGTGAACATGCCGTCGAAGAATCCAGTGCCCGACCGACGCATCAGGAGAATCTGTCCGCCCCGCTCGAACAACACGTGAACGCCTGTCGGAATACCCGGGTGCAACGCCATCTCAGCTTCGGCCCGTACTGCCGAACCCGCCATCACCACGCTCACTGTCTTCAAAAGAATCGACCACATTGAACCCGACCTGCAGGACCGGCACCACGACGAGCTGCGCGATCCGTTCCATCGGCTGGATGGTGAAGGCCTGGCGCCCCCGGTTCCAGACCGAGACGAAGATCTGCCCCTGGTAGTCGGAGTCGATGAGCCCGACCAGGTTGCCAAGCACGATGCCATGCTTGTGGCCCAGGCCGGAGCGCGGCAGGATCATCGCGGCCAACCCCGGATCGGCGAGGTGGATCGCCAGACCGCTGGGCACCAGGGACGTCTCACCTGCCTCGAGGGTGACGGCGGCCGGCAAACAGGCGCGCAGATCCAGACCCGCCGCGCCGCCGGTAGCATAGCCCGGCGGATGCTCGCGCAGGCGGTCGTCAAGAATCCTGACGTCAATTCGATGCATCTTGGACTTCCCTTAAAAGACTTCGACCAAAGCGCTCGGCAATCGCACTGACGATCACGCCAGCAAGCTCTCCCTTGGCAGCACGCGGCAGAGGATGGCGCCCATCGGCATCGTACAGCACGACCTGGTTGTCATCGGTGCCCAGTCCATCCTGTACCAGATTGCCGACGACCATCTGCAAACGCTTTGTCTGTCGCTTACCCTCTGCGTAGGTATCGAGGTCCCGGCTTTCGGCTGCGAAACCGACACAGAACGGCGCGTCCGGCCGGGCCGCCACCTCCGAGAGGATATCGGGATTGGGCACGAGGGTCAGCGTCATCGATTCACCGCTCTTCTTGACCTTGTGCTCGGCACTCGCTTCAGGACGATAGTCGGCGACCGCGGCGACCGCGATGAACACATCGACGCCATCGAGCTCGGCAATGACCGCATCACGCATGTCGAGTGCGCGGACAACCCCGATGCGGCGAACTCCATCCGGCGCCGGCAGGCCGGTCGGGCCGCTGACCATGACTACCTCGGCACCCGCGTGCGCGCAGGCACGCGCAAGCGAATAGCCCATCTTGCCGGAACTGCTGTTGGTCAAGCCACGAACCGGATCGACTGGTTCGAAGGTCGGCCCGGCCGTCAGCAAGACCTTGCGCCCGGCAAGCACCTTGGGCGTAAAGAACGCCTCCAGCCGTTCGAACAGAAGCTCCGGCTCGAGCATTCTCCCAAGCCCGACTTCCCCACAGGCCTGCTCACCGGCATCTGGCCCGAGAACGTGGACACCATCGTCCTTCAGTTGCCGCACGTTACGGCTTGTGGCCGGGTTCTCCCACATCTGGCGATTCATCGCCGGCGCCACGAGCAGAGGGCAGTCCCGCGCGAGACACAAAGTCGTGAGCAAATCGTCTGCCTGCCCTTGGGTCAGTCGCGCCATCACGTCCGCGGTCGCTGGCGCGACAACGATTGCGTCCGCATCCCGGCTGAGATCAATGTGTGCCATGTTGTTCGGCATCCGCGCATCCCACAGATCGGTCCACACCGGGTTCCCCGACAAGGCCTGGAAGGTCACGGCAGTGACGAATCTTGCGCCGCCTTCGGTCAGAACGACATGGACGTCGACCCCGGCCTTCACCAGCAAACGCACCAGTTCGGCGCTCTTGTACGCCGCCACGCCACCGGTGACGGCGACGACGAGTTTGCGTCCGTGTAGCGTAGTCATGACAATTTCATTATCCTATCGACATTCAAACAATGAGGTCGTGCATGGCGATCAGCGACTGGCCAACGGCGGAACGTCCACGCGAGAAACTGCTGGCGCGCGGCGCAAGTGCGCTTTCCGACGCCGAACTGCTCGCATTGTTCCTGCGCGTAGGGGTGCGTGGCAAGAGCGCGGTCGATCTAGCCCGTGATCTCATCGAACGATTCGGCTCTCTGACCCGCCTGTGCAACGCCTCCGCGGACGCCTTCTCAGCAGTACCCGGCATGGGCCCGGCCAAGTATGCACAACTGCAGGCAGTTCTCGAGCTGGCCCGTCGTGCGCTGAATGAGAGCATGCGAGACACTGACATGCTCGACACGCCCGACGCGGTGCGCAACTGGTTGCGGCTGCGCATCGGTTCGCTGCCACATGAGGTCTTCTGGGTCTTGATGCTGGACGCACGCAACTGCCTCATCGACGCGACTGAGCTCTTTCGCGGCACACTCACTCAGACGAGCGTCTATCCACGAGAGGTGGTCAAGCTGGCGCTCGCCCACAACGCCGCGGCGGTCATCCTCGCGCACAACCACCCTTCCGGCACCCGCGAACCCAGCCAGGCCGATGAGCTCCTCACCCGCAACCTCAAGCAGGCACTGGATCTGGTCGACATACGCGTGCTCGACCACTTCGTCGTCACTGCACACGCGGAACCCGTATCGTTTGCCGAACGCGGCATGTTGTAGGCTGACCCATTCAGGCCGCGGAGCAAAGACACTTGTAATCAACGGAATGAATGCGCTATCATCCGACGTTTTCCGAAACCGAATTCCCTGGAGCAACTCATGGCTCGCGTCTGCCAAGTCACCGGTAAAGCACCGATGGTGGGAAACAACGTCTCCCACGCCAATAACAAGACCAAGCGTCGTTTCCTCCCCAACCTGCAATCGCGCCGGTTCTGGAGCGAAGCTGAAAACCGCTGGATTCGCCTGCGCGTTTCCAACGCCGCCCTGCGCACGATCGACAAGAAAGGCTTCGACGTCGTCGTTGCCGAGTTGCGCGCTCGCGGCGAGAAGATCTGACACCTAACGCGCCGGCCGGGCCGGCGCATTGCGACAGCCCGGCCTGTGTGCCGGACGGCCGACAGAGCCGCCCTGGAACCAGACCGCTTAGCACTCGATAACGGAGATTCAAATGGCCAAAGGCGCCCGTGAAAAAATCAAACTGGAGTCGACCGCCGGCACCGGTCACTTCTACACGACCTCGAAGAACAAGCGTACCACCCCGAACAAACTCGAGTTCATGAAGTACGACCCGGTGGCACGCAAGCACGTCGCTTACAAGGAAATCAAGCTGAAGTAATGCGCTCGCGCGGCATTAATGTCGCGCACCCGGCATACGCAGGGGCGGATTTCGGCACAAAAGCAGGGGCGGTCGCATTGCGACCGCCCCTGTTGCTTAGGCACTACCATGGGAACGGCGAACCGTCCCGGCAGGCTACCAGCCGACGCTCAAGCGCGCTGGATGTTCGAAGCTTGCTTGCCCTTCGGGCCCTGGGTCACCTCGAAGGAAACCTTTTCGCCTTCCTTGAGGGTCTTGAAGCCGTTCATGTTGATTGCGGAAAAGTGCGCAAAGAGATCTTCGCTGCCGTCATCCGGGGTGATGAAGCCAAAACCCTTGGAATCATTGAACCACTTAACGGTACCAGTTGCCATATTGCATAAATCCTTCAAATTTAGGGTAAGCGGATTAAATGGTTGATCTTACCTTTGCATGAGAGTGAGCAAGACCGGCATC
>NZ_WTVM01000096.1 GCF_012910885.1 Azoarcus taiwanensis | reverse complement strand
CCGCGGCAACTCCTATCGCCTCAAGGAGAAGCTCAAATCCGGACTCGTCCGCTCATTTGACGAGCAAACCCAACCGGGTGGGGAAATTTGAATTACCACACTGGGGAAAATTCGCTTGCCCTTGACAGTTCGGACCACATCGACGCGATTCGAGCGACGTCGGCTCGCACATCGGCGCGATCCCGCAGCACGATGGCACCGATTTCCGGCAGCGACGCCTCGATGTTCATCGGCAGGTGCGTGCGCAACGCGACAAACCCGGAATGCATCTCGGCGCACACGCTGCGTGCGCGAGCACGCTCGGTGGTGTCGCGAGGCCAGAGATGCAGTTCGGGAAAACACTCGGCGAGATACTCGCAGATCGCCAGCGTGTCCCACACTGCCAGTCCGCCTCCGACCTCCCTGTCGATCAGGCAGGGCACTTTACCCGTCGGACTGAGCGCAGCGACAGACCGCTTGAACTGTGAATCGTCGCTGAAGGAGTCGAAGCGCATGAGATGCTCATCGAACTCGATGCCGGCCTGGCGCATCAACACCCACGGGCGCATGGACCAGGACGAATAGTTCTTGTTGCCGATATAAAGTGCGAATCGCATTCGGTACCCCCTTGTCGACCAGGCCTGCAGACGTCAGCATTGGCTGAGCCGCAATTCACGCCCCAAGTATCGCACGGACAATCACCCGCGCAGCATAGCCAAGATGACCATTGACACCCTCGCCCTGACTGCGAAAGGCCGCATCCGCCCAGAGTGGATCGACTATAACGGCCACATGAACGTCGCCTATTACGTGCTCGCCTTCGACCAGGGCACCGACCGGTTTCTCGCCGACATGGGACTGGACGCCGACTATCTGCGCGCCGGCGGCTCCACCTTCGCGCTCGAGATGCATGTGACCTACGACCGCGAACTGCACCTAGACGCACCCTACGAGGTCCGCACCCAACTGGTGGATGCCGACACCAAGCGCCTGCACCTCTTTCACCGCATGTTCCACGCCGAGGAAGGTTGGCTGGCGGCCACCAACGAGGTCATCACCATGCACATCGACATGGCGACCCGCCGTTCAGCACCGTTTCCGGCTGTGATTCAGGACAGTGTGGATCGTATGCTGACCGCCCACGCGAAGATTCCCAGGCCGGACGGACTCGGCCGGGTCATCGGGATTCGTCGTCGAAGCACCGAGGCCTGATCCTGAAGCGGACCTGAGCGACAACGGCCGGAAGAACCGGCCGTTTCGCACGTGGTCGAGCAAGCGCCTACCCGGCTTCACGCAGCCGTGTGCGCGCCGCCCGGATTCCACGCAACAACGGCGGCACGATCAGCGACACCAACGCAATCGCAATGAGGGTGGCCGAGATCGGCTTCTCGATGAAGGTCATCCAGTCCCCGCCCGAGATCTGCAGCGCGCGGCGCATGTTCTCCTCCATCAGGTCGCCGAGGATGAGCGCGAGGATCATCGGTGCCAGCGGAAAACCGTTGAGCCGCATCAAGAGGCCGATCAACCCGAAGGCCAGCAGCAGGTACAGGTCGAAGGCGGTGAACTTCAGGCCGTAGACCCCGATCATGCAGAACACGATGATCAGCGCCAGCAACATCGGCCGCGGCACCTCGAGGATGCGCGCGATGTAGGGGATCAGCGGCAGGTTGAGCACGAGCAGGAAAATGTTGCCCAGATACATGCTCGCGATCACGCCCCAGAACACATCCGGGCGCTGCTCCAGCATCATCGGGCCAGGCGTGACCCCCATCACCAACAGCGCCCCGAGCAGCACTGCGGTCGAACCGGAACCCGGCACCCCTAGCGTCAGCAACGGCACGAAGGAGCCGCCGCAGGCCGCGTTGTTGGCCGCTTCCGGCGCGGCCACGCCCTTGATGTTGCCCTTGCCGAAGGTGTTGCCATCCTTGGCGATGCGCTTCTCGGTGATATAGGCGAGAAAGGACGCGATCGTCGCGCCCGCGCCGGGCAGCACCCCGACGAAGAAGCCCTGTATCGAGCTGCGCCCCACCGGGCCGGCGATCTCCTTGACCTCCTGCCGTGAGAGCTTGAGCGAACCGAGCACCTGCTTGGCATGCCCCTTAGCGTCACGACCCTGAAGCAGCATCACGAACACTTCGGCCAGCGCGAACACCCCGAGCGCGACGACGAGAAAGTCGATGCCCTGCAGAAAGTGCAGCGAGTCGAAGGTGTAGCGCTGGGTGCCGGTCTGGCGGTCGATGCCGACGATGGCCACCATGATGCCGAACACCGCCGAGATCAGCCCTTTGACCAGCGAGCGCTCGGACAGGCTGACCACCGCGGTCAGCCCGAGCAGCATCAGCGAGAAGTACTCGGCCGGGCCGAAGCTGACCGCCACGCTCGCCAGCGCCGGCGCGACCAGCATCAGGCCGATGACGCTGATCGTGCCGCCGATGAACGAGGCCCACGCCGCCAGCGCCAGCGCCTTGCCGGCCTTGCCCTGCTTGGCCAGCGGAAAGCCGTCGAAGGAGGTGGCAACGGTGCCGGCCACGCCCGGCGCGTTGAGCAGGATGGACGAGGTCGATCCGCCGAAGATCGCGCCGTAATACACGCCGGACATGAGGATCAGGCCGGAGGCCGGGTTCATCGAGAAGGTGATCGGGATCATCAGCGCCAGCGCCGAGATCGGCCCCAGCCCCGGCAGCATGCCGATGATTGTGCCGGCGAACACGCCGAGAAACACGTACATGATGTTGGCCGGCTGCAGCGCGACGCTGAAGCCGTACAACAGAGATTCGAACGCTTCCATGTGATCGGCTTCCGGTCAGAACGGCAACAGGCCGCGCGGCAGATGAATCGTCATCAGACGGGTCATCATCAGATACAGGAAAAGGGGCACAGCGAGTGCGACTGCGGCATTGACCAGATGACGGCGATAGCCGTAGAACCAGGTCAGCCCCGCCACCAGCAGAAAGGATGCGAGCACGAAGCCGAGTGTCTGCAGCGAGGCGGCGTAGATCGCGATCGCGCTTGCAGTGACCACCACCGGCAGCCATCGGCGTGCCTGCTCGCCCAAGGACAGTGCCGCTTCGTCGCCGCGCGCTTCAGGACGCTCGAAGAACAGCCACACCGACAGGCCCAACATCACCAAACCGAGAACCTTGGGAAACGCATCCGAATCGATCGGGCGCGGAATCGGAAAGGTGGGGATCTGGTAGGCCGCGTAAAGATAGACGAGCGACAGCGCCGCGATCAGCACGCCGAGCACGCGGTTTGCATTCAGTGCTTTCATGGTAGGCACCCCGGTCGGATCACGCCCGCCGGCAGCGAACCGGGAGCGCGACGAAATGGGAACACCCCGAATCGCGGATGTTTCTTGCGACCCGGGGTGCGGGAGGAAGCGTTTTAGCGGCGAATCAGGCCGAGGTCGCCCAGCACACCGCTGAACTGCTCGAGCTGGCCGTCGAGGAACTCGCCAAACTCGGCGCTGCTCTGGTAGGCGTCGATCCAGCCAAGCTGATCACGCGCCTTCGCCCAGCCCTCGGTCTGCATCATGCGCTGGTACATGTCCTCGTAGTAGCGCACGGCGGCTTCGGGCATGTCGGGCGGCCCCATGATGCCGCGCCAGATATCGAAGGTGAAATCGATACCCTGCTCGACATAGGTCGGCACCTCGGGCAAGGCGGCCATTCGTTCCGGTGCGGACACCGCAAGCGCACGCAACTGACCACCCTGCAACTGGGCGCTGGCTTCGCCGGCACCGGTAATCACTGCTGCAACGTGGCCGCCGAGCAGGTTGGTCATCGCCTCGCCACCACCCGAGAAGGCGATGTAGTTGAGGCGTGCGGGCTCGACGCCAGCCGCCGCTGCCGCGCCGGCCACCGAGATGTGGTCCATGGAGCCAGGCGCCGAACCACCGCCCACGCTCAGTGCAGGGTTGGCCTTGATCGCCTCGAACAGCTCGGCGGCAGACTGATGCGGCGAGTCGGCACGCACCAGCAGAATGGAGTAATCGGTGATCAGGCGCGCAACCGGAGTGAAGTCCTTGTGGTTGAAGCGCGAGGCGCCGGAGAGCGGCACCAGGATGATCGGCGGGCTCGCCGCGAACATCGTGTGCGGGTTGCCCTTCTTGGCCGCGATCTGCGCCCAGGCCACCGCGCCACCGCCACCGGGGATGTTGATCGGCGCGAAGTTCTGTTGCGCGATCCCCTCTTCCTGCAGCACACGTGCCGTCGTGCGGATCAGGGTGTCCCAGCCGCCACCCGGGTTGGCCGGGGCGATGTACTCGATCGGCTGGGTGGGCTTCCAGTCGCTCGCCACGGCAGTGCCAATGGCGCCGGTCGACAGCAGCGCAGCCGCTGCGCAGGCGAATACCTGTTTGGTGAACATGTCGTCTCCTCGTTCAAGGTTTGCGCCGCCTAGTGGGCGCTTCTTGGTTTTATGGCTGCAATCCTGCAGCCGTGGCCCGGACCAGAGCTCGCGAAACGAACCCGGCAGCCGTGTACCCGAGTCCATGATATGGCGGCACCTGCCGGTCTTTGAAGTTTGGAAAATTGACTGAATAAACGACACAAAACGCATTTCGTGCGTTTTGTGCACGACAACGCTTGCCGTCAGGCGTGCGGCATGCCAACGTCACAGCAGTGCGACTTTGGTTAAACTACGCCGCTGTCGCTGCAATTGACAGCCAGGGCGCTCCGGATTCAGGCCCGGGACCGCACCTGCCCAAGACTCGAGACCATCAGACTTCCAGATACGAGGCTTTTCGACATGAAACACCGGCTCCTCAGGGCGGCGCTGATCACGACGCTGCTGATTCCCGCTTTCACCGTCAAGGCTGACGCCGAGATCGTCATCGGTCAGGTGGCCCCCTTCACCGGACCACTGGCTCCAACCGGCGAACACATGCGCGCGGGCGCACAACTTCACTTTGACGAGGTCAATGCCGCCGGCGGCATTCAGGGCAGGAACCTGAAACTCGTGATCCGTGATGACGGCTACGTCGTCGACGACACTGTCAGGCTGGCCCGAGAATTGATTGCCGAGGAGCAGCCTGTCGCCTTGTTCGGCATCGTAGGCACCGGCAACATCGCCGCACTGGTGCGAGAGGGGGTGCTGCAGGAAGCTGATATTGCCGCCGTCGGGCTGCGCACTGGCGCCGGATCACTGGTCAAGCCGCCGCACCCGAACCTCTTTCTCGGCCGCGCAAGCTACGCCGCCGAGGTCGAAAGAATGATCGAACAAATGACAACGATGGGCATGAATCGCATCGGCGTCTTTTATCAGGACGATGCATTCGGCAAGGACGGCCTGGACGCTGCAGAGGCGGCGATGACTGCACTGGGTCTCGAACTCACTGCCCGCGGCGCCTATCCGCGAAACACCACCGACGTCGAAGAAGCCGCCCGCCGTTTGGCAAAGGCCAACCCGCAGGGCGTCATCATGGTGTCGAATACTGCTGCAAGTGCCGCCTTCGTGAGCGCCTTCCGCCAACTCGGCGGCGACGGCATGTTGATGATTCTCTCGACAACAGACGGCCCCCAGCTGGCGGCACGAATCGGCAACGATCTGGCTCGCGGCATTGGCATCGCGCAAATCGTTCCGCACCCCAACAGCCGAGCCTTTCCGATCGTTCGCGAGTTCCACCGCGCGATCGATGCTCATGGCCTGCCCGAAGGGATCGAAGCGAACTTCACCCTCCTGCAGGGTTATGTCGGGGCCCGGATCCTGGTGGAGGGTTTGCGCCGGGCCGGCCCAGATGTCGGACCGGGTGAATTCCGCAGGTCACTGCAACGCATTCGAAACCACGACCTGGGCGGCTTGACGCTCAACATCACGCCGGATAGTCATACCGGGGTCGACTTCGTCGACATCACGGTAATCGATCGGAACGGGCAGTTGCTGCGCTGACCAACCAGCGCAGCAGGCCCGCGAGGCGCGGCGGGGGCTACCGAAGTCGGTAGTGGCGTTGAGGCCTGCCGATCTCGCCGTAGTGCTGTTCCGCGCTGACCAGTTGTTCGCCCACGAGATGTTCGAGGTAACGTCGGGCAGTGGAGCGGCTGCTACCTATCCGTTCCGCCAGATCGCTGGCGGTCAGCGGATCCCTCTGAGCGCGGAGCACCTCCAGGACCGTTTCCAGGGTCAGGGCGTCGATACCCTTGGGCAATGCGCGGCGGCGCGTCTGCCGGGCACCACCGTACAGTGACGACATCGCCTCGTCCAACTGATCCTGCGACAGCTCGACTGCCACCTCCACAAGCTGACGTCTCGCCCGGAAGCGGTCCAGCATCTTCTGCACACGCTGTTTCTCGACCGGCTTGATCAAAAAGTCGAACACGCCCCCACGCAAGGCCTCTTCAACAGTCTCGACCTCACGGGCCGCAGTGACCATGACGATGTCGATGTCCCGGTAATCCCGCCGGATATCCCAAAGCAGCCCCAGCCCTTCAACATCGGGCAGAAACACATCGAGCAGGATCAAGTCCGCAGCGCCGGGGTTGTCACGCAGCCAGTCGAGCGTTTCGGCACGCGAGCGTGTCATTCCGACCACCCTGAAGTCGGTCGCCTGCTCTACGAAGGAGCGATTGATGCTCGCGATGCGGAAATCGTCCTCCACGATCAGTACTCTGTAACCCTCAGTCATGGCGCTCCTCCGCACAGACATGACGCTTGCCCACGATGGCGATGAAGCAGGCCCCACCGAGCTCACTTTGCTCCAGCGCGACTTCTCCGCCGTGACGCTGGCACAGCTCCCGCACCAGCGCGAGCCCAATCCCCCGATACGGGCCCTTGGTCGACACCCCGGATTCGAATGCCGCTTCCGCCAATGACTCCGGCACGCCCTGCCCGTTGTCATCGATCTCGAACACCAGATCGTCGCCCATGTCGGTGAAAAACACCCTCACGCGCGGCGCTACGCCGTCGGCCCGCTGCGCTTCGCAGGCGTTCTCGATCAGGTTGCCGACAATGGTCAACATTGCCTCTCGGCCTTGCCCGGACAGGCGCACCTTCATGGAACTGTCGCGCTCCACGTCGACATCGATGCCGCGCGCGCCAGCACGGATGATTTTGCCCGCGAGCATGCCACACAGGACCGGATCCGCGACTCTGGCCTTCAGGACCGCGATCTGCCGCTGCTGAACCTGGGTTTCCTGGCCGATCAGCTCGAGCGCCTCGCGAGGTCTGTCGAGTTGCAGCAAGCCCGCGATGGTGTGCAGCTTGTTGGAGAACTCGTGTGCCTGGGCACGCAGCTCGTCCGCGAAACGCCTCACCTCGATCAAGCTGCGCGACAGCTCCAGAATCTCCATGCGGCTGCGGAAGGTCGCCACCGCCCCTTCGATCTGCCCATCGACGTTGATCGGCACCCGGTTGACCACCACCAGTTGATCGCCGATCCAGGTCTCGCTGTCGAACTGCGCCTCACCGTTCTCCAGCACCTCGGTGAGACGGGACTTGGGCAACACATCGCGCACTGGGCGCCCAACCGGATCGAGGGCAAGCGCATCATCGGGCAGGAATCGCCTCGCCGCATGATTCAGCAGCGTGATGTCGCCCTCGGCGTTTACCGCGACGATACCCTCATGGATCGACTCGAGAATGGCGTCTTTCTCCTCCAGCCGCCGCGCGATCTCGTGCGGTTCCAGGCCGAGGATGACGCGCTTGAAACGAGACGCTATCCACACTGCGCCACCGAGCCCGAGCAGGGCCACAAGCACCATCAGCACGCGGTTCGGCACCAAGGCCTCGGCCACGCGCTGCTCGATCTCGTCGGCCAGAAAGCCCACCGACACCACACCGACTATTCCACCCTCGCCGTCGAAAACCGGCACCTTGCCCCGAATCGACGGCCCGAGCGAACCGGTGGCGCGAGACACGTAGGCTTCGCCACGCTCCAGCGCAGGCTCATTGTCCTCACCCACCATGCGTTGCCCGAGTCGGTCCGGCAGCGGATGCGAATACCGGATGCTCTCGCGGTTGCCGACCACGACGAAGGTCGCACCGGTCTGCACCCGCACGGCCTCGGCGATCGGCTGGATCACCGTGGCCGGCTCGGCAATGTCAAAGGCGGCGACCAGCTCGGGGATTTCGGCCACCGTCTTGGCCACCGCCAAGGCCCGCTGTCCAATCTGATGCTCGATCACCTGGGCGTAGCGCTGGTTCAGGTACGCCCCTTGAATTGCCAGCATCAGCACCACGAGGGTGCCGACGAACAGAATCATCTGGGTGCGAAAACCGATGCGCCTGACCGAGGCCCGGCGTGAACCCGGTGCTGTCTTCGTCATCGTTCGAGTCCTCTGCTGTGCATTCTTCGCCACTGGACTGCAAGCCGAACACGCCGCCCGGAGGCGGCGTTCAAACTTAAGGATAGAGCAGGCAGGGTTGGCGGGCCTCGGCCCATGCCGCTTCATCTGCAGCGGCGATCGCTTCGAGATCTCCCGGCTCGGCTGCCGCGTCATCCACCCATTCGCGCAACAAGGGACTCCCGTTGATCAGGTCAATCGCGAGCCGGTCGAACTCATATTCGTAGTGAAAGTCGCGCCACAGCGGATAACCGGGCTCGAGCGCACGCAAAGCCTTGAAGGCCAGTGCCTGGACTCGCCAGGGCTTGAACCTGGCGTGGTCGTAATGTGTCGGGTCCTCGACATGGATCTGCACACCGGCACAGAGTTTGCCTGCGTGCTTGTGGAAAGTCGGCTCGAACCAGCATTCGCGCAACACACAACCGCGCAGCCACTCCGGCGCCAGTTCGCGCATGCGGGCGATCACCGCCCTGGCATTCATGTCCGGCGCACCAAAAAGTTCCAACGGGCGTGTCGTGCCCCGCCCTTCGGACAGGGTCGTGCCCTCCAGCATCACCGTTCCCGCATAACAGCGGGCCATCGACAGGTTGGGGGCGTTAGGGCTCGGATTGATCCAGCTTCGCTCATCCTGAGGCCAGCCATGCCCGGGGGCAGCATCCGGCTGCCAACCCTGCATCGTGACGACTTCGCATTCGACATCGAGCTTCAGCTCCGCGACGAACCAGCGCGCCATCTCGCCCATCGTCAGGCCGTGGCGCATCGGCATCGGACCTGCGCCGACGAAGCTTTGCCAGCCCTCGCGCAGCATCAACCCCTCCACCGGACGACCGACCGGGTTCGGCCGGTCGAGCACCCATACCGTCTTGCCGTGCGCAGCAGCCGCTTCGAGTACGTAGCGCAGCGTGGTGATGAAGGTGTAGATGCGGCAGCCGAGATCCTGCAAATCGACCAGCAACACATCGAAGGTGTCCATCATCGCATCGGTCGGCCGGCGCACCTCACCATAGAGGCTGAACACCGGAATGCCGTAGCGCGGATCGACGTAGTCGCCGGACTCGACCATGTTGTCCTGTTTGTCGCCGCGCAGGCCGTGTTGCGGCCCGAAGGCCGCGGTCAGCCGCAGGTCCGGCAGCGCGGACAGCGCATCGAGCGAATGCTCAAGTGAGCGAACCACAGACGCCGGGTGCGCGAGCAGGGCCACCCGTCTCCCCGCAAGGGGGCGTCGAAGCCCTGTATCGGCGAGCAGCCGGTCGAGTCCGAATCGAATGGAATCTTTCATTGGTCGCGAGTCCTCGGCATGCGCGCATTCTAACCTCAGCCACGCCGCTGCCGTCGTGGCTGAGCACGGCCTTGCAGCCATCCAGACCGACCTCGCGCGACACGGCCGTTTCGGAAAGAGCCAGACAAGCGACGCGCTTGAGGCGTATACTGACGGCCCGGCTGTAACGCCTCGACGAACTCGCGGGCAAGGCTCTGCCTGACAAGACGGTGCGCACCGAGACGGCCCAACAAGGTCGTCAGGTCGAGCCCGCGGACGCGATTTTCAGGCGATCGATACATGCTTCTGCCGGCGGCTGCGCGAGGGTGCCGATCTGTTCGCGCAATGCGAAGCAAAGGGCGCGATCGGTGTATTGAAACAATACAAATCAGAGGGAAGCAAAAAAATGGCTGAAGGGAAATCGAAGATCATTTACACGCTCACGGACGAAGCGCCGCTGCTGGCGACGTTCGCGTTCCTGCCCATTATCCGCACCTTCGCTGGCCCCGCCGGCATCGAGGTCGCGGAGTCAGACATCTCCGTCGCAGCCCGCGTGCTGGCCGAGTTCTCCGATTACCTCACCGACGATCAAAAGGTGCCCGACAATCTGGGCGAACTGGGTCGGCTGACCCAGGAACCCGATACCAACATCATCAAGCTGCCGAATATCAGCGCATCGGTAGCCCAGCTCAAGGCCTGCGTGAAAGAGCTCCAGGAAAAGGGCTACGCAATCCCGGACTACCCGGACAACCCCACCACCGAAGAAGAGAAGGCTCTCAAGGTCCGCTACGGCAAGTGTCTCGGCTCCGCGGTCAACCCGGTGCTGCGCGAAGGCAACTCCGACCGCCGTGCGCCGAAGGCGGTCAAGGAATACGCCAAGAAGCATCCTCACTCCATGGGCGAATGGAAGCAGTGGTCGCAGACGCACGTCTCCCACATGCACCACGGTGACTTCTACCACGGCGAGAAGTCGATGACGCTCGACCGCGCACGCACGGTCAAGATGGAGTTGCTGACCAAGAGCGGCAAGTCCATCGTGCTCAAGCCCGAGACTGCGTTGCAGGAAGGCGAGATCATCGACTCGATGTTCATGAGCAAGAAGGCGCTGTGCGAATTCTACGAGCGCGAGCTCGAGGACTGCCGCGAGGCCGGCATCCTGTTCTCGCTGCACGTCAAGGCAACCATGATGAAGGTATCGCACCCGATCGTGTTCGGTCACTGCGTCAAGATCTACTACAGGGAAGCCTTCGAGAAGCACGGCGAGCTGTTCGACGAACTCGGCATCAACGTCAACAACGGGATGGTCGACCTCTACGACAAGATCAAGACCCTGCCGGAATCCAAGCGCGACGAGATCATCCGCGACCTGCACGCCTGCCAGGAGCACCGTCCGGAACTCGCGATGGTCGATTCGGCCAAAGGCATCACCAACTTCCACTCACCCAACGACATCATCGTCGATGCCTCCATGCCTGCGATGATCCGCGGCGGCGGCAAGATGTGGGGCGCCGACGGCAAACAGTACGACTGCAAGGCAGTGATGCCGGAATCCACCTTCGCCCGCATCTACCAGGAGATGATCAACTTCTGCAAATGGCACGGCAACTTCGACCCGCGCACCATGGGCACCGTGCCGAACGTCGGCCTGATGGCGCAGAAGGCCGAGGAATACGGCTCCCACGACAAGACCTTCGAGATCCCGGAGGCGGGCGTGGCCAACATCACCGACCTCGAAACCGGTGAAGTGCTGCTGTCGCAGAACGTCGAAGAAGGCGACATCTGGCGCATGTGCCAGGTCAAGGACGCGCCGATCCGCGACTGGGTCAAGCTCGCAGTCACGCGCGCGCGTAACTCCGGCATGCCGGCAGTCTTCTGGCTCGACCCCTATCGCCCGCACGAGAACGAGCTGATCAAGAAGGTCAATACCTATCTCAAGGATCACGACACCAGCGGTCTCGAGATTTACATCATGAGCCAGGTGCGCGCGATGCGTTACACGCTCGAGCGCGTGGCACGCGGTCTCGACACCATCTCGGTGACCGGCAACATCCTGCGCGACTACCTCACCGATCTCTTCCCGATCATGGAGTTGGGCACCAGCGCCAAGATGCTCTCCATCGTGCCGCTGATGAAGGGTGGCGGCCTGTACGAGACCGGTGCCGGCGGCTCCGCACCCAAGCACGTACAGCAACTGGTGGAAGAAAACCACCTGCGTTGGGATTCGCTGGGCGAGTTTCTCGCGCTGGCGGTGTCGTTCGAGGATCTCGGCATCAAGACGGGCAACAACAAGGCCAAGCTGCTTGCCAAGACACTGGACGAAGCCACGGGCAAACTGCTCGACAACGACAAGTCGCCCTCCCGGCGCACCGGTCAGCTCGACAACCGCGGCAGCCAGTTCTACCTCGCCATGTACTGGGCTCAGGCGCTCGCTGAGCAGACCGAGGATGCCGCGCTGGCTGCCCACTTCGCCCCCCTGGCAAAAGCACTGGCCGAGAACGAGCAGAAGATCCTGCAGGAGCTCTCCGAGGTTCAGGGCAAGCCAGTCGAAATCGGCGGCTACTACATGCCCGACGTCAATAAGACCAGTGACGTGATGCGTCCGAGCCAGACCTTCAACACCCTCCTGAGCGCCGCCCAAGGCTGATCCAGCAGCGCATCCAGGCGACAATGCGCCGGCCAGGCCCTTTGGGCTGAGCCGGCGCTTTTTCTTGCACTGCTGCACATCACCGTCCAATGAACCATCGCTCACGCTTTTGCGAGTTGCAGACTCTGCTCGAAACGCTTGGCGACGTGTGGCGCCCTGCGCCGTTTCACGTCCGAAAGCCAGAGTGGTGCGATCAGCGACCCGGACTGGCAGCCGCAGTGCGCGCACTCAGCGATTCCGAACTGGAAGGCTTTCGTTATGATCCGTCGGGAGCGGCAGCCTGGCTCACCTCGCATCTGCCGGAACTGACGGCGTTGAACGCGCTGTGCGAGCTGCCGGCACTGCCCACACGCACGCTGCCGCCCGCCGACGCCCGCCTCGACTGGACGGTGCCAGGCCGCAAGCGCGAGCAGATCGAAGCCTTTGTCGCCCATTCACCGAAACATGACAAACCCCTGCTCGAATGGTGCTCCGGAAAGGGACACCTCGGGCGCCATGCCTCACTGCACGACCAGGTACCGGTCACATCGCTGGAGCTCGATCCAGTGCTGTGCGAGCAAGCCGAGATGCTCGCCGCCCGGGCCGGCATCAGGCAAGTCGTCGTCTGCGAGGACGCATTGAGCGCGACCGCGCAGTCACGTGTTCACGATCACACGGTTCTCGCCTTGCATGCCTGCGGCGAGCTGCATCGCTCACTGGTGCGAAACGCCCCCCGGGGCGGCGCACACGCCTACCGAATCGCACCCTGCTGCTACCACCGCGGCGCCGGCGATTTCTACCAACCACTCAACCCGCTCGCGTCACTCTCGCTCGACAACCGTGCACTGCGTTTGGCGGTGACCGAACTGGTCACCGCGCCAGGCCGCGATCGGCGACGACTGGCGCGCGACCAGGCCTGGAAGCTCGGTTTCATCGCCCTGCGCAATGCACTCGAAGGCGAAATCGAGCGCAGTTTCAAACCCGTCCCCCCGGACTGGCTGCGAGGCGACTTTCAGGATTTCTGCACCCGGCTCGCTTGCCGCGAAGGGCTGAGCCTGCCACCCAGCGTCAACTGGCATCAGTGGGAGAACGAGGGCTTGCGACGCCGCGATGAAATGGCACGTCTCGAGTTGGTGCGCCACGCCTTTCGCCGGCCCCTCGAAGTCTGGCTCGCACTGGATATCGCCGTGGCTCTGGAGCAGGCCGGCTACTCGGTCAGAATGGGGACCTTCTGCGAACGCGCGCTGACCCCGCGCAACCTCATGGTGCTGGCCGACCCGGCTGTCTGAACACCCGCACACCGAACAACACGCCGCCGACGAGCAGCGCAATGCCGAGAATCTCGAATGGGTTCGGTAGACGTTGGTACCACACGAAAGCATAGAGCAGCGCCGCCAGGGTCTCGAATACGATGAGTTGGCCGACCAGCGCAGCCGGCAGCAGGTGACTCGCCTTGTTCCACAACATCGTGCCGACCCATGAGGCTGCCAGACCGGTGAGAAGCATCATGCCGACGAAGAGCAGCGGGCGAGGGCCAAACGGAAACGCGTAACCGCCAGTGTCACCGCTCAAGGTTTGCCAGCCGGCGTAGAGCAGGCCGGTCGCCAGCGCGAGCGGCAAGGTGGTCAGCCCCTGAGCAGTCGCCCAGGCGCGCGACATCCCGGGGGGACGGGCACGCAGCCAGCGGCTGTTGCGGATCGGGTACCAGGTCCAGCAGGCTACCGACGCCACGGCAAGCATCAATCCACCGATGTAACCCCATTCGGTAGCGGCGCCGCGCTCATCCGGATTCACGGGTCCGAGTTGCACCGCTGCCAGTCCGGCGAGAATCACCGCCAGTGGCAGCGCCAATCGGGACCAGGCCACCGCCGCCTCGGTGCGTCGATCTAGCAGATTCGCGGTCACCGCGATGACCACCGGCAAGGTGCCGATGATCAGCGTCGGCACCGGTGCGCCGGAAAGCTGGATGGCGCTGGCCAGCGTAGCGTAGTAGAGAATATTGCCGATCAGCGACAACTTGGCGGCTTCGGCCCAGTCCGCCCGCCCCAGCCTGGCGAGCGCGCGACGATCCATCCATGCGAGGCCCAACGCCAGCAGGCCAAACGCGGTGTATCGCCCGAAGGCGAGCACCACGCCAGGATACTCGGGCAGAATCAGGGGCACGACGAAGATCAGCCCCCAGAGCAAGCCAGCACCGAGCGCCGCGAGCACACCGACGATCATCGCGCCTTCGATCCGACCCTGCGGCAAACGCGGGACGATGCGGCGAGGCCACCACCGGCGTACCGACTGTTGATATTCACACCAGCTCCCTGACAATAAGCGCTCACAGGCGCCGGGCGACGGTAGCGCCGGGCCGTTGGCGTGTCAATCACGCCCCAACACTCATGCCATCCGGCGCGGTATGCTGCACGGCCAACGCAATCGCCCCGACATGCTCAGCAAGAACCCGATCGCCCTCATCGTCGTCGCGCAGCTCTTCGGCACCTCGCTCTGGTTTTCGGCCAATGCCGTGGCCGACGAGCTCACGCGGGCATGGGGAGTGTCGCCTGCCGACGTGGGAACGCTGACCAACGCGGTGCAGTTGGGCTTCATCGTCGGCACCCTGGTCTTCGCCCTCACCGGCCTCGCCGACCGCTTTTCAGCGAGTCGCATCTTCGCGATCAGCGCAGTGCTCGGCGCCCTTGCCAATGCGGCCTTCGGACTGCTGGTCACCGAGCTCGACACCGCGGTGGCGCTCCGTTTCATCGTTGGGCTGAGCCTTGCCGGAGTCTACCCGTTGGGCATGAAGCTGGTCGTCAGTTGGGCGCCGGAACGCGCCGGCGCCGCGCTGGCCTGGTTGGTGGGCATGCTGACCCTTGGCACCGCCCTGCCGCACGGAATCCGCCTGGGCGGCGGCGGGCTACCCTGGCAGGCGGTGGTGCTGGCATCTTCGCTCCTCGCGCTCGTCGCCGCGGTGATGGTCTTCCGCCTCGGCGACGGCCCTCACCTGAAGCGCCGTGACGGCGCCCCCGCGCTCAGACTCGGACGCGTGCTGGACGCCTTTCGCATCCCGGCCTTCAGGGCATCGGCTCTGGGCTACTTCGGGCACATGTGGGAACTCTACGCACTGTGGACCCTGGTCCCGCTGCTGGTGGTCAGCGGCGGCCTGGCCGCAACCGGCTCGAGCGCCGTCTCCGGACTCGCCTTCGCCAGCGTGGCTGCGGGCACCATCGGCTGCATCGCCGGAGGCCGGCTCAGCCAGCACATCGGCAGCGCCCGGGTCGCGGCGCTCAGTCTGGCGCTGTCGGCCGTATGCTGCGCGCTCTATCCGCTGCTTGCCGGCGTGGTGCCGGCCTGGGCGCTGGTCGCACTGCTGCTGATATGGGGCGCAAGCGTTGTGGCCGACTCACCCCACTTCTCGGCAC
>NZ_WTVM01000095.1 GCF_012910885.1 Azoarcus taiwanensis | reverse complement strand
GGGTCAACAGCTGGTACGACCCGGGTCGCGAGCGTGAAGCCGCGATGACGCTGATCTCCCAGGGCGCCGACATGGTCACCCACCATACCGACTCCACCGCCATCGTGCAGGCAGCCGAGGAGCGTGGCGTGTTTGCCTTCGGCTATCACTCCGATATGTCCAAGTACGGCCCCACCGCCCACCTGACCGCCACCACCCATCACTGGGGCGAGTTCTACATCGACACGGTGCGCCAGGTGCTCGCCGGCGAGTGGACGCCGGTTAACGTCTGGGGCGGTTACGCCGAAGGCATGATCAAGCTCGCGCCGCTGAACGACGCGATCCCCGAGGAAGTGAAGACCCGGATCGCAGAGCTCGAGGCTGGTCTGACCGATGGCAGCTTCCACCCCTTCACCGGCCCCGTGGTCGACCAGGACGGCAATGAGCGCCTGGCCGCTGGTGAAGTCATGGACGATGCCGCGCTTGGCAGCATGGACTACTTTGTTCAGGGCGTGGCCTCACGCCTGCCCTCGCGCTGATGGCGGACCTTTCCGGCCCGTTCTCAACGGGCCGGAAAGGTCGCAACGACGAGTCACGACGCCGGCTTGGCTGACGCCGGCGTCGCTCTTTCCTGCGACCAGGCACGCAGCCGCTTGATCTGCTCTTCCATGGTTCGCGACAGCGGCACCATTCGCGACGCGGCCCACATCACGTCGCGATCGGTGACTGCAGCGCCGGTCTCCCACGCCTTGACCACCGCGGCTCGCACCGCCTGCTCGATCTCCGCCCCGCTCCATGCGCGCGTTACCGCCGAGAGCGCGCCAAGGTCGAATCCGGTGGGGTCCACACCGACCCGCTTGAGATGAATCTCGAGGATGCGCTTGCGCTCCTCGTCGGTCGGCAAATCAAGAAAGAACAACTGGTCGAAGCGTCCTTTGCGGATCACTTCGGCGGGCAGCTTCTCGATGCGGTTGGCCGTCGCCACCACGAATACGCCAGCGGGCTTTTCCTGCATCCAGGTGAGAAAACTCGAAAAGATGTTCGGGTTATTACCACCACGGGTATCGGTGTCGTAGCCGAAGCTGTTCTCCATCTCGTCGATCCACAACACCAGCGGCGCCATGTGCTCGGCCACGCGCAAGGCATGGTCGAACGCATATTCCGGACTCCCATAGGCGCCGGACAGGACCAGATTCATGTCCAGGCGCACCAGCGGCAGCTTCCAGGCGCCCGCGATGACCTTGGCGGCCATGCTCTTGCCGCAGCCGCTCACACCCATGAACAACACGCCGGCCGGCAACGGCACACCGGAAGTCAGACCCGCGCGGGTAAAAAAGGCGCGACGGCTGGTTACCCATTGCTTGAGATTTTCGAGGCCACCGACCTGGTCAATGTCGATGCTGCCTGGATAGAACTTCAGACAGGCCTCCCGCATCAGGGCTGCGGCCTTCTCCTCGTGGATCTCACTCAGGGCGACGTCGAGCTCGAGCCGATCCTCGGCCACCAGGCGCCGCATCAAGTGCCCTGTCTCGCCGAGTGTCAGCCCCTTGAGCGAGGGCACGACCTGCGATACCCAGTCGTCGCTCAGGCGCTCGGATACGCCGAGTTCAGCGCCGAGGCGCAATACGGTCTGTTGCAGTTCGGCCTCGTCGGGCGAACCCAGTTCCACCATGAACACCTGATGCGCCAGCGCATCAGGCAGCGTGACGAGGGTGCTCGACAGGAAGACATGGCAATCACTGTCGAGCAAGGCATCGTAGAGATCGCGCAGGCCACGAACCAGTTCGGCGCGACTATCGAACAGCAGCGGCAAGTCCTTGAACAGAAAGAAGTGCCCCGCACCATGTGTCACCACATAATCCAGCGCAGCGAGCGGGTCCCGCTCCGCCTCCAGGACCTGCCCACGACAGACAAAGCCACGGGTTACCGACCACTCGACCAGCGCGTCATTACGGTCACAGTGACGCGCTGCGAGCGGCGCAAGAAACGACACCAGCCGCGCCTCCTCATCGCAACGCGCGTAGATCAGCGGAAAACCCCCTGCCAGCGCCTTCTCCAGTCTTTCGATTACCGCTTCGCGCATTTCATCCTCCACCCGGTCGCCGTAACCGATAGTGACACGACGTCCGCGAGTGGTCACGCACCCGAAGCGCATCGATCCGTCTCGAAATTGAGACCCGCAACTGGCAGCAAGCCTGCTCAAGCGCCTGGAAACCTTCCCCGTCCGAATACGTCGCTGTACCAGCCGCCGATCAGGGGGCGCACGCAATCTCTGTTCGGAGACATCACAACGTGCAGCAAAT
Source organism: Azoarcus taiwanensis (assembly GCF_012910885.1). Taxonomy (GTDB): domain Bacteria; phylum Pseudomonadota; class Gammaproteobacteria; order Burkholderiales; family Rhodocyclaceae; genus Azoarcus_F; species Azoarcus_F taiwanensis. The sequence continues at coordinate 13,794 of NZ_WTVM01000095.1, read as the reverse complement.
CATTGGTTTCAAATCAACAGGGCTGGCAGAAGTGGGCGTCCTGGAGGTCTTCTGGCAGCAGTCGTCCCGATTTCGAGACACACATCGGCCAACCAAGCCGTCGCGCTCACCTCTACTCATTTAAGAACAATGCCTTACGCGATCCGGCACGAATCCCGCTTCGTCGGTGCGAATCGACACGGGCATCAGACCCGTCACAAAAGGAGGAGACTCATGGCGATCGCCACCCAACACCTGGCACTTGCCCACGGCCCACTTGCACGGGCGCAGCGCTATCACTCGGCCTTGATCGCCACGGACTTCACCAGAACAGCCGAGGCCTTTCACCGCTGGTTGCTCCATCTCGGACGACAAGCGGCCGGCCACGTTTGCCTGGTGCACCTGGAAGCGCAGAGTGGCGATGACGACAGCAACGCAATCCTGCTCGAAGGGCTGCGCTGCCGCATGAGGCTATCACCTGAGCAGTGCGAGGTATTGAGCACATGTCCACTCGACGACTTGCCGCTCGAGGCGACCCGGCTTGTGATTCTGGGCCGCTCCCAGTGCATGCAAAGCGACCCTTCGAACGGGCAAGCCCTGATTGACCGCGCGCGCTCGCTCGGTTGTGATGTGATCGTGATCGACGACATCGTTCCCGGTTGAAGGGCAGCTTCCCCGACAGAGGCACTGCGCCGCCGACCGATCCCGGCCTCCAAGGCGCCAGAATGACAAAAGGAAATCAACGATGAGCGCAGTTCCGCACTCCGGCAAGGCCAACGTCCACCCCCTGCTCGCCGGCGGCGAACTGCCGCGCCGGAGCAAGATCGTCAGTGCAGCCGACGCGGTGCGGCTGATCCGGCCCGGGGATACCGTGGCGACCGGTGGTTTCGTCGGCATCGGCTTCGCTGAAGGCATCGCTTGCGCCCTGGAGGATCTCTTTCTTGCCGAAGACCCTGGCCCTTTCGGTCGCCCATCCGACCTCACCCTTGTCTATGCCGCCGGCCAGGGCGACGGCAAGAGTCGCGGCCTCAACCACCTGGGCCATCACGGACTGGTCAAACGCGTGGTCGGCGGTCATTGGGGGTTGGTCCCTCGCTTGCAGCAACTTGCGGTCGACAACCGGATCGAGGCCTACAACCTCCCGCAGGGGGTCATTACCCACCTCTTCCGCGATATCGCTGCGGGAAAACCGGGCACACTGACGCGTGTCGGACTCGGCACCTTCGTCGATCCGCGGCACGGCGGCGGCAAGATCAACGCCTCGACGACCGAGGATCTCGTCAGCCTGATGGAGATCGGCGGCGAGGAATACCTCTTCTACAAGGCATTCCCGATCAACGTCGGCATCATCCGCGGCACCACCGCCGACCCGGACGGCAACATCACGATGGAGCGTGAGGCGCTCACGCTGGAAGCCCTCGCCATTGCGATGGCGGCACACAACTCCGGCGGCATCGTCATCGTGCAGGTCGAGCGTATCGCCGAACGCGGCAGCCTGCATCCGCGCCAGGTCAAGATCCCCGGCGTGCTGGTCGATTGCGTCGTCGTCGCCGAACGGCCCGAGCATCACATGCAGACCTTCGTCGAGGCCTACAATCCCGCCTTCTCGGGTGAGATCAGGGTGCCGGCTTCGACTGTGTCGTCAATGACGATGACGGCGCGCAAAATCATTGCGCGACGCGCTGCGCTCGAACTGTCGGCCAACAGTGTCGTGAATCTGGGCATCGGCATGCCTGAAGGCGTGGCCTCGGTAGCCGCGGAGGAAAAAATCATCGATCTGCTCACGCTGACCGCCGAGCCCGGCGTAATCGGCGGCATTCCGGCCTCCGGCATGAACTTCGGCGCCGCGATCAACACCGACGCAGTCATCGACCAGCCCTACCAGTTCGACTTCTACGACGGCGGCGGCCTGGACATCGCGATCCTCGGCCTCGCCCAGGCCGACCGCGAGAGCAACCTCAACGTCAGCCGCTTCGGCCCACGCCTCGCAGGCGCAGGCGGCTTCATCAACATCAGTCAGAATGCCCGCAAGGTGGTGTTCGTCGGCAGTTTCACCGCTGGCGATCTCGACATCGACGTAGCCTGCGGCAAGCTGGTGATCCGTTGCGACGGCCAGGCGAACAAGTTCGTCGAAGCGGTCGAGCATCGCACCTTCAGCGGCGAATACGCCCGTCGCCGCGGCCAGCCGGTTCTGTACATCACCGAGCGCTGCGTCTTCCAGTTGTGTGAAGACGGACTGGAACTCGTCGAGATTGCACCCGGCGCGGATATCGAGCGCGACATCTTCGGCCACATGGATTTTCGACCGCGGGTGTCGCCGGCGTGCCGCGAGATGGATCCGCGCATCTTCGTCGACGATCCGATGGGCTTGCGCGAGCAGCTGTTGTCGCTGCCGCTTGAGCAACGTCTGAGTTATGACTCGGAACAGCGAATCTTCTTCGTCAATTTCGAAGGTCTCGCGGTACGCAGCGCAGCCCAAATCGACCAGATTCGACGCCTCATCGACGAACGTCTCAGCCCCCTGCAGCACCGCGTGTCGGCCATCGTCAACTACGACAACTTCTCGATCACGCCGGAACTGCTCGACCCCTATGTCGAAATGGTGCGCGAGCTCGTCGAACGCTATTATTCGAACGTCACCCGCTACACCACCAGCACCTTCTTGCGGGCCCGGCTCGGCGACGCACTGGCCCACCGCTCGCTTGCGCCGCACATTTATGCCAGCCCGGACAGCGCCCTGGCCAAGCTGCAGTCCCTCAACCACGAACCCAAATGAGCCCTGCGCCCACCCCGCAAGAACTCCGACAACCCGAATCCCCACTGGAACTCTTCACCACCTTTACCGCCCTGGCCCTGCAGGGCTTCGGAGGTGTGCTCGCGGTCGCGCAGCGTGAGCTGGTGGAGCGCAAGCGCTGGCTGACCCGCGAGCAGTTCGTCGAGCTCTACTCGGTCTCTCAGATGCTGCCGGGCCCGAACGTCGTCAACCTGTCGCTGATGCTGGGCGACCGCTTCTTCGGCTGGCGCGGCGGTGCTGCAGCGGTCGGCGGCATGCTGTTCATGCCGCTGGTCATCGTCATCATGCTCGCCATCGGTTACAACACTTTCGCAGAGCAAGCGATGGTGGCTGGCGCACTGCGTGGCATGGGTGCGGTTGCCGCCGGGCTGATGATCGCGATGGCGCTCAAGCTCGTCGGAACTCTGCGCGCCAACCCGATGGGGCCGGTGCTGTGCGCAGGCATCGCCTTGCTGACCGCGGCACTGGTGGCCGTCTTGCGCCTGCCGCTGGTGTGGGTCGTGCCTTCGGTCGGTCTGCTCGGGTGGACGCTGGCCCGTCTGGCGATCGCACGAAAGGCGCGGTCATGAGCGGCGCTGAATTCCTGCTCGCCGACCTGCCCGAATTCTTCGGCCGCTTCTTGCTGTTGTCGCTGCTGTCCATAGGCGGAGCGATGTCCACCGCGCCCGAGATGCACCGCTACCTGGTCGGCGAGCGCGGCTGGCTGGACGACGGACAATTCACCACCGCGGTGGCACTCGCCCAGGCCTCGCCGGGCCCCAACGTGATCTTCGTACCGGTACTGGGTTTTCAGGTCGCCGGCTGGATAGGCGCGCTGGCAGCCACCGTCGGCATCCTGGCGCCTTCGACGCTGTTGTCGCTGGGCGTGAGCCGCTGGGCCGGAAAGCGCCGTGACACCCCGGGCGTGCGCGCCTTCACCGCCGGGCTCGCACCGATGACGGTGAGCCTGATGGCCTGCGCCGGCTGGGTTCTCGCGCTGCCCTACCTGCGCGAACCCGACCACCGTCTCGGCGGGCTCGCACTGATCGCGCTCACGGTGCTGGTGATGCACTACACCCGACTCGCACCGATCTGGCTCATCCTCGCCGGGGGCATCGTTGGAGCCGTCGGCTGGATATGAAACTCCATCACCAAACCCGACGTATCCTCGCCTGCTCAGGCCGAGCAAATGCACCGTAACAACACTACCCAATCCTCTTGCAGACATCGCCGAAAAAATTAGCTTGTGCTCGCGCGAACATGCGTCCATACTGCGCGAAGCGGGTTTTCAAAGTCAGTCAGCTCCATCGCAGTGCCTCCAAGCAGTGGCCCGGTTCGACAGCTCCAAGCCTTGATTCTCGTTATTTCGGGCATATGCCCATCCTCAAATCATTGCAAGGAAGCTAAAAATGGCAACTGGCACCGTTAAGTGGTTCAACGACTCCAAAGGTTTCGGATTCATCACCCCGTCGGACGGCGGCGAAGACGTCTTCGCTCACTTCTCCGCGATTCAGGGCAACGGTTTCAAAACCCTCGCCGAGAACCAGAAGGTCACCTTCGACGTGACCACCGGCCCGAAGGGCAAGCAAGCCGCGAACATCCGCCCGGCCGAGTAATCCTCGCCCGCGCATGAACGCAAGACGCCCGGCAAGCCGGGCGTTTTTTTTGCCTCATGCGAAATTGCGGCCCGAACCCAATCCCCCGTAATGCAAGGGACACGCGGGCTCGTGATGTCCTTGACGGCACCCGACCCGGTCCATACCATCACGTATTTCCTGAACGAGTAGCACTGCCTTGTCGACACAACAGCTTTTCGCGCCCATCGCCGAAGACATGAAGGCGGTGGATGCGGTGATCCGCCAGCGCCTCTACTCCGACGTGGTCCTCATTCGCCAGGTCGCCGAGTACATCATCAACAGCGGCGGAAAACGGCTGCGCCCTGCGCTCGTGCTGATGACTGCCGGCGCCTGTGGTTACCGCGGCACCCACCACCACGAGTTGGCCGCGGTCATCGAGTTCATCCATACCGCCACCCTGTTGCACGACGACGTCGTCGATGAATCCGAACTGCGCCGTGGCAACAAGACTGCCAATGCACTGTTCGGCAACGCAGCGTCGGTCCTCGTAGGCGACTTCCTCTACTCGCGCGCGTTTCAGATGATGGTATCGGTCGACGACATGCGCGTCATGCAGGTGCTGGCCGACGCCACCAACGTCATCGCCGAGGGCGAGGTGTTGCAGTTGCTCAACTGCCACAACGCCGACGCCACGGTGGACGAGTACCTGCGGGTGATCCGCTACAAGACCGCCAAGCTCTTCGAAGCGGCCACCCGTCTCGGCGGCATCCTGGGCAAGGTCGATGCCGACAGCGAAGAAGCGCTCGCCGAGTTCGGCATGCATCTCGGCACTGCGTTCCAGATCATCGACGATGTGCTCGACTACGCATCCGAGGAAGCCGCCACCGGCAAACACCTCGGCGATGACCTCGCCGAAGGCAAACCGACACTACCGCTCATTCTGTCGATGCAGAACGGCACCGCCGAGCAGGCAGCCATCGTCCGCCACGCCATCGAAACCGGCGGGCGCGACGAGTTTCCGGCCATCCTCGAGATCATCAAGAGCACCGGCGCGCTCGAACTCGCCCGAAACAACGCACAGCTCGAGATCGACCTCGCACTCGCAAAACTCGACGCAATACCATCTTCCCTTTTCAAGGATGCGCTGCTAAAATTATGCCTCTTTGCAGTTGAGCGAAAGTTCTGAACTGCGAAGACCATGTCGGGGAATAGCTCAGCCTGGTAGAGCACTGCGTTCGGGACGCAGGGGCCGGAGGTTCGAATCCTCTTTCCCCGACCACTCAAAAAATTAGTTTTCCCGTTTAAAAACCGCCTCTTACGGCGGTTTTTTATTGCCTCCATGTTCTCTCTTGTTCCTGCCTGTTCCTAGCTGTTGGCACACTTTGTGTGCCAAAAATTGTGCCAGAACTTCCCGCAAAGCCACGCGGGCTATGCTTGACATCGTTTCGCGTTTTGGCACAATCTTAAACAGCTGGCCGCAACTTAGGTTGCTGCGACGCCTCGGGCGCCCTGGCGAGCATTCAGAATCGCGGTTCCACCGCACCCCACAAGCCAGCAATGGCAGAGCAATCGCAGTCGAGCACTGACTCGGCAGCGGCTTGCGTTCGCCCTTTCCCTTACCAAGCGCCCTCATCAACTAGGACCGCCACGCGCGTCGGTCCGACGCTTCCCCCTTCGCCGCACGGGGGCCGGGGATACGCATGTCGACAAACGACTGCATCAATAGGTACCTGACCAGCCGAGAGGCGGCCGAGTATCTGCGAGTAGCGGAGCAAAGTCTGAGGCACGATCGCGTCAGTGGTAGGTGGGGAATCAAGTACTACAAGCTACGAGGGAGGATTGTCTATTCCGTCCGGGATCTCGAGGAGCATATAGAGGCCAGGGCGATCATCCCGGCCAGCAAGGCTGCACCGCCAACAGAACAGAAAGTCAGAAAGGGCAGGTCGACCAAGCTAGAGCAGCTTCAGGCCAGGCGGGAGGGAATCTCAGTAACTGAGCTGCGCCGCCGCGCGTCACGGGGTGGGGTATGACACGGATCCGACTTGACCTGCGCGGCCCACGTTTCACGGTGGTGGATGAAAGAATTTACATCCGGCACGAGCTGAGTATTGTGGCTAGGCATGTCCTAGGGTGGATGCTGGGGCGGAGCGAGGATTATGAAATAAGGGTAGCTGTGATGAGGAGAGTTCATGGAATGAGTGAGAATCAATGGCGGCGCGTCCGTGATGAACTCAAGGAGGATGGTTGGTTGAGGCAAATGCGAGGGAGAGATGACAAGGGGCGGGTGATCTGGGAGATTATTGTCACCGACGCCCCGTTAAGTGCCACCCCCCCAAACGGGGGGGATGGCGCCATCCCCCCAAAACCCATGGATGGTTCAGCCATCCCTGGGAAAGGGGGGGATAACTATCATGAGGTTGACTTGCATGAAGTTAACTTACATGAAACCCCCTCCCCCAAACCCCCTCAAGCCGCAGGAGGAGGGGGGGTGAGGAGAAAGCCCCCAACGCCGGCAACACAGAGCGTGGATTGCGCAATCCACGGGCTGGCTAGCCAGCAAGATGTTGAGCTTGTGAGGCGACTGGCGAGCAAACACGGCGTCGACCCACAGACGCTGGCCGACGAGTTGATTGGTCGCCGCGCGCGAACGGATCTTCCTCCAGTGCAAATTCTTGCAGCATGGTTAAACCGGGCGGCCGAAGGGCTGAGGGATGGCGAGGAACAGTTCGCTCACGCGGGTCGAGAGTGGCGCGCCAGCCGGGCGAAGCGGAAGGTTGCTGAGCCGATGGCGCCGCGACGAGCAGCCCCGGCCACAGTCGCGGCCGCAGTCGCGGCGATGCCGTGGCGACAGTCAGCCTGACTGACCCGCAACCCGCCACCCGGCGGGTTTTTTTTCGCCCTGCGACGCACGTGCGTCGCAGGGGCCCCGATCCCCCCTCTCCGGCATCGCCTGCGACGCACGTACGACTCACCTGCGTCGCAGAGCATCGCGCACCGGCACCCGATGTCACCCGCCTGCGACGCACGTGCGTCGCAGGGCTTTCACTGTCGTTTCGGCTAACACCTTCGTCACAGAAAAACCACCAGCTAAAACAGCCGAAATCGCTGTTTTAGCGGAGCGACAGCGGCGTCGAGGACGGGCAAATTGTGGGTGTGTTCAACGTCAACAAGACAAACAAATGACACCCGCCGAAACTCTCCCTGCGATCATCGATGGCTTGCGCGCAGCAGCCGACCCCAGTCTGCTAGCCGCGGAGGGTCGATGGCTTTTACACGGTTTGTTGTTGATCACCGTGACGTGGACCGCGCTGCTGAACCTCCTCAAACATGACGGTCCCAGTCAGCTGATCGCTGATGCGATCCGCATCATTTTTGTCTGGGGGCTTGTGTCCGCCGCGCTCATGAACGACAGCGCGATGCTCAAAACCATGGCGGCCGGCTGGGATGCCCTGGCTGCACGCTTGAATCCAAATGCAGATGTCGTGTCCGCACTCGGACGAATGTTTGAGGCGGCCGCGAGTGTTTGGCGTGGCGAACCCGCCGCAGCACCTACCCCGGAAGGGGGGTGGGTTGATCGACTGCTCGCGAGCATTTATGCGGCTGGGGGGCAGCTTGCGAATTATGCGTACGGCCTACTCATTGCGCTCCTAATCGTCGGCGCGGCAATTATCTATGTGGGTGTCTATGTGCTCGCGCAAGTGCTTGTCAGCATCAGCCTCGTGTTCGCCCCGATCCTGCTGCCCTGGCTGCTAGTAAGCCAAATGTCATTTCTTGCCACCGGGTGGCTGCAGTTCACCATCAAAGCGGGTATGACGCAGGCCTTAGCTGCGCTCATGCTCAGCATGACATGGGGGTTCGTCGAAAACGCGCGGCAAATGGTGCTGGACGCCGCCGGAGACGCTGGAATCAACTTCGTCGCCTATTCCATGGCAATGCTAATAATGATGCTGCTTGCATTCCTGATGATGCAGGTACCAGGGATTGCCAATGGGCTCGTCAGTGGCTTCAACAGTGCCACGTTTTCAATCGGCGCGGCCGGGCAAAGTGCGGGCCGCATGGTGAATCATTCGCCAGGGCGAGCCCATCAGGCTGGTGCTTGGCTCGCCGGAAAGCTCGGCGGCAACCCCGGTAATCCGGGGGGTAAAAGATGATCTTTCCACCGGACCAGCGCGCTGTGCGCGCGAGCGAGAAGCGCGAGATCGCGCTCCAGCTGGCCCTCGAAGAGGGGTTGGTGACAACCGACGCGCTGGCTGTCCGTTACGGACACAGATCCACTGTCGCTGCGCACCGACTTCTCAAAAATCTGCATCACGAAGGGCTCCTCGACCGTGTCCGGAACGGACACAAACACCTGTATTTCCCTGCGCCTGCGGCGCAGGTCGCGGTGTTGGGCGTGGTCCGCGAGGCGCGCGAACTGGACATCCCGCTCGCGTTGCTCGCGCTAGATCTCAGGGCGACGATCGAGGCCGCTGGCGGCATCGCCGTTCGAGATGGCCGGCGCATGCGGATCACCATGCCTGGCGCGGCGGCGGTCAGGGCGCGACTGGTTCCCCGCATGCCGACTCGCGAGGCGCTCGAGGCACTCGCGAGAGACCCGGCGACCGACGCGCTCGTTTTTCGCAGTGCTGCACAACGCGACGCCGCGCGACGTTCCGTCCGGACCCCCCGCGCGATCTTCCTCACCCCCTCGGACTGGAGAACCCCATGACTAAAACCCTCGCGGCCGCGCTCGCGGCCGCCTCGATCCTGACCGCCCCCGCCCCCGCGATTGCGGGGGGTGGAATGTCCGGTGGGGCAACCGAGGTCACTCAGATCCTCAATAACATTCAACTCATGCTTCAAGTGGTCAAGCAGGAGATGGAGTACGCGCTGCAAATGGAGCAGTACATGGTTGAACTGCAGCAGCTCATGCCCGGCGAGATGATTGCTTTTGGCGAGTTCATGCTCGACGCGCAACAGACAATCTCCTCTGCACGGCAGGTCTACAACGCTGGCTCGCGCCTCTATGGCTCACTCGAAGATCTGCAGGCTATTTCGGAAAACCGATTCAAGCAGTTCGCGAGCTCCGGGCTTACCTGGGAGGACTATCTGGCGCGCGAGGGCCAAATTGTCCAACACCAGCGCGATCGCGTCGGGATCTTGACGCTGCACGAAGCTCACGTTGCGAAGGCCGTGCAGCGCAACCATGAGAACTTCGCGCGGTTCGCGCAAGAGATCCCCCGCACACAAGGCTCACACGAAGCGCTCCAGGTTCTGAACGGTCAGGTCGCCATGCTCAACGGCACGCTCAACGAAGCCCTTCACTTTCAGCTTGCCCAGTCTCATCGCGCGACCGCACGCGACGTCGACCAGGCGATCGCGCGGGACCTCGAGCGCCAGGCAGTCGAGCGATTCATTGCAGACCAGCGAGCTGCGGACGAAAAGGCGCGCGGCATGCTCGACGAGTTTTTCACACGACCGGAGGCCAGATGAAACACATCAACACACCCGACCCCGAGGGCGAGTCGCGCGTGAGCGAGATGCTCGCGCGGATTCGGAGTAAAGCGCCGCGCGCAAGCGCGTTACCGGAAACGCGCGTCGCGAAGTTGATTCGCCTCGCGCGCGACGACGAGCGGAGGAAGCACCGATGACAAGAAAGAGATCAATCCTTGTGCCGTGTAGCGGCACGAGCGCGACGGCGCGACTGAGTGTCACCGTCGACGCGGACCTACTCTCGCAGCTGCGGGAACTCGAGCGGCGCGCGGAGCGCGCGGGCTTTGCGTTACCGGTAACTCAACTGATTGAAGAGCGAGTGCGGGAGATCGTGCGCGATGCTGGTCGAGAGCTCGACCGCCTTGGCTTGAACCCCGCGTCCGCGCAAGCGGACGCGGCGAAGCAGCCCGAGGTGCATCATGATTAAAACCACCCTGCAAACGATCCATGGGCCGGTCTACCTCGTGGACGAATCCCTCCCCTGGATCACCACAGTCGCGCACGGAGTGCATGTCTACTTCGACCCCGTCAGCATTCAGCCCCTGGGGGACTACCTGTCCCTCTACTTTCGTAAAGGCGCAGTGGACTTGGACTTTCACTCTGAGAGCGCGGCCTCAGCCGCGCTCTCGCAAATTCGTCAGGTGTTGCCTCATATCCCGGTGGATGCGCCGCAGCCAGACATTTTTGAGGAGCTTCGACACACCCAACGGCGCGCTGAGGCTGCAGGGTTCGGGCAGCCGGTAACCCAATTGATTGAAGAGCGGATCAGCGAGATCGTGCGCGATGCGTGGCGCGAGCTCGAGCGCCTTGCCTTGAGCGCCGCCGCGTCCGCGCCAGCGGACGCGGCGGCGACTGACTGCTGGGGGCGTGATGACTAAGACCACACTCTCGACAAGTCAAGGTCCGGTGGTGCTCGAGGTCGACGGTGATCCGTGGATCACCGTCGACCTTCAGGGCGCGCGATTGCACTTCGATCCGCTCTCTCTTGGACTCGAAAATAACATCGTCTTACTTTCTGTGCGCGAGGGTGCGCTCGTGCTCACCTTCCCATCTCCCAGTGAGGCCGAGGCCGCACTGGGGAAAATAAAGACGGCTCTCCCACACCTTCGGATTGAGTCTGAATCGCCCCCACCGGAAAAACCCTGCCGATGCGAGCACGAATGCGATTGCGGCTTCGACGCCGCTGAGCGTGCCCTCGCCGCGTTCGAGGAAGCGAGCGCGGCCGCGCCAAAAACTCCGCCTCGTCGCGTAGCGACGAGGCGCTGATCTCGCGCCCCGCCTCAACAGACACCGTGCATGTCACAACACACAACTCGGGTCGATTCACTGTGCAGCAGAAGCTGCACAGTGAATCTCACACCCCACGCACCTTCGGATGCCTTTCGGCCGCCTTGCGGCAGCCAAAGCGGCGGCCGTGCCGACATAACCGATTGTATTAACGTGGTTTTCGTTCGGCAGCCAAGCAGCATCTGACAGAAAGACGCGGCAGCCAATCGGCCGCCTAGAAACGGAGTGAAAAATGCGCAAAAAAACGTCGATTCGGCTCTCGTTGCTGGCCGAGTCTCAGCTCAAAACCGAGTCCATGAAAACAGGCAAACCGGTCGCAACGCTCGCCAGCGAGGCCGTCGACAGAGCGATTCTGAGCTGCGGCGAAAAGAGTGGACCAGCACCTGAAACACTGGCCGCACTGGCAAAACTGGACGCCGTTCTCAATCAGCTGAGCAGTATGAACGTCACGCTCGCGCGTCAGATCGAGGAGGTCGACAGGATGTCGGAGCGGCGAATTTTGAATGCCGTCAAGATCTTACGAGGTGAAAAATGATCCTTAAAAACACCACCTACTTTCCAATCGGCGAGGGTCCTCTGGTCACATTGAGCGCGGCACAGATCCGCGCCAAGAGACCACCAGTCGACGCTTTCAAGCAGTCGATTCTTGCCAACATGCGCACCCGTTGGGTGCGCGAGGAAGGGGATGAGCGGATGCTGATCGAGGTCCAGAAGCTCGCCCTCGATTCTGGTTATGTCGACCGGGTTTGGCTGCGTGACGGGCCGCGACCATGGCCGGCGCGATTCACGATCGGAGTTTTCCGGTTGGAGTTCCATCCGCTCGAGGAGGAAACGGAATGAATTTGATTGGCCGCGAGCGGCAGTTATTCATTCGTGTGGTCTTGGTTGGGATCAGTGCCGCACTGGTCGCGGTGTACCTTCACTTTGCGTGGCCTAACCAGCGCGCATGCGCGGCCGGCAGCAAGCAGGCATGTGCAGTCTTGGCGGTGCAAAGCAACCTGCATCTGTTCTCCCCCACCGCCAGTCGCACCGCGTGGTTTCAATTCATGTGGACAGATGGTCAGCGCCACCGCGCCCCCGCAGTGGCGGTGTGGGAGGGGCTTGTCGAGACCGCGATGCCCGAGATCTGGAAGCACGTTGTGGTCTCACTCGGAATTTTGTTCTTCGGGATCGCGGCCGGATACGTCATTCCTTCCGTCCTTTTGCGTCACGGTGAGCGCGGCAAGAAACACAAACGCGGCGCTCGAATCGTGCCCGCCAAGTCGCTGGCACGGGCCACGAAAAAGCAGGAGCTGGGCGGCTTGACCATCGGCAACGTGCCAATTCCACGTGAGATCGAACCACTGAGTTTCCGTTTTGCTGGCTCGCCTGGCAGCGGCAAAAGCCAAGGTATCAATCGACTGGTCTACCAGTTCCGGCGTCGCGGTGACCCCGCCGTGGTCGCGGACGCCGGCGGTGAATTGATGTCGCAGCTGTCCCTCAAGAAGGATTGCTTGCTCAATCCGTTCGATCAGAGATCAGCACAATGGTCGCCCTTCGCGGAGATTCACTCCGCGGCTGACACGATCAGAATTGTCAAATCGCTGATCCCGGACGCGGAAGGTGACCGCGGCGCATGGCATCAGTACGCCCAACAAGTTTTGCAGGTCACGATCGACCGCCTGCGCCAGACCGGCCGCGCCACAAATGGCTGGCTGACCTATTTTTGCTGCGCCGCCCCGAACGATGAGTGGGCTGAACTGGTGCAAAACAGCCCCGCGTCGCGTTGGTTTGAACCAGCAAACGAGCGTGCCTTTGGCTCGATCGCTGGTGTCATTTCAAGTCACATCACCCCCCTCTCTTATCTCTCCCCCGATGCCAGCAAGGAGTCATTCTCGATCACAAAATGGGTCTCAACAGCACGCCAGACGGGATCCGTTCTATGGCTTCCTTACCGCGCAGACTCGCGCGCAGCGGTGTCGACATTGATTGCGTGCTGGGTCGACATCGCCACAACCGCAGTAATGTCGATGGGCAGCGATCGCGCGCGCCGGATGTTCCTCGTAGTCGATGAACTGGCAGCCCTCGGCAAGATCAACAGCCTGCCCGATGCGCTTGCGCAAGGTAGAAAATTCGGCCTTGTGGGAGTTGCTGGCTACCAGACTGAGGCACAACTTCGAGAGACCTATGGGCGCGAGACGTGCAAAACTTTGCTCGCCTGCCTGCAAAACAAAATCGTGCTGTCGACCGCTGATTTCGAGAGCGCTGAGGCGCTCGCGAAAGATCTTGGGGAGGCCGAAGTGGCGCGCGAGGAGCACAGCTCGAGCGGCAAAATCGGCGATGCCGCGAGCCACACCCGGCGCGAGCAACGGACGATCGAAAAAGTCGTTCTCGCGAGTGAAATCCAAGCGCTGAAGCCCCTCCACGGCTACGTCAAGCTGGCAGGCGAGTTCCCCGTTGCTCGGATCGAGCTCGAACCAATCTCGTTCCCCCGGCGTGGCCACGCGTTCATTCCCGTGACCAGTTTGATCGCGGAGATCGGCCGTCCCGATGAGCCGGTCGACACACCGACACCCGACCAGGTAGCGCCCGATCCCACCCCCACGGTGCCCGAGATCGAGGACGGGGACGAGGATCAGATCGACGACTTAAGCCTGCTGCAATCGCTCAACGATGAGATGCAGGGCGAACACTTCGAGAACCACGACAAACAGGAGAGCCACGAAT
>NZ_WTVM01000094.1 GCF_012910885.1 Azoarcus taiwanensis | reverse complement strand
ACCCATGTGAGCGGAGCTTCAGCGACGTGCTCGGTCGCCTGTGTCTTGAACAGCACCGGCTGGATGCCAAGGCGGAAATGCGTGAAGACATGCTCCAGCGGTTCGAGCGCCTCATGATCAAGCACACGCACCCCGTAGCGGCGGGCAAGCCAGCCGGCATCGTCGTCCGGATTCCCTTCGGGCAATTCCGGCAGACTCAGCAAACCACCCCAGATGCCGCTAGGCGGCCTGCGTTCCAGCAGGAATCCATGCTCGCCCAGTATCACTGCCAACCGTGCTTCTCGCCGAGGGATCGATTTGCGCGGCCGGGCCGTGGGCAGTACATCGGTGCGGGCGGTGGCACGGGCTACGCAGTCCGCGCCTACCGGGCAGCGTTCGCAGGCCGGGCGGGTGCGGGTGCAGAGTGTTGCGCCAAGGTCCATTTGCGCCTGGATGTAGGCACCGATGGTGCCGGCATCTTCGGGCAGCAGGCTCTCGGCCAGCGCCCACAGGCGGTTCTCCACCACTTTCTCGCCGGGATAGCCCTCGATGCCCTGGTGTCGGCACAGCACTCGCTTGACGTTGCCGTCGAGGATCGCGCCGCGTTGGCCGAAGGCGAAGGCGGCGATCGCCGCCGCGGTCGAGCGGCCGATGCCCGGCAGGCTGGCGATGGTTTCGGCACCCTGAGGAAAAACCCCGCCGTGTTCGCTCATTACCGTCTGCGCGGCCCTGTGCAAATTCCGCGCCCGCGCGTAGTAGCCCAGGCCGCTCCACAGACCGAGCACCTCGTCCAGCGACGCGGCCGCGAGCGTGGGCAGATCGGCGAAACGCTCCAGAAAGCGCTGGTAATAACGGATCACGGTGTCGACCTGGGTCTGCTGCAACATGATCTCGGACAGCCAGATTCGATAGGGGTCGCGGGTGTTCTGCCAGGGCAGGTCGTGACGCCCATGGCAGGCGTGCCAGTCGAGCAATCGGCGGGAAAAGCTGGTCGCGGGCAGGGGAGGCGTGTTCATCGTGTGTTTCGTTACGTCGCAACGAGTCGACGTCGTTGGCCGAGCAGGCGATAATACGCGGTTACATCACAACAAGGCGCGCGCCTGATTCCCGTCAGCTTCGCCGCGCGATCTCACCCCATGTCAGACGCCCCCATCACCCACGAAGCCTTCACGCGCGCCTTCCGCGACGCCCTCGGGATGTTCGCCACCGGCATTACCGTGGTCGCCACGCGCGCGGCCAACGGCGAACCGATCGGCCTCACGGTCAACTCCTTCAACTCGGTGTCGCTCGATCCGCCGCTGATCGTGTGGAGCCTCGCGAACACGCTACCTTGCCGCGAGGTGTTCGAAGCCTGCGAATACTATTCGGTGAACGTGCTGGCGGCTGACCAGATGCACTTGTCGCAGACTTTCGCGTCGCGCTCGGACGACAAGTTTGCCGGCCTCGAGATCGACGAGGGGCTCTACGGCGTGCCTTTGCTCAAGAATTGCTGCGCGCGCTTCGAATGCCGCAACATCGCCCGCCACCCCGGCGGCGATCATGTGTTGTTCATTTCGGAAGTGGTGCGCTTCGATCGCGAGGACCGCGAGCCGCTGATCTACTTCAGCGGCGCGTATCGGAATCTGACGCCACGCTGAGAAATGGAGCGGGTGAAGGGAACATCATCGTGTTCCCAACTCGTTGATTGATAACGAGTTTTCCGCACTCGGCGAACCGAGATGGACATAATTATGGACTGAAAACCACGCTTGGTCAACGCGCGCTCCGAGCAAGTCCAGTGCGAGCCATGGACAGCCAGCAGTAGCCAATGTACCCGAGCGCTCAACGTCACGAGGCCGGTTCATCTCCCTTTGGCAGGAACTCCTCGCGGGCGCGCTGCAGAAACCGCTTCATGGGCTCAGAGGGTTCGGCGCTGCGGCGCAGCAGGTAGGTGGACAGCATGGGCGGCGTGCCGGCCAAGGGGCGAACGGTTATGTCGGGGCGGTTCAGGGTCTGCACCTGCGAGGCAATGGCGAAACCTAGGCCATAACCGGCACCGACCAGAGTCAGCATCACGCCTAGGCTCGTCACCTGATCTACCAGCTTGAGCGGCTTGGACGCACCTTGAAGCACCGCCTGGATCTGGTGGTGGCAGCCCGATCCCGCGTCCGGATGGCACAGTACCAACGGAAACTTCAAGGCTTCATCCAATGGCACTTCCGCGTGCGCCAACAAGGGGTGGCGCACGGGCACGATCACCGACAGAGGATCGGTCCACACGGGCTCGGCGACAAGGCCTTCGCTCACCGCGTCCGACAGCGCAAAGCCGATGTCCAGCAGATCGTTGTGCAGGCCCTTGAGCTGCTGCGCGAAAGGCAGCTCGAAGACGCGAATCTCCAGTTCGGGCTCTTCCTCGCGGCTGCGCGCCAGCAAGGTGGCAATGTGGGGCTGCGCCAAGCTGTCGCAGATGGCGATGCGCAGATAACCCTGATAGCCCTGCGCCGCCGCCTTTGCGGCACTCACCGCCTGCTCCACGGTGGCCAGCACACGCCGGCACTCACCGAGGAACACTTGACCGGCCCAGGTCAGTCGCGTCTGGTGCGCGCTGCGGTCGAACAACTGCACGCCGAGCGTGGCTTCGAGATTGCGCATTGCGCGCGACACAGGCGATTGTTCTACGCCAAGGCGCTCGGCCGCTCGCGCGAAATGCAGTTCTTCCGCGACCGCAACGAAATAGCGCAGTAGTCTGAGTTCCAATGCGGCCTCCTGTTTGCCTCGTTCCTGGCCTGCGTCCACCTCATGCGGATTGCGCCTCGCTTTCTCCTTCGATGATTGGCAAGAGGTTCCGGCGTTGCATGCTTGCCTATTCGGATAGGCAGATCGCATCCGAAAATTACGGAGGTTGAGGCGGAACGCTACCTGGCCGAAGACCTGAGAACCTCAATCACCGCGACGCTGCACTACCGCCTGATCCACAGGTTCAGTTCAATCAATTCCCGGGTTGCAGCTCCACACGCACCTCGCGCGATTTGCCGGCCCGTTCCACTGACAAGACCACCACATCGCCGACCTTCCTGTCGTCTAGCCGCGCGAGCAGCTTGGCCACATCGTCCGTCGCCTTGCCATCAACATCGATGATGCGGTCGCCCGGCACGATGCCTTGCGGCGTGACTTCGACACCCGCGAGGCCGGCCTTGTGCGCTGCCGAACCAGGGGTAACACGCAACACGAACACGCCCTTGCTTCCGGTCAGTGCAAGCAGGCGCTGATTGAGCTGTTCGTCCACCTCAATGCCCAGCGCCGGACGGATGTACTTACCGGTCTTGATGAGTTGCGGGACTACGCGCATGACGGTGTCCACCGGCACGGCGAAACCAATCCCGGCCGAGGCGCCGGAGGGGCTATAGATCGCCGTGTTGATGCCGATGAGCCTTCCTGCCGAATCGAGCAGCGGCCCACCGGAGTTGCCAGGGTTGATGGCGGCGTCGGTCTGGATCAGGTGATCGATGGCCGGGCCGCCCGCTTCTCCGGGTAACGAGCGGTCGAGCGCGGAGACGATGCCGGTGGTGAGCGTCCAGTCCAGGCCGAAGGGGTTGCCGATAGCGAACACCTTCTGACCCACCTTGAGGTCGGCACTGGTGCCGACCGGCACGGCCGGCGGGCGCTGGAAACCGACGCCGATTTTGAGCACCGCGATATCGTGGGCCGGACTCACGCCGACCAGCGCGGCTTGGTAATCGCGGCCGTCGGCCAGTTTGACAGTGGCCTCCGACGCCCCCTGAATCACATGAAAGTTGGTAACGACATGACCGGCGTCATCCCAGATGAAACCCGAACCCGTCCCGCGCGGCACGGAAAAGACGTTGCGCGTCCAGACATCTCGTACCAGTTGGGACGTCGTGATGTAGACCACCGATGCCCGGGATTTCTCGAACAGTTCGATGGTGGCCTGTTCGTCAGCGGCCAGATCGCCACGCGGCGTGACGGTGCGCTCAGCGGCTTGGCGCGGGCTGAACCAGGCCTCGATGGCGGGCAGGAACTGCCAGAACAGCATGAGTGCGGCAACGCACGCAGTGATGAAGAGCCACCGCCGGACGAAATGATCCGGAGCTGGGCGTTGTGGGTAAGGATCGTGGTAAGCCATGGCGGGGGTTCCTTTCGAGTGATTTAGCGCCAAAGGCCGCTCAGGCCCCGGCGTGGCGGGCGCATCGGGGCGAACGACCTTGGCGCGAGATATTCCGTTTGGAACGGCAGGGCCTGCGATGGCTGAGGCGCCAACGCCATCAGGCGCGCGATACGATCCTCTGTCGCCGGATGCGTGCGCAACCAGGACGGTTCGGGATTCCCCCAGCCGGGCAACAACCAGGCTCGCCACGAGCGGCTCACCCGCTCGATCTTCGCCAGCGCCGAGGCGAGCCCGTGCGGATCTCCCGTCAGCTCTACTGCCATCCGGTCGGCATCGAACTCTCGCACACGTGACAGACCCAACTGTGCGAGCAGTGCCAGTTGCGGCGAAGCGGCCAACAACAGTAAGCCAATCCAGTTAATTTCTGCTGCACCGACCAGCAAGGCTGGCATGCTGATCAGGAGCGCGACCTGACCCGACAACGCCAGCAGGTTCGTGAGCCGGCTGATCGAATCGGCCAAGCCCATGACACGAAGATCTTCTTGAGCGATGTGCGCGACTTCATGCGCCAGCACGGCTTGCAGTTCGCGCATACTCAGGCTGCGGAGCAGGCCATCGGTGAGGGCAATGGAGGCAAGGCGCCTGGAGCCGGTGGCAAAGGCATTGACGATGTCGCTGGGCACATAGTACGGAACCGGCGTGTTCGGCAATCCTGCGCGAGCTGCGAGCGCTCGCAGCAACGACCAGATTGCGGGGGCTTCATCAGGGCGCAAGGGACGGGCGCCATACAGACGCAAGGTCATCGCGGAGGCGGCGACAGGTTCGATCAGCAGGGTCAATGCGCATGTTGCCAGTGCCAGCCAAAGGCCAATCTCGCCGAACAGCAGACTGCCAGCGGCAGCTGCGATCCCCACCAGGGTCAAAACCAGCAGCGCGGTTTGAAAGCGATTGAGCCAGCGGTGCCTCGACCTGGCATCGTGTCGGCCGACTAGACCATAGGGGGTCATGCCTCCATTACTCGCTCTTGCGGTCATCGCGTTCACGCATGAGCCAATAGGTCAGACCCAAGGCCAGTACCGTCCCCGCCAGCGCGGCCACTTTGGCAGGATCAACGTCGGGTTCTAGGATGATGAACTTGCGGGCCAGTGCCAGGATCGCGATCAGAATGACGGTCTTGACCTGGATGATGCTTTCCTTGCGCAGAGCCACTTTGACGATCGAATGCTTGAATTCCATGGCGATCAGCAGCGTCATGGTGGCACCGAACACCAGCTGGAAAACCTTATGATCCAGTGGATTCAGCGCATCCATGACGAGCAGTGTGAACACCAGCCGAATCAACTGAATCAGCGAAATCACAATTACCAACGCGATGACGCCCGAAAGCGTGATGGCAACGAACTGCTCGAAGCGCTCGTAAACCGTCATCAACCGCCACTGGGAGCGTATCTCGTCAAGGGCCGTGTGGCCAGATTCTTTATTCATAAGCGTTGCGCTCTCTCTTTCAATGAAACGTTAATGGACCGGAGAGTCCGAGAAGACGACTCGATCACACCTGCATCACCGGGGCAATTGCGAAGCCACCCAGCGCATAATGTCCTGCGCGCCCGTGGCGCCGCCGATGGGTGGATCAGCCTCTTGCACGTCAACCCTTTGTCCCATGCATGGCATCAATCCGGTTTCTGGTCTGGCGGCAGCAATCCCAGCAGATCCGCCTGCAAATGTTGCAACTTGTCGATGCCAGCCCTCAATGCCTCGACACGGCCGGCATTTTTCATTTCACTCAGGGTGTGCGCCAACTGCTGGATGCTCTGATGCAGGACATCGACCTGATCATCAGGATCCTTGCCGAAGAACGTAGGGCGGCCACTTTGATCCCGCCAGTATTGGAGTGCTTCGGGTTGAGGCGGCACTTGGGTCTTACCTGACAGATAGTCGATCATCTGGGAAATCCAGACCCGGTGGTCGACGTATGTGAACGGCACGGGCAGCGCGGAGCGACTGTCAGGTTTGAATCCCTTCCAGGATAAGGGTACCTGCCAGGTGTGTAGCCATTGCTCGAATTCATGCGCCGGCATCGGATGCCCGATGGCATAACCCTGGCCCCACTCGCATCCCATACGCAGCAGCATTTCACCATGCCGAATGGATTCGACTCCCTCCGCGATGCAGTTCCTGCCAAACGACCTTGCCAGTGCCAGTAGCGCATCCAGGATGGCGATATCGTCCGGATCCTCGAGCATGTCGCGTATAAAACCTTGGTCGATCTTGAGCAGGTGCGCGGGCAGGCGCTTCAGATAGGTCAGCGATGAATAGCCGCTGCCGAAATCGTCGAGGGCAAAACGCAATCCCATCCTCTCGCACAGCGCCATCAACTGAGACACTTGAACGAAGTCCTCCACGGCGCTGGTTTCGAGGATTTCCAGTTCAAGGTCTTGCGGCTGGGCGCCGGGATGTCGTGACAACATACCCCGTAGATGCATGGTGAAGTCCGGTTGCAACAAGTGCCGCGCACCGATATTCACGCTGATCGGGACATGAAGGCCGGCCTTGCGCCAAACTTCGATCTGGGTCAGCGCAGCCTCGATGGTCCATTTCCCCACGTCAATCCCGAGCGGATGGTTCTCAATGATGGGTATGAAGGAGGCAGGAGATAACAAGCCACGCGTCGGATGTTGCCAGCGGATCAAGGCTTCGGCGCCCAGCACCTCACCGGTGCGCATGTTGACCTTAGGTTGGAAATAAAGCAGAAACTGCCCATTGGCAAGTGCATTCTTTATGCTGTCAAATCCTTCGTGACGGGTGCGCAGCGTACGATCCTTCTCCGTATCGAAAACGTGATATCGATTCTTGCCGGCTTGCTTGGCACGATACATAGCCTGATCTGCCTGCCGCAGCAGTTGGTCGGCGTCGATATCTTCGCCTTGCGGGTAGTAGCTCACACCGATACTCGCGCTCACCTCGCACAGTGCGTCACCAATCGGTACGGGCTGTGCAGCCACCTCGATCAGGCGATCGAGAATCGGTACGCTGACGGAAATATCCGGTAGGTCGACCAGAATAGCGACAAACTCATCACCACCAAGACGGGCCAAGGTATCGCCTTCGCGCAACACCTGCGTCATACGCCTGGACAGGACGGAAAGCAATTTGTCGCCGACTCCGTGGCCGTGCTGGTCGTTGACCTCCTTGAATCCATCCAGATCGATGAAGACAACCGCCAGGTGCATACCACGCCGACGTGTCTGACCAATGGCCTGCTTAAGGCGGTCTCCAAGCAATAGTCGATTGGGCAAGCCGGTTAGCAGGTCGTAATGAGCAACGCGTTCAAGCTGTTGCTGGTTCTCCTTCAGGGCTGTGATGTCGGAAAACATGGCTGCGCAATGCTCGATATTGCCCCGCATATCCGGGACTGCACTGATCGTCAGCAGCGCGGCAAACTGACTGCCGTTCTTGCGTCGGCACCAGAGCTCTCCGTGCCAGTAGTCGTGCTCACGCAGAGCCTGCCAAACGGTCTGATAGAACTCATCGTCATAGCGATCGGACTCGAGCAGACGAGGTGTCTGACCCATTACTTCCTCCCGCGCATAACCAGTGATCACGGAAAACGCCCGATTGACGTTGACTATGTGGCCTTGAGCGTCGGTAACGAGGATGCCCTCTCCTGCGTGCTCAAAAACTTTAGCCGCAAGGCGAAGCTCTTCCGCGGATCTTCTGCGTGAGGTGACATCATGGATATAGCCGTGCCAGAGGATGCTCCCATCAGGCATGGCTTCAGGCGACGCCTCGCCTTCGACCCAGATCACCCGACCGTCTGGAAACTGCACTCGGTACTCGTCATGCCAAAGCGCGAGTGACTGCCCCGACGCCTGTATGGTTTCATGCACACGGTCGCGGTCTTCAGGATGGAGCGCAGCGAACGCAGGAGTGGCATCTTCGACAACATCCTCCGGTGCAACCCCGTATATTTCCTGTATCCTCGCGCTGGCATAAGGGAAGTGCGAGCTGCCGTCCGGACGAAGACGGTATTGGTAAAGCATACCGGGAACGTGGCTGGCCAACTCTTCTCGCTGTCGGCGCATAGCGTTCAGCGCCTGCTCGACCCTCTTGAGATCGGTGATGTCCTCTACCGTCGCTGTGGTCAGCTCGATGGGTTCTCCGGTGAACAGCGGGTGCTGGCACCGCCCGCAATTGGGCTTCTCTGCCAACTTGTTGGCTGGCACGCCATTGATGGATTGGCAGTGTGGGCAGACGATATGAAGTCTGTCACTCATTAGGGGCTCCCTGAGACACAGAGGAAGCAATGGCTCCGGCAGTTGGACCACTGTGACATGGGGATTCGAGCTGTAGCCCTTGCGTCAGTTGCCGGATGCTGTATTCATCCAGCGTTTCCCGTGCGAGCAGTTCGCGCGCGCACCGCTCCAGCACTTCTCGGTTAATTTCGAGAATTCGGTATGCACGATCAAACACACCCATCACGATGTCACGGATGGCTTGGTCGATGCGTGTCTGAGTCGATTCGGCTACCCGGCAGCCACCCTGTACCAGTTCAGGCGCATCAAGAAAACGCGGCCTCTGTGCCTCAAAAGCAACGTACCCCAAACCCTCATCCATGCCGAAGCGCGTAATCATGTCGCGGGCGATGTCGGTGGCCCGCGCGAGATCGTCTGAAGCCCCTGTGGACAGCTCGCCAAACACGAGCTTCTCAGCCGCGCGCCCTCCCAGGAGCACGGCGATCTTGTGCTCCAGGTCGGCACGTGTCATCAGAAATCGGTCTTCGGTGGGCCGCTGCAGGGTGTAGCCGAGTGCACCGATGCCACGCGGCACGATTGAAATCTTGTGTACCGGATCGGTGCCGGGCAGCGCCAGCGCCACCAGAGCGTGTCCCATCTCGTGATAGGCGACAGTTTCCCGCTCCTTCGGATTGAGCACACGGTTCTTCCTTTCCAGGCCGGCCACGATGCGCTCGATGGCGGCGGTGAAGTCCTGCAGTTCCACAGCCTGCGCCTTGCGCCGGGTCGCGTTCAGCGCTGCTTCGTTCACGAGATTGGCCAGATCGGCGCCGGAAAAGCCGGTGGTCAGTGCCGCCACCTGTTCCAGATCGACATCGTGGGCCAGGGTGATCTTCTTGACATGGACCTTCAGGATATCCAGGCGACCTTTCTTGTCGGGGCGGTCTACCAGCATCTGACGGTCGAAGCGGCCGGCGCGCAGCAAGGCCTGATCGAGGATCTCCGGCCGGTTGGTGGCTGCGAGGATGATCAGTCCGACCGAGCTGTCGAAGCCGTCCATTTCAGTAAGTAACTGGTTCAGCGTCTGCTCACGCTCGTCGTGTCCACCGTTCGGTCCTCCGACACCGCGTGCACGGCCCAAAGCATCCAGCTCATCGATGAAGATGATCGCCGGTGCCTGCGCACGCGCCTGTTCGAACAGGTCGCGCACACGGGCCGCTCCCACGCCGACAAACATCTCGACGAACTCTGATCCGGAGATGGAGAAGAAGGGCACCGCCGCCTCGCCGGCCACGGCCTTGGCCAGCAGTGTCTTGCCCGTGCCCGGTGGGCCAACCAGCAACACGCCCTTGGGAATGCGCGCCCCGAGCCGTCCATACTCCTGCGGATTCTTGAGGAAGTCGACGATCTCAACCAACTCCGCCTTGGCTTCATCAACGCCGGCGACATCGGCAAAGGTCACGCCAGTATTCTTCTCCATGAATACCTTTGCACGGCTCTTGCCAATGCTCAGGAAGCCCCCCATGCCCTGTTTCTCAGCGAAGCGTCGGAACAGGAAGAACCAGACGCCGAAGAAGGCCACCGCCGGCAGAGTCCAGGAGAGCACATCACGCAGCCAGGTGCTTTCCACCACTCGCGCGTAGGACACATCGTATTTCGACAGCTGCTCGGCCAGGTCGGGTTCGACGCGGGTGGCCACGATGGAGGTCTTGCCACGACTGTCCGGCGATTTCAGGCGCCCGGTAACCGTGCGGTCCGACACCAGTACTTCGGCGACGCGCCCCTCGGCCAGCGCTTTCTCGAACTCACTATAGGGAACGGGTTCAACCGTCTTCGCCGCCTGCCAGTAGTTCTGCAGCGTCAGCAGCAACAGGCCGGCGACGATCCAGTAGCCAATGTTCCATTGATCTTTCTTTTCCATGGGCAATGTTCCTCGCAAGTCGTGTCGCTAGAGAATGGGGGTGAACAGACGGGCCACCCCGTCGCGCAAGCGGATGGCCAGCGGGCGGGCGCGCAACGCCTTCGCCGATATCTCGCCCGACGCATCACGAGCGGCATCAAAAAGGGATTCCAGCCGCGTAGACAGCGCGGTGTCGTACACCTCCACATTGAACTCGAAGTTGAGGCGCAGGCTGCGCGCATCCCAATTGGCAGAACCCAGGCAGCACCACTGGCCGTCTATCAGCATCAGCTTGCTGTGGTCGAACGGGCCAGGCCGTTCGAAGATGCGTACACCGTGCTCCAGCACCTGCCAGTAGTGGGCGCGCGCGGCCCATTGCACCGTGGGATGGTCGCCGTTTGCGGGCGTCAGCACCTCGACGCGCACGCCGCGCAACGCGGCCGTGCTCAGCGCCGCGATCATCGGCTGATCGGGCACGAAGTAAGGTGTCCAGATGCGCACCGAATGCTTCGCCGCGCTCAAAGCGCCCATGAAGGTCCAGCGCATCCTGTCCAGGGCCTCATCGGGACCGGCCTCGATGCCGCGCGCCCAAGAGGTTCCTTGCTCATCAGCCGTTGCGGGCGGTTCGCCCCAGAAACCCTTGCTGAGCCGCTCGCCCGTGGTATCGCACCAATCATCGGTGAAGCACCGCATCAGATGCGCAACCACCGGCCCGCGCAGACGAAAGTGCAAATCGTGACAGGCCTGCTCCGGCGCATCGGGCCGCCAATACGGGCTGAAGATGTTCATGCCGCCGGTGAAACCCGTCTCGCCATCGATCACCAGCAGCTTGCGGTGATTGCGCAGATGCGCGGCATGCAGGCGCGCGGGAATCAACGTCGGGTTGAACGTCGCCGCCGGAACGCCGGCGCGTTGCAAGGCGCGGTAAGCGCTGCGGGGCCTCCAGCGGGCATAGACGTCGTCGATCAGCACCCGCACTTGCACGCCGCGCTCATGAGCCCGGCGCAGCGCATCGACGAACTGCGCCCCGATGCCTTGGCTGTCGAAGATGTACGAAGCCAGCGCGACGCTGTGCCGCGCCGACTCGATGGCAGCGAGCATGGCCGGGTAGGCCTGCTCGCCATCGACGAGCGGCTCGATGCGGTTGCCGCTGGTCAGCGACTGGCCGGTGGCACGTCCCACCAGGTGCGCCAGGCCGGCAAACGGCGCCGATACGGCCTGGGGCATCGTAGGCACGAGGTCCTGCCGAACAGCAGGATCTGCCCCCGGAAACAGCCGCCGCGCCCGCCGCTGGTAACGGTTGATGCCGAACAGCCCATACAGCAGCGAACCGCCCAGCGGCAACAGCGCGATCAGCAGCACCCACAGCGTGGCCGATCGAGGGTCACGTTTGTAGATGACCGCGTGCCCCGCTGTGGGGATAGCGACCGCCAGCGACACGAGGGTGGCTGCCCATGTCAGCCCGTTGGGGTCGGACACGACAGCCTCCCCATGACTCAAGATTCGCCGCCCGCTGACTTCTTCTTGCGCGCAGGCTTGCTCGCGTCGCTCGGCGGCGTCTCGGCCACGTTCGCGGCATCGGGCTTCTCAGGCTCGGCCGGCTTCGCGGGTGGCTCCTGGCGCTCGAAGACCACCCGTTCGGCCTTGTCGTCCCAGCGGGCGCTGGCGTGATCGGCCTTGCCGATACCGCCACCCAGCATCTCGCGCGCCAGAGCAGTTTCCAGCTCGCTGCGGATCAGCCGCTTGAGCTCACGCGCGCCGAACTCGGGCTTGTAGCCTTCCTCCGCGAAGTGATCGATCAAGGTCTGATCGAAGGTCAGCGTCACGCCCTGGCTGGCGGCGTTGCGGGCCACACGATCGAGCTGCAGGCCGACGATATGGCGGATCTCCTCCTTGCCCAGCGCATGGAAGACGATGATCTCGTCGATGCGGTTGAGGAACTCGGGGCGGAAGTGTCCGCGCAGCACGTCCATCACCTCGCCCTTGGTCTTCTCGTATTCCTCGCCGGCGGCGCCACGGGCCTTCAGCCGACGCTGGATGATGTCCGAGCCCAAGTTCGAGGTGGCGATGATGATGGTATTGGTGAAATCCACCACCCGGCCCTTGCCGTCGGTGAGCCGCCCGTCGTCGAATACCTGCAGCAGGATGTTGTAGACGTCGGGGTGCGCTTTTTCGATCTCATCGAGCAACAACACGCTGTAGGGTTTGCGACGCACCTTCTCGGTGAGCTGGCCGCCCTCGTCATAGCCCACATAACCCGGAGGCGCGCCCACCAGGCGTGCCACGGTATGGCGTTCACCGTACTCGGACATGTCGATGCGCAGCAGCGCGCCCTCATCGCCATAGATGGACTCGGCCAGTGCCTTGGCGAGTTCGGTCTTGCCCACACCCGTCGGCCCGAGGAACAGGAAGGTGGCCACTGGCTTGCCGCCTTCGCGCAGGCCCGCGCGCGACAGCCGCACGGCATCGGCCACGGCACGTACTGCTTCGTCCTGGCCCACCAGGCGCTCGTGCAGCCGCTGCTCCAGATGCAGCAGCTTCTCGCGTTCTTCCACCGTCAGCTCGTTGACCGGAATGCCGGTCAGGCGCGAGACGATCTGCGCGACATGCTCGGCCTTGACTTCGGCGCTGCCCGAGGCGCGCTCGCGTTCCCATTCCTCGACGAGCTTCTTGAGTTCAGTCTCCTTGGCCTCGATGCGCTTGCCCAGCTCGGCGGCCTTGTCGTACTGCTTGCGCGAGGCCATATAGTCCTGCTCACGCCGCAGCTGGTGCAGTTCGGACTCCAGTTCTTGCACCGCCACTGGGCGAGCCGTGGCCGACAGCTTCACGCGTGCGGCCGCCTGGTCAAGCAGGTCGATGGCCTTGTCAGGCAAAAAGCGCGCGGTGATGTAGCGGTCCGACAACTCGGCGGCGGCGATGATCGCATCCTCGGTGATGCTGACCTTGTGGTGCGCCTCGAAGGTGTCGCGCAGGCCGCGCAGGATCATCATGGTCTGCGCTATCGTCGGCTCGGGCACCATCACCGGCTGGAAGCGACGCTCCAGCGCGGCGTCCTTCTCGATGTACTTCTGATACTCGTTGAGCGTGGTAGCGCCGATCAGGTTCAGTTCGCCGCGCGCCATCATCGGCTTGAACACGTTGGCCACGTCCAGCCCGCCTTCGCCGCCACCCTGGCCTGCACCGACGATGGTGTGCACCTCGTCGATGAAGAGAATCAGCTCGCCCTGGTGCTCGGTCACTTCCTTGAGCACCTTCTGCACGCGCTCCTCGAACTCGCCGCGGTACTTGGCGCCTGCCACCATGGCGTTGATGTTGAGTTCGACCAGACGCTTGTCGCGCAGCGTCTCGGGCACTTCGCCGGCGACCATGCGCTGCGCCAGCCCTTCGACGATGGCGGTCTTGCCGACGCCGGGCTCGCCGATCAGCACCGGGTTGTTCTTCTTGCGCCGGGCCAGCACTTCGATGGTCGTCTCGATCTCCTGCGCGCGGCCGATGACCGGATCGAGCTTGCCCTCGCGCGCCATCTTGGTGAGGTCGCGCGAATACTTGTCGAGTTCCGGCGTGTTGGTCGGCGTCTCGGCGCGGCCATCCTCGGCCCCTTTGCCGACCACCTTGCTTACCTGCTGGCGCAGCGCTTGCGGCGTGAGGCCGTAACGGCGCAGCAGGTTGGCCGCCAAACCTTCGCCTTCCTCGGCGAGCCCGATCAGGAAATGCTCCGGCCCGACATAAGAGTGGCCGAGTTCGTTGGAGGCCACGAAAGCACGGCTGAGCGCGTCCTTGACCCGGGGCGACACGCCGATCTCGCCCTCGAACGGCTTATCGCCGCGCTTGGCTTCGGATTCGATCTGCCGCTTGAGGTCATCGACCTTGATCTTGAACTGCCCCAGGATGGTCTTGACCACGTCGCTGTCGGATAGCGCCAGCAGCAGGTGTTCGGTATCGACTTCGGCGCGCCCGAACTCTGCAGCGTGTCGGGCGGCCTCCTGCAATAGGGCCTCGGACTGTTCGCTGATACGGCTGGCGAGCCCACTGCCGCGACGGCGCGCGGTGCCCGTACCGGCCGGGGCGGGTTCGCCGAACGAGGCATCGACGACCTCGTCGGTATCGGCCGCCATGGACGGTGCGTCGTCACCGATGCGGAAGAAGTCGCTGCCAAGGAAGTCTTCGAACAGCCCGCTGCGCGAGCCGAACAAGGCTTCCAGCGGTGAGACGGTGCGCTTTTGCTGGCGCACCAGTTGGCGATAGTGATCGTCACACAACAGCATGGTGCTGTGGCGACCATTGAGATTGGCTTCCACCCGCACCGTGGCGGGCTGGCCGCAGACTTGGCATTGTTTTCTGGTCATGCTGATGCTCCTTGAGAGGACTGATTTGACGAGGCACCGCCGATCACGGTGCCTCATCTCTTTGTGATTTTTGAGAAAAACGCGCTGCCCCGCGTCAGCCGTTGATCGGGATCGAACGTCCCTGCTTCGGCGCGCTGACCTCGCGCTTGTCGATCGTGACCGTGAGCACCCCGTTCTTGAACGATGCCTTGATCGAATCCTGATTGGCGTCGTCAGGCAGGTTCAAGGCGCGGTGAAAGCTGCCGTAGGTGCGCTCCACACGGTGGAAGCCACCTTCCTTCTTCTCCTGTTCCTGGCGCTTCTCGCCACGCACCACCAGCACGTCGTTGTCGAGGGTGATCTGGATGTCCTTTTCCTCGACACCGGGCACTTCCAGGGCAATCTTGTACTGCTTGTCGGTTTCCTGGATGTCCAGGGCCGGCTTCAGCATGCCCGACCAATCGGATGGCAGCCGCGGCATGGCCAGCGTCGGGAAACCGAAGCCTCGAAACGCGTCGTCGAACAGGCGATCTATCTCGCGATGCAATTGCAGGATGGGACTGACGGGCCCACCCGCCACCGGCAGGTCATTGCGCTGCACCGGCAGCGAGGCAGTGCTCTGTTGTTCTTCCTGCTCCTTTTTGAACCAGTTCCAGGGAGCCAATTTCTTGAAATCAATGTCCATGTCACACCTCCAGAAGAAAAATTGAAGACTCTCGCTCACTCCGTTTGCCTGCGGCGACGGACAGCGCGCCCAGACGACACGGAGTGTTCCGCTGACTTTGGCTGCTCATCTGTGCGTATCACCTCCTTCTTTCTGCCTGCTTGGATCTGATCATTGATCCATCGATCGATTTCACTTTGACGAAACCGCCACGTCCCGCCGACCTTGAAGGCCGGAATTTCCCCGTGCGAGGCGAGCCGGTAAAGCGTCCGCTTGCCGACCTTTAAGTAGGTAGCCAACTCGTCGAGTGTGAAGATCGCCTGCTGGCGCGCTGTCATACCACCCCCACAAGTTCCGTCGTCACGCGGCCTCGCTCGAGGAAATTCTTGCAAGACTTTGCAAGATGTTGCGCCTAACATGCCGAAAGTCAAGAGTCAACATCCAGCGATCTGCTGGCCGATTGATGTGACTCAATCGTAAGCAGCCAGGAAACAAATGTTGGCTGCCACCGCGATGGTGCTCCCCAAGTCATCAATCTGCAGCCATGTGAAAGGGGAAGTCCATGAACGAGATTGCCCGAGTCGGGGTGGATCTGGCCAAGCGGGTTATCTAGGTGCATGCGGTGGATGCGCGCGTGGTGGTTGCCAAGGCGCTGGCCGCTGACAAGTTTGCGGCCTGGTGCGCGGAGCTGCCTCCCGGCTGCCTGGTGGCCCTGGAGGCCTGCGGCGGTGCGCATCACTGGGCACGCAAGCTGCGCGGCTATGGGCTGGATGCGCGGCTGATTGCAGGCCACTTCGTCACGCCCTACCGCATGGCCGGCAAGGGTGTCAAGGGCAAGCGAATTTTCCCCAGTGTGGTAATTCAAATTTCCCCACCCGGTTGGGTTTGCTCGTCAAATGAGCGGACGAGTCCGGATTTGAGCTTCTCCTTGAGGCGATAGGAGTTGCCGCGG
>NZ_WTVM01000093.1 GCF_012910885.1 Azoarcus taiwanensis | reverse complement strand
GGACGGCACCGTGACCAACGTGCGCATGATCCGTTCGTCCGGCTTCGCAACGCTCGACGACGCGATCGAACGTGCGATCCGTGTTTCGAGCCCGCTGCCGCTGCCATCGTCGCCGGAGCTGTTCCAGCGCGAGTTGCGCCTGCGTTTCCGCCCGCTCGAGGAATGAAGGCCTGACGCATCCGCTGCAATAGTCCAGGGAAGCACTGATTTATTTCCCCCGTTCGGGCTGAGCCTGCCGAAACCCTTGCTTTTCTGAGGAATACCCTTAGACAAGACTCTCCTGAGCGCAGCCGAGGGGCGCAGGGCGAACGGATTTGATCAGTGTTTCCTCAGGGCAGCCCTGAACCGCCGAAATACCTGTCGCGGCGACGCTTGCACCTCTGGCCAGCGCTGCCGCGAGCCTGAAGCGCCGAGGACCAGCGCGCTGGTTGCGCGACTGACCGAAAGGCGCGTAACGCAGTGCACCGATAATCGCGCAGACTCAAGAACCAATCTTGTAAAAAAAACTCTCAAGCTGCGGCTGCTTTGCACACGCCGCGAAGCCTGTCCAGTAGAATCTGCAACCTAAGACAAACCGGCCCGAAAGTTCATGAAAAAACTGCTGTTTCCGCTGCGAATGCTGCTCGCGACCGCTGCCCTGGCTTTGTCAGCCGTTGCACACGCACAGCTGTCGATCGAGATCACCGGCGCTGGTGCGACCCGCTATCCGGTCGCGATCCCAATGCTGGAGAACGAAGGGAGTCTGCCGCGCAGCATCTCCGACGTCGTGCGCAGCAATCTCGAGCGTAGCGGACTCTTCGCGCTGGTCGATACCGGCCTGCTGACCTTTCCCGAGTCGCAGTTGCCCGACATGCTGTTGCTGAGCGCTCGGGGCGCGCACGCGGTGCTCACCGGAACGGTCGAGCCGCTGGCCGACGGCCGGGTGGATGTAAGGGTGCGCCTGTTCGACGTGCAGAAAAACACGGAACTCGGTGCCATGGCACTGCGTACAGCACCGACGCAGAACCGCGTAACGGGTCACCGCATCTCCGACTTCGTGTACGAGAAGCTCACCGGCCTGCCCGGCTATTTTTCGACGCGGATCGCCTATGTCGTCAAGAGCGGCCCTCGTTTCGAGCTGCAAATCGCGGACGCGGACGGCATGAATCCGCAGACCGCGCTGGTTTCGCGCGAGCCGATCATATCCCCGGCCTGGGCGCCGGATGGCCAGCGCCTCGCCTACGTGTCCTTCGAATCCAAGAAGCCAGTCATCTACGTGCATGATCTGCCGACCGGACAGCGCAGCGTGGTTGCCAATTTCCGCGGCTCCAACTCCGCACCGGCGTGGTCGCCCGACGGTCAGCGCCTCGCAGTCACGCTGACCATCGACGGACCATCGCAGGTCTACGTAATCAATGCCGACGGCTCCGGGCTGAGGCGTCTGACCACCTCGAGCAGCATCGACACCGAACCGGCCTGGTCGCCCGACGGCCAGTGGATTTACTTCAGCTCCGACCGTGGCGGCGGCGCACAAATCTACCGTGTCGCACGCGACGGCGGCACCCCCGAGCGCGTCACCTTCGACGGCAACTACAACGTGACCCCGCGCATCTCTCCGGACGGCCGGAACATGATCTACGTCACCCGCACCAGTCGCGGCTTCCAGGTGTCGATCATGGACTTGCAAACCCGTCAGTCCATGGTGCTGACCGACTCGGTGCGCGACGAGTCACCGAGCTTCGCCCCCAATGGCCGAATGATTCTTTTCGCTTCGGAGAATGCTGGTCGCGGCGTGCTGTCGGCGGTCTCGTCCGACGGCCGCATCCGACAGCGTCTGTCCATCGAAGCAGCCGACGTGCGCGAACCCGCCTGGGGGCCCCTGCCACGCTGACCCGTTTTTTTTTGCTGTACAACCTCAACCCACGTAGTCCAACCTTTACCCATACTGGAAATGGAAATGAAGAAGCTCATTCTGCCGGCCCTCCTCTCAGCCCTGCTGGTCGCCTGCGGCGGAAAGGCAGGTCCTCAAACTGGTGCCGGCGTCGATGATCGCTCGGCAGGTGTTGCCACTGTGACTGCGCCGGGCGTGTCCGGCACCGGCATCGCGGCGCTCACCGACCCCAACAACATCCTCTCGCGTCGTAGTGTGTATTTCGACTTCGACCAGTTCGTCATCAAGCAGGAGTTCATCCCGCTGGTCGAGGCGCATGCGACTTTCCTGTCGCAGAACCCTGACATGCGCATGATGGTTCAAGGCAACACCGACGAGCGCGGCTCGCGCGAGTACAACCTGGCACTCGGCCAGAAGCGCGCCGAAGCGCTCAAGCAGGCACTGGTTCGTCTGGGCGCTCGCGCCAACCAGATCGAGTCGGTCAGCCTGGGTGAGGAAAAGCCGCGCTGCACCGAGCGCACCGAAAGCTGCTTCGCTGAGAACCGCCGCTCCGACATGCTTTACGCAGGCGAATTCTGATGAGAATACTGCTCCCGATCGCACTCGTCCTCGCCACGACGGCTCTGAACACCGCGCACGCTCAATTCGGCGGTTCCCGCCAATACAACGAGCTGCGCGAGGAGATGAACGCTCGCTTCGAGGCCAGCGGCCGGGGGCAGCTCGACCTGGCCAACCAGAACGAGCAGCTTCGCTCCGAAGTTGCAGGCCTGCGCGGCCAGGTCGAGGTCCTGTTGCATGAGATCGAACAACTGAAACAGCGCCAGCGCGACTTCTATGTCGACCTGGACGATCGCATTCGCGGACTTGAGGGTCATGGCGGTGTGGCTGCGGGTCCGGGCGACCCGGCGGCTGAAGCCAGCGCCTATGAAGCCGCGCTCAACCTTCTCAAGGAAGGCAAGCACACCGAGTCACTGGCTGCCTTCGAAGCCTTCATCAGCGAACATCCGCGCAGCGAGATGCTACCCGGCGCGAACTTCTGGGCGGGCAATGCCGCACTTCAGGCCCGCGAGATCGTCTCCGCGCGCAGCTTCTTCAATACCGTCATAAGCAACTGGCCGAACGACGCAATCGCGCCGGACGCCATGCTTGGGCTGGCCAACAGCCTGCGTCTGATGGGCGAAGCCCGCCAGTCCGAGGACACGTTGCGCCGCATCCTCGAGCGCTATCCGGATAGCTCCGCCGCCCAGGTGGCCAGCCAGCGCCTCAGTGGTCAGTAAGGTCCTCACGCGCGCCGAACCAAGGCCAACCGGCTCGACGCGCAGCACCACTCTTCGGGTCAGCGAGGTATTCGCGTCCATTCAAGGCGAATCGTCGCGCATCGGCTTGCCCACGGTCTTCGTCCGTCTGACCGGGTGTCCGCTACGCTGCGTGTGGTGCGACACCGAGTACGCATTCACCGGCGGCCGCAATCGTCCGATCGACGAGCTGGTCGAGGAAATCCGCGGTTTCGGCATTCCCACGATCTGCGTCACCGGAGGCGAACCACTGGCGCAGAAGGAATGCCGTACGCTGCTGCGTACCCTTTGCGATGCCGGCTTTTCGGTATCGCTTGAGACGAGTGGCGCACTCGACATCGACGGTATCGACGCGCGAGTGGCGCGAATCGTCGATCTCAAGGCGCCCGGATCGGGCGAATGCGAACGAAACCGGCTCGAGAACATCGCATTGCTGCGGCCGACCGATGAAGTCAAGTTCGTGCTCGCTGATGAGACCGACTATGCATGGGCCAAGCGAATGATCATCGAGCACCGGCTCGGCGAGCGCTGTCCGGTGCTGATGTCGCCGGTGCACGGGAGCCTCGACCCGACCGCCCTCGCCGAACTCATCGTGCAGGACCGCTTGCCGGTTCGCTTCCAGATGCAGTTGCACAAGATTCTGTGGGCCGACGCACGCGGCAAGTGACCCGACGGTGCGCTACCGTCCCTAGCGAAAGACCAGCCGACATGAACGACCGAAAACCCGCGGTGATCCTGCTTTCCGGAGGCCTGGACTCCACCACCTGTCTCGCAATTGCCGCAGCCGAAGGCTTCGCCTGTCACGCACTTTCTGTAGCCTACGGCCAACGCCACGCGGCAGAACTGACTGCGTCGGTACGTATCGCCGAGGCAATGGGTGCAGTCGAGCATCGTATTGCCAGCGTGAGCCTCGGCCAGTTCGGCGGCTCGGCACTCACCGACGCGGCGATCGATGTACCGACCGCGGGCGAATCGACCGGCATCCCCACGACTTATGTCCCGGCACGCAACACCATTATGCTGTCGATGGCGTTGGGCTGGGCGGAAGTGCTTGGCGCCGACGACATTTTCATCGGCGTAAACGCGGTCGATTACTCGGGCTACCCCGACTGCCGTCCTGCCTTCATCCGCGCCTTTGAAACCATGGCGAACCTCGCCACCAAGCGTGGCGTGGAAGGGCGGAGCATGCACATCCATGCGCCGCTCATGCACCTGACCAAAGCGCAGATCGTTCAGAGAGGAATGGAGTTGGATATCGATTACGCGCTGACCGTCTCCTGCTACCAGGCTGACGACAAGGGACGCGCCTGCGGCAAGTGCGACGCCTGCGCGCTGCGCCGTGCAGGCTTCGAGGCCGCCGGCGTTGCCGACCCGACACGATACGCTTGAGCCAGGAAGTCACAGCAACCGCTGCTGTTAAACTAATCGATTAGCTGTTTCGCTCACGCCAGCCATGCTCGACGAACCCATCATCGCCGCCTCCACCATCGCCTGGGCCGCTTTCGTACTCGGCCTCGTTTTCGGTTTCGTCGGCAACAAGACTAACTTCTGCACCTTGGGCGCGGTATCCGACGTCGTGAACATGGGCGACTGGACGCGGATGCGGATGTGGCTGCTCGCCATCGCAGTGGCGATCATCGGCACCAGCGCACTGCAATTGGCAGGCCTGTTCGACGCCTCCCAATCCATCTACACCGGCAGCCGGCTGACCTGGTTCTCGAACCTGCTCGGAGGGCTGTTGTTCGGGGTCGGCATGACTCTCGCCTCCGGTTGCGGCAGCAAAACGCTGATCCGAATCGGCGGCGGCAACCTCAAGTCGCTCGTCGTGTTCCTGTTCCTCGGCTTCTCGGCCTACATGACGATCAGGGGGCTGTTTGGGGTGTGGCGCATAAGCTTTATCGACTCGGTCAACGTCCAGCTTTCCACCGGTCAGGATCTGCCCTCCATTATGGCCGGCCTCGGCATGGACCACAGCACCGCGTTACTGATCGCCACGCTGCTGATCGGCGGCGGCCTGCTCGCTTTTGTCCTTTCCAGCCGGGAAGGCCGCAGCAGCGACGTATTGCTTGGCGCCCTCGTCATAGGCGGACTGTCGGTCGCCGGCTGGTATCTCACCGGCCACATCGGCTACGTGGAAGAACACCCACGAACGCTGCAGGAAGCCTTCATCGGCACCAACAGCGGTCGCGCCGAATCCTTCAGTTTCGTCGCTCCGGTCGCCTACACCATGGAACTGCTGATGCTGTGGACCGATACGAGCCGGATCGTCACATTCGGCATCGCCGGCACAGTTGGGGTCATCGCAGGCTCTGCGATCTACGCCCTGATCTCCGGCACCTTCCGGCTTGAAGGCTTTCACCAGACCGACGATCTCATCCGTCACCTGGTCGGAGCGATGCTGATGGGTTTCGGTGGCGTCACCGCGCTCGGCTGCACCATTGGCCAGGGCATTACCGGCTTCTCTACCCTGGCGCTTGGCTCGATCCTCACCTTCGCTGCAATCGTTGCCGGCGCGACGATCACCATGAAGATCCAGTACTGGCTGATGATGCGGGAAACCTGAGCCTGCTGCACTGCACCCAAAGCATGTTGACCCGCAATTCGCCTGTGCATATAATTGCGGTCTTTCGCGGATGGGTCGTTAGCTCAGTTGGTAGAGCAGCGGACTTTTAATCCGTTGGTCGCTGGTTCGAGCCCAGCACGGCCTACCAAAAATCTCGCGAAGAAAAAGCAGACAGCCCAGCCGCCCGGTTGGGCTTTTTGCTTTTTGCAGTCCGCAGGCATGTCGGGACGCATCAAGCCGCTGCCGACGCGCGGCGGATGCCCTGGCAAGTCGTTCGTTTATCATTTCAATCGTTCCATCGATGACGAACGCAGGCTTGCAAAGGAGTTCGCTACCATGCTCCCAGAAATCCGTCTTCACCCCCTCATGGCCCTTCTCCTGCTCGCACTGGTCGGGTGTGCAACGACGCAAGATGGGGCGGATGGGGCGCGCCTCGAGCTCTCCGGCCGTTTGATTCATCTCGACCGCATGGCGATGCCGCCACAGGCGACTGCGCTCGTCCAGGTGCGCGCATTCACCCCGGACGGCGTCGAGGTGATCGCCAGCAGCGAGCAGGCACTGGGCGGCCGGCAGGTGCCGATACCTTTCACGGCCGTCGCACCGGCACGGACTGGGACAGCTGCCGAGGTCGTCGAACTGCGCGCCGCAGTGGAACTCGACGGGCGAATCATCCGCGCATCCGAACCGGTCCCGGTCTTTGCCCGGTCCGGCGAGGTCGACGTCGGCGAGATCATGCTCCACCAGTTCAACGCACTTTCGTTCGGCACCGCCTTCGATTGCGGCGGCACCGAAGTAGTGTTCGGTGAGATCGGTGAACACCCCGTTATGCGGGTCGATGTCGAACAGTTCTCGATGCGCCAGACCCGTTCCGCTTCGGGAGTGCGTTATGAGGCCGTCGGCGACCCGGCCACGGTGCTTCACGCCAAGGGAAGCAATGCGGTGGTGAGCGTGAGGGGCGAGACACTCGCCGAATGCGCGATGGCGAGCAAACCCGCCCAGCCTTTCCGTGCCACAGGAAACGAGCCGCCCTGGATTGCGACGATCGACACCGACACGCTCACCCTGGTCACCGAATACGGCGCGCAGACGCGCAGCATCGCGCTTCTCGACACCCAGCAGAGCGGCTCCGTCACACGCTACCGGGCTTCGGACGGGGAGCTTGCCCTGGTGATGACGGCAAGCCGCGGCGTATGCCATGACAGCATGAGCGGCATGCCCCACCCCTACTCGGTCGATCTGGCCAGCGCTCAGGGCGTGCTGCGCGGTTGCGGTGGAAGCCCCATGGACTTGCTCGCAGGCAAGGAGTGGGAAATCACCCGGCTGAACGATGCAGTCCCGTTGAGCGATTCGCGCATCACGCTGCGTTTCTTGCCTGAAGATGGCAGGGTGGCAGGCGGCACCTCATGCAACCGCTACAACGCCGCCTTCGAGCTTTCCGGCGAAAGCCTGAGCTTCTCGCGGGCAGCGAGCACGATGATGGCTTGCCCTGAGCCCGTGATGAGGCAGGAACGTAAATTCCATCGCGTACTGGCCGGCATCAACGCCTTCGATATCGACGGCGCGGGCATGCTCGTGCTGATCGGCAGCGAGGGCCGCCTGTTCGCGAGACCAATGCCGATCGAAGACTCGAACTAAAGCTGATCGTGTCCACACTGCGACTCTTCGTCGCCCTCCAGTGAGAGGAATTCACCCGGCTCGGGCAGCGGTGAGGACGGCAGCACCATGTCCTCGGGGCGCAGTTGCTCGGTAAAGCCTTCCAGCGAGCCGAGCGTCGTGCAATCCCTTGCGGCAACCGGTTCGCTCATCATGTAGGCGAGTACCAGACGGGTGAGCGCCTCGAGCGCGTCGCGGTGCGTGCG
This sequence comes from Azoarcus taiwanensis, assembly GCF_012910885.1. Classification (GTDB taxonomy): domain Bacteria; phylum Pseudomonadota; class Gammaproteobacteria; order Burkholderiales; family Rhodocyclaceae; genus Azoarcus_F; species Azoarcus_F taiwanensis. The sequence continues at coordinate 8,588 of NZ_WTVM01000093.1, read as the reverse complement.
TTCGCGGCCATGGGAAGCATCCGCGCCGAAGCCGATCAGCGCGGTTCGGATGTCATTGCCTGCCTCGACCGCGGCTGCCGAATCCGAGCGGTAGTATTTGAACACGTCCCGCCGATGAGCGATGCCGTGTTCCTTCGCCAACGAGATCAGCTTGTGCGAGAGGTGATAGTCGAAGGGGCCGGACATGTCCTGCATGCAGATCGTCGCCGAATGTTCCGAAGTGTTCTGGCCGGGGGCGGCAATCGAAATGTCCAGACTCACCATCTCGGCGATGTCGCCGTGCAGAGCAGCAGACGAGCCCGAGCCGACTTCCTCGGTGATGGTCAGCAGGGGATGAACGTCCACCGGCAAAGGCAATCCATGATCGCGCACCGCCTTGCAGGCGGTCAGCAGCGCAGCCACCGCCGCCTTGTCGTCCAGGTACAGGGAGTTGATGTAGCCATTGGGCTGAATCTCCGGCTGCGGGTCGAAGGCAATCCAGTCGCCAACATTGATACCGGCGGCCTCGAGATCCGCACGCGTGCTCGCCGGCGCATCGACCCTGACTTCCACATGTTCCCAGCCCACTGGCTGGGTGTCGACTTCGCCGCCAAAGGCATGGCCGGAGGTTTTCAGCGGCAGACAGGTGCCGCGCAGATGGCCATCGTCGGTAAAGATGGTCAGCCGGGAACCCTCGGCGAATCGCGCCGACCAGTGACCGATGGGTGCGATCGCGAGTTTACCGTTGGACTTGAGCTCGCGCACCATGGCACCGAGCGTATCGAGGTGGGCGACGACGGCACGTGCCGGCTTTGACTCCCGCCCTCGCAAGGTCGCTCTGATCGCGCCGCGCCGGGTGAGCTCGTAGGGAATGCCCAAGGCTGCGAAACGATGTGCGGTGTAACGCACCGCCGCATCGGTGAGACCGACCGGGCTGGGAATCGCCAGAAGCTGCAACAGGGTTTCTTCGAGGTAGTCGTAATCAATGCCGGGGAGAATGGCTGGGGTCATGTTTTTCTTGTCCTCCTCATGTTTTCTGATCAGCGGTGTTGGGGAAGAGCAGATCAACAAAGCGCCGGGCAGTTGGTTGAGGTTCGTGGTTGGCGAGGCCCGGCCGTTCGTTGGCCTCGATGATCACGTAATCCGGCCCGTCCACCTTCGGCACCAGAAAATCGAGACCGGTCACCGGTATATCGAGAATGCGCGCGGCGTGTTCGGCGGCATCGCGTAGCGCGGGGTGAAGCCGCTCGGTGACATCGTGGATCGTGCCGCCGGTGTGGAGATTGGCAGTGTTGCGCACGGTGATGCGAATGTCCGCAGGAGGCACGTCCTCCAGCGCATGGCCCTGCTCGGCGAGGCAGCGCAGGGTTTCATCGTCGACCGGAATACGGGATTCGCCACCGGTCGCCGCCTGTCGGCGTCGGCTCTGTTTTCGGATCAGCGCTGCCACACTGGAGCGTCCGTCTGTCACGATGACCGGCGGACGGCGCACCGCAGCCGCGACCACCTTGTGGTTGATGACGACGATTCTCAGGTCCTCGCCCGCGCAATACTGCTCGAGGATGACCCGATCGCAGAACGCACGAGCACGCTCGACCGCCGCCGAGACCTCCTCCGGCGTCTGCAGATTGACGCTGATACCCTTTCCCTGCTCGCCCTCGACCGGTTTTACGACGACCGCACCCACATCCGCGAGAAACCTGGCACGGCCGTCTGGTGAATCCGCATCGGCCTGCAAAGGCACCTTCAATCCGGCCTCTGCGAGCAGCTTCAAAGTCACGCGCTTGTCCTGGCAACGACTCATCGCAATCGCGCTCGTGAGTTCGGATAGCGATTCGCGGCAGACGATGCTGCGGCCACCGAGCGTGAGACGAAAATAGCCGTTTTCGGCGTCGATCACCTCGACATGAATGCCACGCATCCGCGCTTCGTCGGTGATCAGACGGGCATACGGATTCAGGGCATCCAGGCCGTCTGCCGGACCCATGAACAGATTCTCGTTAATCGCGTTGCGTCGTTTCACCGCGAACGCCGGAATCCGCTGAAAGCCCAGCTTCTCGTACAAGGCGATTGCCTGTTCGTTGTCGTGCAGCACTGACACGTCCATCCATGCCCGCCCACGCGCGTGATAGTGCTCCGCGAGATAGCGCACCAGTGCCTCGCCTATCCCCGGATGCGTCGCCTGCGGCGCGACCGCCAGCGCCCAGAGACTGCTGCCATGCTGAGGATCGGCGAAGGCCTCTGCATGATCCAGCCCCATCGCGACGCCGACGACATCGCCACTGGCGCGGTCTTCGGCGAGCGCATAGGTGATGCTGCGACTCGCGCGTGCAGCCCAAACCCTCCGGGTATCGACCGCGACCATGTTGCGCGCGCGGTATAGCGCGTTGATCGCCGCAACGTCGGTGCGGGTGCGCAGGCGGCGGACCGTGAAGCCCCGGCGCGAGGCGCTACCGGTGCGATAGGACGACAGGTCGAGGCGCAGGGCATCGGAAGGATCGAGAAAGAGCTGTTGCGGTGCCTGGGCGACGACAACCTGAGGTTTTTCGACATAGAACGCGATGTCTCGCTGCCCGGGTCTCTCGTTGAGCAGTTCCGCGGCGAGCCGTGCCGGGTCGCGCCAGGTTTGCGCTGGCAGCCACCGCCCCCAACCGCACTCGACGATGATCTCATCAGGCATCGCCCGCATCTCGGGCTGACCGGGCTGCAGATGAAGCGGCCTGCGCCCCGCGCGGAGCGCCTGCGCGACATGCTTTCTCATGAGCGTGATCTCCGCCAGGTCGTCAATGCGACGCACCTGAATGGGTCTGCAACCACCATTCGAGCAATCCGAGCTGCCAGAGCTTGGACCCCCGCAAGGGCGTGATGTGGGCGCCGGGATCGGAAAGCAGCATGTCAACGTAGTCGCGGCGGAACAACCCGCGCTCGCGCGCCGCCTGGCTGTTGAGCGCGTCGCGGACCCGCTCGAGTACCGAGCCCTGAAGATACTTCAGCGCGGGCACCGGGAAATAGCCCTTTGGGCGATCAATTACCGCCGCCGGAATCACCTTGCGCGCCGCCTCCTTGAGCACCCCCTTGCCGCCATGTGCAAGCTTGTGCCGGGCAGGAATACGCGCTGCCAGTTCGACCAGTTCGTGATCCAGGAAAGGCACGCGCGCCTCCAGCCCGAAGGCCATCGTCATGTTGTCCACCCGTTTCACCGGATCGTCGACGAGCATCACCGTGGTATCCAGTCGCAAGGCCTTGTCCACCGGGTCGCTCGCGCCCGGCGCCGCGAAGCGCTCGGCGACGAAAGCGGCCGATTCATCGCCGGCCAGCCATTCGGACGACACCACCCGGGTGTATTCGTCGAAGTCGCGGTCGCGGAAGGCGGCGAGATAGTCGGCTACCGGTTGTGCGCTGCCGTCGAGCCTTGGGTACCAGTGGTAGCCACCGAAGACTTCATCGGCTCCTTGCCCGCTTTGCACCACCTTGCTGTGACGCGATACCGCCTCTGACAACAGGTAAAAGCCGATGCAATCATGGCTGACCATCGGCTCGCTCATCGCATGCACCGCCTCGGGCAGGCGCGCGAGCAAATCCGACTCGGGCACGAAAATGCGTTCGTGAATGGTGCCGAAGCGGTTGGCCACGATGTCGGCATATTCGAATTCGTTGCCCTTTTCGCCGCCGACATCCTCGAAGCCGACGTTGTAGGTCCGCAGATCCGTGACGCCCGCCTCGGCCATCAGACCGACGATCAGGCTCGAATCGACACCGCCCGAGAGCAGCGCGCCTACCGGCACGTCCGCGACCAGGCGTCGCTTGACCGCGGCCCGCAAGCCTTCGAGCAGGATCTCCGTCCATTCCTCAAAGCTGCGCCCCTCGTCCTCGGCCGCCTGCGGATAGGCGAGCGACCAGAAGGTGCGCTCACTGCGTCTGCCGTCAGCCTCGATGCGCATCAAGGTGCCAGGCGCGAGCTTTCGCACCCCCTTGTACATCGTCATCGGCGCCGGCACGACGGCGTGAAATGAAAGATAGAAGTTCAGGGCCTGGGCGTCGATCGTTGTGTCGACGTCTCCGGCATCGAGCAGCGCGGGCAGCGACGAAGCAAATCGCAACCCGCCGGAGGAAGGCGCGTAATAGAGCGGCTTGATGCCAAGCCGGTCACGCCCCAGCAGCAACCTGCCGCTGTCCCGCTCCCAGATCGCGAAGGCGAACATGCCGTTGAGTCGCTTCACGAAATCCTCACCCCAGGCGTGATAAGCCTTGAGCAGGACTTCGGTGTCGCCATGCGAATAGAAAACGTAGCCCAGCCCCTCGAGCTCCTTGCGCAACTCGGGATGATTGTAGATCGCCCCGTTGAACACAATGCCCATGCCGAGAGAAGGGTCGAACATCGGCTGCTGCGCCGACTCGGACAAATCCATGATCTTCAGCCGACGATGCCCGAAGGCATGGCCGGCCTGCGCAAAGACGCCGCCACTGTCCGGCCCTCGCCGCCGCTGGCGAGCGTTCATCCGCGCCAGTGCTGCCAGATCCGGCTCGCGACCGTCGAATCGCAGTTCGCCTGCTATGCCACACATGCATCTTCTCCTTGATTTGGATAAGTTTTTATTATAGCAAATACATTTTCGCAAACATTTCAACAGCTTCCGACACGCTACCAGCGGAGCGACTCGACGATGGCGGTGGCCCGGGATGCGACTTTGCCCGAGCGCATGCCGCTGTTGCCGAGCGTAGCGCCCGCGATCCCTGTTGTCTGAGGCCGAAGGCCGAGTTCAGGGATCGCAGCGAAGCGAGGCCTACAGCGGCAGCGCGAGCGGAACGGGCCGCCGCCATCGTCGGGGCGCGGATTCCCAGCAAGACCGATGCACATCATGATCCGTGTTTGCCCTGCCCCCACCCCTCGCGCTAAGCTCGGAACCTTGTCCACGCGTCCCGCCCACCATGGCATCCGAGTTCGAACTCATCCGCCGACACTTCACCCTGCCGACCCGCAACACCAGGCTGGGCGTCGGTGATGATGCCGCCCTGCTGGTACCACGCCCCGGCATGGAACTGGTCGTGACCAGTGACATGCTGGTGTCGGGCACGCACTTCTTCGCTGACACCGACCCGGTCGATCTGGGATGGAAAACCCTCGCGGTCAATGTGTCGGACATCGCCGCGATGGGTGCCGAACCGCGCTGGGCGTTTCTCGCGATCGCACTGCCTGCCGCGGATGAGGCATGGATTGCCGGCCTTGCCAAAGGCTTTGCCGAATGCGCCGAACGCTTCAGCATCGATCTGGCCGGCGGCGACACCACCCGCGGCCCGCTGACCCTGTCAGTGACCCTGATCGGCGAAGTGGCTGCCGGACGTGCAGTGCGCCGCGACGGAGCGAAGCCCGGCGAAGATTTGTGGGTAACCGGTACACCGGGACAGGCAACGCTCGGGCTTGCACACCTGCGCGGCGAACTTGCACTGCCCGCCGACACCGCCGCGATTTGCGTCGCCGCCCTGCACCGGCCCCAGCCCCGCGTCGAGGCAGGCCTGGCCCTCAACGGCATCGCCACTGCGATGCTCGACGTTTCGGACGGACTCCTGGGCGACCTCGGACACATCCTCGAACGCTCCGGCGTCGGGGCCGAAGTCGAGCTCGATTGCCTGCCGCATGCGCTCACTGGGGAGTGCGCCATTGCAGGCGATCGAATGCAGGACACCACACTGCGCGGCGGAGACGACTACGAGTTGCTGTTCACCGCACCGACCAGTCAACGAGGAGTCATCACGCGCCTGTCCGGTGACCTGGGCCTGCCCTTCACCCGGATCGGCGTGATCAGCAACGACGCCCGCGTCATCACCCTGATCGATTCGCAGGGCACACGCACCCGGACCAGCGCGCTCGGGTATGATCATTTCCGCGCATGAAACCGACCATCCCTTTTCTGCTCGCCCACCCCGCGCACTTCATCGCGCTGGGCTTCGGCTCCGGACTCTCGCCGCGTGCCCCCGGCACGGTCGGCACAATCCTGGGCTGGGCGCTCTACCCGCTCATCCGCACGCCGGTCTCGGACACGCTTTTTCTGCTGTTCCTCGCCGCATTCTTCGCCGCCGGCGTCATCGTTTGCGATCGCACCGGACGAGCACTGGGCGTTTCCGATCACGGCGCCATCGTCTGGGACGAAATGGTCGCAATCTGGCTGGTCCTATTCTTCACCCCGGCAACGCTGCTTTGGCAAGCGGTCGCAGTCGTCCTGTTCCGCATCTTCGACATTCTGAAACCGCCTCCGATTCGCTGGGCAGACCGCAAGCTCAAGGGCGGCTTCGGCGTCATGTTCGACGACTTGCTTGCCGCCGCTTTCGCGATCGCGGCGCTCTACATCCTGCTGCATTTCATCGCCGGCCAAACACTGTGAGTCCCGACACCACCGAGCTCGCGCTCGCACTCGGCAACGCGCTCGCGCAACGCGGGATGCGCCTGGCCACCGCCGAATCCTGCACCGGCGGTCGCATCGCAGGCGCCGTCACCGACATCGCCGGCAGCTCCGGCTGGTTCGATCGGGGCTTCGTCACCTACTCCAACGAGGCCAAATGCGACATGCTCGGAGTCGATCCGGTCACGATCGCGGCGCACGGTGCGGTGAGCGAGCAGACCGCAAGAGAGATGGCCGAGGGCGCGCTGAAGCGCAGTCTCGCAGATGTCAGCGTCGCGGTAACCGGCATCGCCGGGCCGGGTGGCGCGACCCCGACCAAACCCGTGGGAACGGTGTGTATCGCCTGGGCTCGTCGCGACCGTCCGACACGCAGCGAAACCCTCGTATTTGCGGGCGATCGCGAGGCGGTGCGGGCAAAAACCGTCATCCATGCGATGCAAGCGCTGCTCGCAGATTTGCGCGCAGGCGAATCCTGAAATCCTCAGTTCGCCGGCTGCGTGCATGCAATCTCTGTGCCATAATTCGCACTCGTTTTGAAAGGACACTACGACATGGATGAAAACAAGGCCAAGGCACTGGCAGCCGCGCTCTCCCAGATCGAAAAGCAGTTCGGCAAGGGCTCGATCATGCGCATGGGCGACGGGCACGTGGAGAAGGACATCCAGACCGTGTCTACCGGCTCGCTCGGCCTCGACATCGCGCTTGGTCTCGGCGGATTGCCGCGCGGCCGGGTCGTCGAGATCTACGGCCCCGAATCGTCCGGCAAGACCACGCTGACACTTCAGGTGATCGCCGAAATGCAAAAGCTCGGCGGCACCGCGGCCTTCATCGATGCCGAGCATGCGCTCGATGTCAGCTACGCCGAAAAACTCGGCGTGAACATCCAGGATCTGCTGATTTCCCAGCCCGACACCGGCGAGCAGGCACTCGAGATCGCCGACATGCTGGTCCGCTCCGGTGGAGTCGACATCGTGGTGATCGACTCGGTCGCTGCACTGACGCCCAAGGCCGAGATCGAAGGCGAGATGGGCGATCAGCTCCCCGGCCTGCAGGCCCGTCTGATGAGTCAGGCCTTGCGCAAACTCACCGCAAACATCAAACGCACCAACACGCTGGTGATCTTCATCAACCAGATCCGCATGAAGATCGGCGTGATGTTCGGCAGCCCGGAAACCACCACTGGCGGTAACGCGCTCAAGTTCTACTCTTCGGTGCGTCTCGACATCCGCCGCATCGGCACGATCAAGAGAGGCGACGAGGTGGTCGGCTCAGAGACCCGCTGCAAGGTGGTCAAGAACAAGGTGTCGCCCCCGTTCCGCGAGGCGATCTTCGACATTCTCTACGGCGAGGGCATTTCCCGCGAGGGCGAGATCATCGATCTCGGCGTGCAGCACAAGATCGTCGAAAAGTCCGGCTCCTGGTACGCCTACAACGGCGACAAGATCGGCCAGGGCAAGGACAACGTGCGCGAATTTCTGCGCAAGAACCCCGCGCTGGCACGCGAGATCGAGAATCGTGTCCGCAATGCCGTCGGCCTCCGGGAAATGCAGGCAATCAGCGCCGAGCCAGCCGAGCCGGCGCCGAGCGACGCCTGATCCGCACGACATGACGGACACGAGCCTGACCGGGCGGGCCATGCGTCTGCTCGCCAGACGCGAGCACTCGCGTGCCGAGCTGGCACGCAAGCTGGCGGCTCACGGCACCGACGAAGAAGTCGGTGCCGCGCTCGACCGTCTGTCCGAACTCGGCTTGCTGTCCGATCATCGCTTCGCCGAGGCCTGGCTGCGCAGCAAGGCCTCACGTTTCGGCATGCCGCGCCTTCGTCGCGACCTGATCCAGCGTGGCGTCGATCCGGACACGATCGACGATGCGCTCGAGGCCGAACCGCTGGAGAACGAGTACGAACGCGCTGGCCAGGTCTGGCGAACGCGTTTCGGCACCATCGCAGGTGACCACAAGGAATGGGCCCGGCAGGCCCGTTTCCTGCAGGGTCGGGGGTTTTCCACCGACGTCATCCGCAGGGTCTTGAGAGAGGCGCCCGATGAGTCTGCTTAAGGCGACCGGTCTCAAGAAGCGTTACAAGGCACGCACCGTCGTGAAGGACGTCGGCTTCGAAGTCGGCAGCGGCGAGGTGGTCGGCCTGCTCGGCCCGAACGGTGCAGGCAAGACAACCTGTTTCTACATGATCGTCGGCCTGGTGCGGGCCGACGG
>NZ_WTVM01000092.1 GCF_012910885.1 Azoarcus taiwanensis | reverse complement strand
GGCCAGAAATGTCCAGCAAAGGCGGGCGCGGGGGTCCCCCCCGGCGCCCGCCGAGTTCAAGCGGAAGCCGGAATCAGGCTTCCAGGGCCTTCACATGGCCAATGACCTCGGCTACGGCCTCCTGGGCACTGCCGTAGAGCATGCGGCAGTTATCCTTGTAGAACAGCGCGTTCTCGATACCCGAGTAACCAGCACCTCTGCCCCGTTTCACGACGATGACGTTCTGTGCCATGTCGGCATTGAGGATCGGCATGCCGTAAATCGGGCTCGACTTGTCGGTCCTTGCCACCGGGTTGACCACATCGTTGGCACCGATGACCAGCGCCACATCCGCCTGGCCGAAGTCGGCGTTGATCTCCTCGAGGTCATAGATCTTGTCGTACGGCACACCAGCTTCGGCGAGAAGCACGTTCATGTGCCCCGGCATGCGGCCGGCAACCGGGTGAATTGCGAAGCTCACCTCGACACCACCCTCCTCGAGCAACTGCGCCATCTCCCAGACCTTGTGCTGGGCTCCAGCCACCGCCATGCCATAGCCCGGCACAATGATGACCTTCTGGCCGTAACGCATCAGCGCCGCAGCATCCAGCGCGGAGAGTTCGCGCATGGTGCCTTCGACTTCGGCTCCACCTTCGGCTGCGTCTCCGGTAATCGGCGCAAAGATGATGTTCTTCAACGGCCGGTTCATCGCCTTGGCCATCAACTGGGTCAGCAACAGGCCAGCCGCGCCGACGATGATGCCCGCGACGATGAGCGCCGGGTTGTCGAGCACGAAGCCCTTGAAACCAACCGCCAGTCCGGTGAAGGCGTTGAGCAGCGAAATCACCACCGGCATGTCTGCGCCACCGATCGGCATCACCAGCACCGCGCCCAGCGCCAGCGCAAGGACAAAGAACAGGAAGATCTCGAAACCACCCGGACTGTCGGCATAACCGATGGTCAGACCGATGCCGAAGGTCAGCAAGGTGAGAAAGAAATTGATCGTGTTCTGTTGCGGCAAGGTGATCGACTTCTTCATCAAGCCCTGCAGTTTGGCATAGGCCACGCACGAGCCGGAGAAAGCCACCGAACCGATGATCGCACCGAGGATCAGCAGCGTGGAGGTCACCGGGCCATGGGGCACTCCCTTGACGAGCTCGACCGCAGCAATCGCCGCAGCCGCGCCACCGCCCATGCCGTTGTAGATCGCGACCATCTGCGGCATGTCGGTCATCTTCACCGTCTTGCCGCTCCACCAGGCAACGCCGGCACCCAGCACGATTGCGAGCACCATCAGGCCGATGTTCTGGAGGTTGGGAATGAAGAAGGTGACCACCGTCGCGGCGATCATCGCAAACCCGGCCCAGACAATGCCGCGGCGCGCCGTCACCGGCGAACTCATGGCCTTCAGACCCAGGATGAAAACAACCGCGACCGCGAAATAGGCCGCGCTAACCAGACCGCTATACGTCATTGGGCACCTCCCTGCTTGCGATCACCGGTCTTGAACATGCCGAGCATGCGCTCGGTGACCACGTAGCCACCCGCGGCATTGGCCGCGCCGAGGAACACCGCGATAAAGCCGATCAGTAGTTGCAGGGGCTCATCCGGATCGGCCTTGCCCAGGGCGACCATGCCGCCGATGAGCACCACGCCGTGGATGAAGTTGGAACCCGACATCAGTGGGGTATGCAGAATCACCGGCACGCGCGAGATCACCTCGTAACCGGTGAATGCGGCCAGCATGAAGATATACAGTGCGGTAAAGCCTTCCATTTCGGATCCTCCGCTCAAAGTCCAAGTATTTCTTTGACGCCGGCGTGCTTCGGCTCACCCTCATGGGTGAGGCAGGTGCCGGACATCACCTCATCGTCCCAGTCCAGCACCAGAGCGCCTTCCTTGATGAACGGAGAAATGAAGTTGAAGAGATTCTTGGCGTACATCTCGGAGGCATGCACCGGCATGCGGCTGGCTATATGGGTCGGACCGATGACCAGGGTTTCGCCAATCCATGTCTTCTCGCCGGCGACCGTGCCCTCGACATTGCCGCCGGTTTCGGCGGCCATGTCGACCACCACCGAACCAGGTTTCATGCGTGCGAGCATGTCCTTGGTGATGATCTTCGGTGCCTTTTTGCCAGGAATCGCTGCCGTTGTGATCAAGGCATCGCACTGCGACACTGCCTTGCCAAGACGCTCCGCCTGCTTGGCGCGCTCCTCGCTGGTCAGTTCGCGTGCATAGCCGCCTGCGCCGACCGCAGACACACCGGTGTCGACGAACTTGGCACCGAGCGATTCGATCTGTTCGCGCACTTCCGGACGCACATCGTAGGCCTCGACCATGGCACCGATACGCCGGGCGGTCGCAATGGCCTGCAAACCTGCCACGCCGGCGCCGATGACCAGGACCTTGGCCGGACGAATCGTGCCAGCGGCATAGGTCAGCATCGGAAAGAACTTGGGACTGTGGTCGGCGGCGATCAACGCGCATTCGTACCCGGCCACTGCCGACTGACTGGACAGCACGTCCATGCTCTGGGCACGCGAGATGCGCGGCAGCAGTTCCAGGGCGAAGGCGGTCACATTCTTCTTGGCGAGCTGCTCGACCCGTTTGGCGTCGTACCAGGGTTGCAGCATGCCGAGCAGCACGCTACCAGGCTTCATTTTGCTGAGATACTTTGACGGAGGCGGCTGCACGCAGAGCACGACGTCGGACTCCGCGAACACTTCGGCACCGGTTTCGACCAGTCGCACGCCAGCAAAGGCTTCATCGGCATAATGCGCCTGCTTGCCGGCCCCGGCCTCCATGATGACCTCGGCCCCAAGACCGAGATACTTCTTTACGACCTCCGGCACTACCGCCAGTCGACGTTCGCCGGCGACGGTTTCCGCAGGTATTCCAATGACAAGAGGCATTCCTGACCCTCCCTTTGTGTGGTTCAAAATTTGGATTCCGGGCTTGCCAGGATGATGGTGCGCAAGCGGCGGCGGTTGTGATACCGGCCCCGCGAGTTCCCCCGAACCATTCATCATGGCGGAGATCGGCTTTCGTTCCGCGGGCCCCGACCTACGTTGTCGCTCTCCTCCGACCCCTCACAGCAAGGCGAGCGGGACCACACCATCCAGATAATACTGATGTCGGCGGTAATGGCAACGTCGATTTGCACGATGCGCTCGCGGCAACGCGGAAAAAGCGTCGTTCGCCTGCCGGGCAGCGGATCAGGGATTCAGCGTGACGTCGATACGCCAGCCGGGAGCGCTTCGCGCCCGTTCGGGGCGTCGACCAGCTTGATAATGGACACCGAGATGTTGTCGCCAGCGCCTTCGGCACGCTCACGAGCTGCCGCGATGAGCTTGGCCGCTGCCTCACGCGCCGGAAACATGTTCACGGTCGCCGCCAGCTCATCATCGCTGAAATAGGCCCAGAGCCCGTCCGAACACAATAGGAAGCTGTCTCCTGCGATCAACGATTCCACATGCCCGAAACCCAGTTTGGGCTCCCGGTCACTGCCAAGACATGACAGCAACACATTGCGCTGTGGGTGATTGAGCGCCGAGGCTTCGTCGAGCCTGCCCTTGCGCTGCAATTCGCCGACCAGAGAATGATCCAGCGTGCGTGAGACGGTGGCATCCCCACGGAAATGATAGAGACGTGAGTCACCGCAATGTACCCAGTCCACCCGACCAGGCTGCAGCATCAGGATCACCGCTGTGCTGTGCGGATCCTTTTCACTGGTAAAACGCGTCAGGCGAATCACCAGGTGAGCCTCGTTCACGATGCTCGACAGCAGGTGACGCGGCTCTTCGGAACTTGGTTTGAAGGCCTCGAAATTCTGCCTGGCCTTGATGACGACCTGCTCGGCCGCCATCGCACCGCCGCTGTGGCCTCCCATGCCGTCGGCAAGCACCGCCATCATCATGCCGGGACGAGAGGGATGCGGGAAAAGACTTACGCGATCCTGTTGTTCTTCCCGATCGCCCAAATGGCGCGCAACACAGGTTTCGACAGTGAGTGGCATGAATTTACGATCTTTGACGATGGCACATAATAGCAACAGTGGGTATTACGAACAGATGCAAGACCGCGTTCATGACACGTGAGCGCGCCGCTCCGTGAAAAATGTCACACTCGCGACATGCCAGCCCACCACGATCACGACGCGCGCTCTGAAAGGGCCGCGCAATATATCACTTTCGCAATAGGAGCCAACACACATGTTTCCCGGACGCGGCTACGATGAAATCGCCCCTGGCGACCGTTTCGACACCACAATGACGATCACCGAAACCCACATCGTGCTGGGTGCTGGTCTATTCGGCGACTTCAACCCTTTGCACATCAATCAGTCATTCGCAGAAGGCAGCCGCTTCGGCAGCCGCATCGCTCATGGCTACCTGACGACCTCATTCATGGCGGCGCAACTGGGCATGGTCTTTCATGGCACCGCGATCGCCTACGTGGAGCACACCTCGCGTTTCACGGCACCAGTGCGCGCTGGTGACACGCTGTCCATCGTCTGGACTGTTGCGTCACTGGAAGCCAAACCGAAACACAACGGCGGCATGGTCAGTCTGTCGGGGGTGTGCACCAATCAGGAAGGCGCCAAGGTGGCCGAGGCTGAAGCGAAAATGCTGGTGGCAAACAATCCTCGCAGTTGATCGTGCGGTGTCCGGCATCGCCACAGGCGACGCCGGACACCACAAGATCAGCCCCCCAGGCGCTGATCGAGCAACTCGATCCAGTGCCGCACCGGGACCCGGGTTCCGCTCTCGAGATGAGTCAGGCAGCCGATGTTGGCCGAAGCGATTATCTCGGCACCGCCCTCGGTCAGCGCCTGAAGCTTGTTGTCGCGCAGTTTGTACGACAGCTCCGGTTGCAGAATCGAATAAGTACCGGCCGACCCGCAACACAAATGGGCGTCACGCACTGGTGCGGGCACATAACCTGCAGCCTCCAGCAGCGCCTCGACCTTGCCGCGAATGCGCAGCCCATGCTGCAACGTGCATGGGGCATGGAATGCAACCGGCACCTTGCCCGCTGAGTGCTCGGCCAGCAAGGGCGCCAATTTCTCATGCTCGTCCGCCACGATCTCGCTGATGTCGCGCGTCATCTCGGCGACACGGGCAGCCTTCAGTGCATAGGCCGGGTCGTTTGCGAGCAGGTGATCATAATCCTTCACCTGGGTGCCGCAGCCCGAGGCAGTCATGACAATCGCCTCGATCTCACCGGACGAAATCGCAGGCCACCACGCGTCGATATTCCGCCGGGCATCGTCACGCGCGCCCTCATGGTCGTTGAGGTGAAAACGCACCGCACCACAACAACCGGCACCAGGCATCTCCTGCAAAGAAACACCGACTGCGTCGAGCACGCGGGCGGCTGCCGCATTGATCGATGGCGCCATCGACGGCTGGACACACCCAGCCAGCACCGCCATTCGGCGTCCATGACGTACCGCAGGCCATACCCCCGCAGGACGGGCTTCGGGCACCTTGTTGCGCAAGGCGGCAGGCAATACGCCGCGTACCATGCGCCCGGCCTTCATCGCCATGCCGAACAGCCCGCTACGCGGGACAAACTCGCGAAGCACCCAACGCAGCGCGCGCTCGCTACCCCGCCGAGGCACTCGCTTTTCGACGATCTCGCGACCGATATCGGCCAGCCGGCTGTAATGCACACCGGAGGGGCAAGTCGTCTCACAGGCGCGGCAGGTCAGGCAGCGGTCGAGGTGAAGTTGCGTCTTGGCGGTCACCTCCGCGCCTTCGAGCAACTGCTTGATCAGGTAAATCCGCCCGCGAGGGCCATCCAGCTCATCACCTAGCAACTGGTAGGTCGGGCAGGTCGCAGTGCAGAATCCGCAATGCACGCACTTGCGAAGAATCTCGTCGGCCTCGCGGCCCTCGGGCGTGTTCTTGATGAAATCAGCCAGTTGCGTCTGCATGATCAGAATCCGTTGTAGAGACGACCCGGGCTGAAGACGCCCGCCGGATCGAACGCCTGTTTCAGGCGCCGTTGAATCATCATCAGCGGCGCGGCGAGGGGTTGAAAGACCTCCCCATCGCGGTCGCCCCCACGAAACAGCGTTGCATGCCCGCCCACGCCGGAAGCGATGCGTCGGATCTCCTCGGCGGAGGCATCGGATCGCAGCCAGCGCTGGCCGCCACCCCACTCGATGAACCAGTCCCCAGTCATCGGCGCAGTAGTGCTGGGCACCGCCAGACGCCAGAGCGGCAAGTCACCCTCGGCAAAGAAGGCAAGTCGCTGCTCGCGCAGCGCCCGCCACCACGCTTGTGCATCGACGGCGTCGACTTCCTCGCCTCCGATGCGGGCGACCGCTGCGGCCACTGCCGCCTCGGCGCCGGAAAGGCGCAGGCGAAGCTCACCTTCATGCCAGCTGGAGGCCGAGATTGGTAGCGGCTGACCACCCCACTGATTAAGGTGCTCGACGGCATCGGCCGGCCCCATTCCGAGACAAAGGGTGCGCTCCACCGCCGGTCGAGGCAGCACTTTGAGGGAAATCTCACACAACAGGCCGAGCGTGCCGAGACTGCCGGCAAACAGTCGAGAAACATCGTAACCGGCGACGTTCTTCATGACCTGACCGCCAAACGCAAGCAGATCGCCCTGGCCGTCGATGATCTTCACACCGAGCACGAAATCGCGCAGCGCGCCGACTGCGAGCCGACTGGGGCCGGAAAGGCCACTGGCAACACAACCACCCACAGTCGCACCATCACCGAAATGCGGCGGTTCGAAAGGCAGTCGCTGCCCACGCTCGGCGAGCATCGACTCGAGCTCGGCGAGTGGCGTACCGGCCCGCACGGTTACCACCAGCTCCGTGGGCTCGTAGCTCACGATGCCCGACAGCGCACGAGTGTCGAGCACTTCACCGTCGGCGCGACGGCCAAAAAAATCCTTGGTGCCGCCACCGCGCGGCCGGAGCGACATTCCCTCGGCCGCCGCGCTGCGCACCTTCTCCTGCCATTGTTCAATCACGTCATTCATGGGATTTCCATCCGGTGGGTGATGTCTCGTTGTCCTTGCGCGCCTGCCAGCCAGCCACGGCTCGCAGTGCGAGCCATGAGCCGATCAACGACAGCACGGGCACGACAACCAGCAAAAACTGGATCCAGCCTGTACTCATCGGCACTACTCAGAAACGAGGCAGCTCGGGATGCGGAAGCTGGCCTCCGCTCACCCGCAGGCGACCGTACTCAGCACAGCGGTTGAGCGTCGGGATCGCCTTGCCCGGGTTGAGCAGGCCTGCCGGGTCGAAGGCGGCCTTGACGCGGAAGAAGGTGGCAATTTCCGGTTTGGTGAACTGGCTGCACATCTGATTGATCTTCTCCACACCGACGCCATGCTCCCCGGTCACCGTCCCGCCCAGTGCCACGGAAAGCTCCAGAATGTCTGCACCGAACGCCTCGGCACGCTCGAGTTCGCCCGGCTGGTTGGCATCGAACAGGATCAATGGATGCAGATTGCCGTCGCCTGCATGAAACACGTTGATGCAGCGCAGGCCGTACTTCTTCTCCATTTCCTGGATCGCCGACAGCATCTCGCCGACCCGCTTTCGCGGAATCGTGCCGTCCATGCAGTAGTAGTCGGGCGAAATGCGCCCCGCGGCCGGAAATGCCGCCTTGCGACCAGCCCAGAAGCGGAGGCGCTCGGCCTCGTCGCGCGACACCCGGATCTCGGTCGCTCCGCCCTGCTCGAGCACCGCGCGCATGCGCTCGATCTCCTCGGCCACTTCCTCGGGCGTCCCGTCCGACTCGCACAACAGGATGGCCTTGGCATCCAGCGGGTAGCCGGCGTGCACGAATTCCTCGACCGCGGCGGTGGCTGGCTGATCCATCATTTCCAGACCCGCCGGAATGATGCCGGCGGCGATGATCGCCGCCACCGCATCACCGGCGCGGACCACGTCATCGAAGGCTGCAAGCACACATTGTGCGAGTTGCGGCTTGGGCGTGAGCTTGACCGCCACCTCGGTCGCAACCGCGAGCATGCCCTCCGAGCCGATCATCGCGGCGAGCAGATCGTAGCCAGGCACATCCGGGGCGAGTGAGCCGAACTCGACTATATCGCCCTCTATGGTGACGCCCCGCACGCGCAACACGTTGTGAACGGTCAATCCGTATTTCAGGCAATGCACGCCCCCGGAATTCTCGGCGACGTTGCCGCCGATGGTGCACGCGATCTGCGACGAAGGGTCCGGAGCGTAGTACAGCCCATGGTGCGCGACAGCCTCGGATATCGCGAGGTTTCGCACGCCAGGCTGCACATGCGCGACTCGCGCCGGCACATCCACCGACAGAATGCGATTGAAGCGGGCCATCGACAGCAGCACCCCGAACTGGTGCGGCAAGGCACCGCCAGACAAGCCAGTGCCCGCGCCACGCGCCACCACCGGCACGCCCATTTCGTGACAGAGCTTGAGAATGCCGACCACCTGTTCCTCGGTCGTCGGCAAGGCCACGACCATCGGCAACTGGCGGTAGGCGGACAGCCCATCGCATTCATACGGCCGCAAATCCTCGGTCTCGAACATCAGCGCACCGGCCGGCAAGAGGCGCGAAAGCGCCTCCACCACGCGCGCCTTGTCCACCGCGGAAAAATCCGCTTCGACTTCACCCGCCAGGGCTGCATCAGTGATGCTGGCCATTGCTTCGTCTCCTCGCTCTTCGTCGTCCGTTTTCGTTATCGTCTACCGCTCACCAGCCCCGCGCATCAAGCCCGAGCCTCAACATACCGCTTTCGAGATGCTCCGCTGCCGCCTGCCGTGCCGCCGACCGGTCACCGGCCAGAATTGCCTGGTAGATCCGTCTGTGCTCCAGTTGCGCCTGCTTGGCACGGCCGGCGACATGCCCTGCCGCATCCCAGGTAGGGGCGCGGGACTGGGAAAGCTGATGGCCCATGAAGACCTGAAAGCGCTCGAGCTGGGGATTCTGGGTTGCTGCGGCAATGGCGACATGAAAGTCGTCGTCCGCGCCGACCGCATTTTCACCGCTGGAAATAGCGCGCTCCATCCGCCCGAGAGCCTCGGCGATGCGTTCAAGATCGCTGGCGGTGCGACGCATCGCGGCGAGTTCGGTCGCTCCGGTCTCCATGATGTAACGCATCTCGAAGACATCGGCGATTTCGCGAGGCAATCCCTTGGGTACGCAGGAGCCGTCGCGGACTAGGCGGAAACTGCCTTCACCGGGTAGCGAAGCAAGATAAGCGCCGGAACCCTGGCGGGTGCGAATGCAGCCTTCGGCCTTGAGCCGTGAGATCGCCTCCCGGATTACCGCGCGGCTGACACCGAAGCGCTCGCAGAGCAGCTTCTCGGTCGGCAGACGAGCGCCGACCTGGAAACCTTCGCTGAGAATCCAGGCCTCGAGTTGTCGCGCCACCTCATCGCTGAGCCGCGAAGCGCTCGCTAGTCGACTGTCTGCATCCATGACATGCCTGAATTTGTCTGACAAGTTCAGGCATTCTAGAACAGTCACACGGCGGTGTCACGCCTTTCGCCCGGTGTGTGTATCCCGGCAGGCGAAAGCGGGTCGTGCGCGGCCGATCAGACCTTGAATCGATCGACCTGTTGTCGCATGTGGTCCGCGAGCCGCTCCAGCTCGTGTGCCGCATCAACGGTACGACGCGTCGCGTTGCTGCTCTCGTCCGCACGTTGCGCAATATCCTCCACGCGGCGGGCAACCTCGGTCGAGGCGGCAGACTGCTCGCGCAATGCGACATCGAGTTCCGAAACGATGCCCGCCACCTCGCCGGCCAGGTCCTGCAGACGGGCAATCGTGTCGCCCGTCTCGACCGCGTCCTTGCTGCTGCGTTTGACAAACTCGACACCCTTCTCGATGCCAGCGACCGCTTCCTTGGTCGATACCTGTACCGAGCCGACCATGCTGGTGATCTCCTCGGTCGATTGGGCGGTGCGCTCGGCAAGCTTGCGCACCTCATCTGCGACCACCGCAAAGCCGCGGCCTTGCTCACCCGCCCTCGCTGCTTCGATCGCGGCGTTGAGTGCAAGCAGGTTGGTCTGTTCGGCGATCTCGCGAATCACCGCCACAATGCGGGAGATCTTCTCGGACTGAGTCTCGAGCCCGGCAATGCGAGTCGCGGCGTCGCCAACGACTTTCTCGACCTCGCGCATGCCAACCACCAGCCGGTCCATCGACTCCTTGCCCGCGCTGGCGCCAGCGCCGGACTCCGCCGCCACCCTGCTCGCGTCGCTGGTGCGCTCGGAAACATGGGAGATCGACACCGTGAGTTCCTCGACGTTTGCCGCAATACTGCTCGCCGCCTCGCTTTGTGCCGACGCACCCTCACTGACCTGTCGCGAGGTATCACGCAGACTTGTCGCCGAATCCGCCACCTTCCCGGCTCCGTCCCGGGTCACCGAGATGGTGTCGCGCAACGAGGTCTGCATCTCGCGCATCGCCCGCACCAGATCGCCAACCTCATCGCCGCTGGGCTGGGGCAGCGCTGCCCGCAGGTCGCCGGCGGCGATCTGTTGCACGCCACCTACGGCGGCCCTGAGGCGCCCGCTGATCCGTGCCGAAAACCCCAAGGCGAGAACGATCGCGAGCGCCAGGCCGATGGCGGCCGCAATCACACCGGCGAAGAAGGACTCACGTACGAGTTCGGTTGCGTTGAGCGCGCTGGCATCCGCCGAAGACCTGTTGTAGACGACCAATTCATCGACCGCGTCGCGAACCGCATCGGCCCGCTCCACCCAGATCGTTCGCCGAAGCTGATGCGCGCTGTCGTAGTCGAAGCGTGCAATCATCTCCCGCGCCTGCTGCACCACCTCATGGTAACCGAGCACGCTGCGCTCAACTGCGTCCACCAGCGTCCGCTCCCGATCGGACATCGGCCTGCTCCGATAGCCCGCGATCTCCTGCATCAAGCCCTGGTGCAACTGATCCAGCGACCCGGCCATGCGCTCGGTTTCGGCTGCAGGCGCTGGCATCATGAACTCGAGGCTGCGCACGCGGTAGCGCAGACGCCACTGGCTCATCGCCGCGGCCGCCTGAAGACCGGGAAGATCGTCCTCACCGATGTTGCGCACTTCGTGCTCTATCTGACGCACTTGGAAAAGCAGGAACGCAATGGCCAGCAGAAGAACGGCACCTGTCAATCCAGAAAGGAGAAACAGCTTTGCGCGCAGGCTGAGATTGTCGAGGGCAGTCATGTTCGAGTCACTCCAGGGAGGTTGATGCTATGGCAGCCGAGATCGGGCGATAGCGCACAGCTTATAAACGGCCCCGGCAGCGCGAACTTTAACCCGCGCAACCATCTTCCATGGTGCAGATCGCGTCTGCATGAGCACAACCCTTGCGCAACCCTGACGCGCCGGACCTGCGTACGGGGGAAGTGCCTGTTACTATCGCTCCGTGGCTTCAATGCGGCCCTAAAGTGCGACGCAAGTTTCCCTTACGCTCCCTACTTCCGTTCTCCAGCTGGCCCAGCCAATGGCGTAGTCATGGCGTTCGCGGCGATGTGGTCGCGGGCGTCACGGTCGCGATGCTGATGATCCCGCAGGCGATGGCCTACGCCCAGCTCGCCTCGCTGCCACCGCACATCGGTCTCTATGCCTGCCTGCTTCCGGCGCTGGTCGCAGCCCTGTTCGGCTCCTGCGGCCAGCTCTCCACCGGTCCGGTGGCACTCACTGCCCTGCTCACCGGCGCCAGTCTGACGGCTTTCGCGACACCGGGCAGCAGCGACTTTCTGGCGCTCGCGCTCTTGCTGGCGCTGATGTCGGGCTCGATGCAGCTGGCTCTCGGCGTGTTCCGGGCCGGCTGGCTGCTCAATCTTCTCTCGCGACCCGTGATGACCGGCTTCATCAATGCCGCCGCCATTCTGATCTGCCTGACCCAGATCCCGCCGCTACTCGGTCTCTCACTGGATCGCGGCGATCACTTCCTGAGCGACATGGGTCGCATGCTGCTCGGTGTCGCCGAGTTCGACCCACTGACCAGTGCGTTCGGGTTTTGCACCCTTGCCTGCCTGCTCGTGGCGCGCCGATTAGTGCCGCAGCTGCCGATGGTACTCATCGTGGTCGTCGTCGCCACCTTTGTTTCGTGGCTGATCGGCTTCGCCGACCGAGGAGGTCGGGTCGTCGGCGAGATTCCCGCCGGCCTGCCGCCACTCAGCATTCCACCGCTGGACTGGTCGATGGTGGTCGCCCTCTTTCCGGCCGCATTCGTCATCGCCGTGGTCAGCTTCATGGAGGTCACCTCGAGCGCTACACTGATCAGCGGCCGACTCGGCACCCGTTGGCAACAGAACCAGGAGCTCATCGGCCAGGGTCTGGCCAAGATCGCCGCGGCCTTCAGTTCGGGCATGCCGGTCAGCGCCTCCTTCTCACGCTCGGCGGTCAACTTCGCCAGCGGTGCGCGCACCGGTCTCTCGTCGCTGGTAAGCGTTTCGGTGGTACTGGTAGCGGTGCTGTACCTTACGCCATTGCTGACCCACCTTCCGACCACGGTACTGTCGGCCATCATCCTCTCGGTCATTTCAGGCCTGATCGACCTGCGAGCCTTGGGGCGTGCGTGGCAGGCCAGCCGGGACGACGGGTTGGCATCGGCGCTGACCTTCGGCAGCACACTCCTCTTCGCCCCCAATATCCAGAATGGGATCCTCAGCGGCCTGCTCCTGTCGCTCGCGCTGATGCTTTACCGCGACATGAAGCCGCGCACCGCATTGCTCGGCCTGCATCCGGACGGCACTTATCGCGACCTGGAGCGCTTTGGTCTGGAGCACCCCCACCCCGCGCTGACCATCGTCCGATTCGACAGTCCTCTGACTTTCGTGACCTCGGAGGCCTTCGAGGAAGCCGCGCTCGACGCAGCGCGTGTGCAACCCGGCATGAAAACGCTTCTGGTGTCCGGGGTAGGCATCAACAACATCGACGCCACCGGCCTGCACGCGATTGCGACCGTGCTCGAACGGCTCAGCGCACAGGGCAAGCGGCTCGCCTTCTGCGGCCTGAAGAAACAGATCATCGACCCGATGGAGCGCACCGGCCTGTGGCAACGCCTGAAGCCTCATGCTCACTACCGCACCGAACAACATGCACTTGAAACGCTGCTGGCGGAACTCGACCACGGTGCAGAGAATGGCGGGGAAAAGCCTGAAGCACCTTGACTTGAAACGACTTACTAGTCAAAATTCGCGATTCTTTGCAAAACCCATCAACTGGAGCAACACCATGTACGCGGTGATAAAAACCGGTGGCAAGCAGTATCGCGTTGCCGCTGGCCAAAAGATCAAGGTAGAACAGATACCGGCCGACGTGGGCTCCGAAATCACTCTCGACCAGGTTCTCATGGTCGGCGAGGGCGAGTCGGTCAAGATCGGCACGCCGGTGGTCTCGGGCGCCGCAGTCAAGGCAACCGTGGTTTCCCACGGCCGTCACGACAAGGTCAAGATTTTCAAGATGCGCCGGCGCAAGCACTATCAGAAGCACCAGGGCCATCGTCAGAACTACACCGAAATCCGCATCGAAGCGATTTCGGCCTGAAGCAGGAGGTAATTCGTCATGGCACACAAAAAAGCCGGCGGCAGTTCCCGTAACGGTCGCGACTCCGAATCAAAACGCCTCGGCGTGAAGCGCTACGGCGGCCAGGCCGTGCTCGCGGGGAACATCCTCGTTCGCCAGCGCGGCACTCAGTTCCACCCGGGCGAGAACGTCGGCATCGGCAAGGATCACACGCTGTTCGCGTTGAAGACCGGCACGGTCCAGTTCACGGTTCGTGGCCCCCAGAAGCGCCGCACCGTCACGATCGTGCCCGAAGCGGCCTGATCCCGACCTTCCGGTCAGAAAAAGCCCTATCCTTGTGGTAGGGCTTTTTTGTTTTCTCGGTAATCATCAAAATGAAATTCTTCGACGAAGCCCGCATCGATGTCATCGCCGGTGACGGCGGCAACGGTGCGGCCACCTTCCGCCGCGAGAAGTTCGTTCCGCGCGGCGGACCGGACGGCGGCGACGGGGGTCGCGGCGGCAGCGTTTACGCCGAAGCCGATCGCAACCTCAACACGCTGATCGACTATCGTTACACCCGCAGCTTCCGTGCACAGCGCGGCGAGAACGGGCGTGGCTCGGACTGCTACGGCAAGGGCGGCGAGGACATCGTGCTGCGCATGCCGGTGGGCACCGTCATCAGCAACCTGGAGACCGGCGAACTCATCGCTGATCTGGACGAACACGGCAAACGCGTGATGGTCGCCCGTGGCGGCAAGGGCGGGCTCGGCAACCTCCACTTCAAGTCCAGCGTCAATCGCGCGCCGCGCAAGCGCACCATGGGCGAAGAAGGCGAGCGACTGTCGTTACACCTCGAACTCAAAGTGCTCGCAGACGTCGGCCTGCTTGGCATGCCCAACGCTGGCAAATCGACCTTCATCCGCTCGGTCTCCGCTGCCCGACCCAAGGTCGGCGACTACCCCTTCACCACGCTGCACCCGAGCCTTGGCGTGGTGCGCACCGACGATGCCCGCAGCTTCGTCATCGCCGACATACCGGGCCTGATCGAGGGTGCCGCCGACGGCGCCGGCCTGGGGCATCAGTTTCTCCGTCACCTGCAGCGCACGCACCTCCTCCTCCACCTCGTGGACATCGCACCCTTCGATCCCGACGTCGATCCGGTCCACGAAGCAAAAGCCATCGTCGAGGAGTTGCGCAAGTACGACGACAACCTGTATGCCAAGCCGCGCTGGCTGGTGCTCAACAAGATCGACCTCCTTCCGGAGGACGAGCGCGAGGCGCGTATCAACAGTTTCCTGGAGGCCTACGGCCCGGTCGAGCGTCACTTCGAGATCTCGGCAATCAATGGTGGCGGTTGCCGCCCGCTGGTCTTTGCCATTCAGGAACACCTCGATGCGGAGCGAGCCCGAGTCGAGGCAGAGCAAGCCCGAAAAGAGGCTGAAGCCGCCGCCGAAGCGGCGGACCAGCCCGGCGAACCGCAAGCCAAGGACGACCCCGCTCAAAGCTGACAGGATCACGAATCATGAGGGAACACCTGAGAGGCGCACGCAACATCGTCGTGAAAGTCGGCAGTGCGCTTGTCACCAAGAACGGAACCGGTCTGGACAAGGCCGCCATGGCCGACTGGGCACGCCAGATCGCAGCGCTGCGCGCTGCCGGCAAGCAGGTCGCGCTGGTGTCGTCGGGCGCGATTGCCGCCGGTATGCAAAGACTGGGCTGGACCAAGCGTCCGCACGAGATGAACCGCCTGCAGGCTGCCGCGGCCGTCGGTCAGATGGGGCTCGTCGAAGCCTATGAGGAGGCCTTCTCCCAGCATCGCCTGCACACCGCCCAGATTCTGCTCACCCATGAGGATCTCGCCGACCGCGAGCGCTATCTGAATGCGCGCTCGACGATCAAGACCCTGCTCGAGCTCGGTGTCGTGCCGATCATCAATGAAAACGACACCATCGTTACCGACGAGATCAAGTTCGGCGACAACGACACCCTGGGCGCGCTGGTGGCCAACCTCATCGAGGCCGACCTGCTCGTCATCCTCACCGACCAGCAAGGCCTTTACACCGCCGATCCACGCAGCAATCCGGATGCGACCCTGGTATCAGAAGGCCATGCCGAGGATCGTGGTTTCGAAGCCATGGCTGGCGGCGCCGGCTCCGGTATCAGCAAGGGCGGCATGATCACCAAGGTCCGTGCCGCCCGTCGTGCCGCGCGCAGCGGCGCCCACACCTGCATTGCGAGCGGTCAGGAGCCCGACGCCCTGGTCCGGCTCGTCAGCGCCGAGCCCCTGGGCACCCTGCTCTACGCAAGCGACACCCGTCTCGCCGCACGCAAGCAGTGGATGGCCGACCACCTGCAACTGGCCGGCAGCCTGATCATCGATGACGGCGCACTGGCGGCGCTGAGAAACGGCCGCAGCCTGCTGCCGGTCGGGGTCGTCGAAGTGCGCGGTGAGTTCGAACGCGGCTCGGTCGTCGCCTGCCTCACGCTCACTGGCGAGGAGGTCGCGCGCGGGCTCGTTAACTACGCCAGCTCCGAATGTCGCCGCATCGCCCGCCAGCCCAGCCACATGATCGAGCAACTGCTCGGCTACGCCGACCAGCCGGAGCTGATTCATCGCGACAACATGATTGCGGTGTGAGAGGGCGTACAAGCCCCCCGCGAGGCGGCGCTGGCGGCTGCCCTCCCGGCTCCGATGCCATTCGCGCTGCCGCTGTTG
>NZ_WTVM01000091.1 GCF_012910885.1 Azoarcus taiwanensis | reverse complement strand
CACGCTGAATCGGACCCCCCCTAGCACGCTGAATCGGACCCCCCCAAAACCTGTAAGGTTTGCCGTTAAGTTTTTCCTGTAATTTTTAACCGGTAATTGGCCCCCGCTCGCTGTGGAAAAGTTCGCGCAACGGAACCGGGCAAGGGGCACCCCTACGGGGTTCCCCCGGCTTCGCCGGCCCCCCCTCCCCTTTATCGAGGCCCCCAGAGGGGGCCGGATGGTCCCCCGGTCGCAACTCAACCGCCCAGGCCAAGAACAAGCCGCATCGGTGCGCTACCGCCGCAAGGTTAGGCAGAAAAAGCAGGAGGCCGCCGCCCGTGCGCTGAACATGCCTCGTCGGTTTGCCGTCGCCCGCCTTCGCGCCCTTCGGGCTTGACCTGAAACCGCTTCGGTTTCAGGGCTTCCCGCGTCGGTACTTGCCCGACTGGCTGCGGGGGCAGGCCCAGCGGGCTACGCCCTTGTTCCTCCCCCTTGCCGATAGGCTGGGGGCGCTCCTGTCGCGTCAAGGGCCGGGGCTGCGCCCCTCTCCATCCCGGCCCGTGTCCTCGCCCGTGCCGGGCTGCGGGCCGCACCAGCCGGGATTCCGACCCTTGACCCGCCATCCGCTTGAACACCAGGGGGAACCCCGCCGCGCTCGTTGGCGCGGCAGACCATCCAGGCCGGTGACAGGTGGCCTAGACCGTGACGGATGACCTGCGCGCACCACATCGAGGGGAATAAAGGCGGTTTCGCCTGCCCGCTGGCCGCGTTTCCGGGGCCGTGGTGGCGTTTTTGGGGTCGTCTCAGAAAACGGGCAACAAGAATAAACAAGTAAAAACCCCGGCGCACCGGGCACGGGGCACCCCTGCGGGGTTCCCCCACGCCTACGGCGCGGCTCCCCCTCCCGCAAATCGTGGCCCCCAGCGGGGGCCGCATGGTTCCCCCAGCTTCGCGCCCTGCGGGCTTGACCAGCCCCCTTCGGGCTGGACCCCCGCATGGGGTCTTGCCCCATACGCCGCGGGAGCAGGGGGCGGGCTGCGCCCTTCTCCTGCTCCCCGGCTGAGGCTATCGGGGTTCCGTAGGCGTCAAGGGCCGGGCTTCGCCCTCTCCGGGGCTGCCCGTGTCCTCGCCCTACGGGCTGCGGGCCGCGCCAGCAGCCCCTACGCCCTTGACCCCTACTCCACCCCTAGGGCGGCCTAGAAAACGCCTCCTGGCGCTTTCTAGGCGGCTTCCTGGGCATTTCTGAGCGTAGGGGCAGGGTCAAGGCTCGCGTAGCGACCGCGCAGCGGCTTGGCCTTGACGCTGAACCGCAGCGGCCAGCCTGGCGACAGGGGGCAGGACAAAGGGCGCAGCCCGCCAGGACTGCCCCCTGAGCCTCCCGGCGGCGAGGGCGGAGGTCTGGAGGCAGCGCCTCCAGGGTGTTCAGGACTTGGGCAGGGTGATGCGGGTCGGCAGATCGTCGGACGGGCCTTCGTCGTCCAGAAAGGCCGGTTCCTCGTCGGCGGGCCGGGTGGCGAGCCACGCGGAGGCCTCGGCCAAGGCATCCTCGTAGGCCGCCTTCTCGGCCATCTCGCGCTCGTTCGCCTCGTCGGTGGCCGGGAAGGCCGACAGGTAGGGCGACAGCGGGAACACCCCGCCGCCCACTTCCTCGCCGTTCTCCAGCAGCCGCAGCCGCCAGCCGCCGCCCAGTTCGGCGGGGCGGGGGTCGATGGCATAGCCGTAATCCGTCATCGCCGCGCCCTCTCGGCCATCAGGGCATCGCCTTTGGCCTTCCAAGCTGCCCTCTTGGCGTCATCGACCTGGGCCTCGGCCAGCGACACCAGAGCGCCCAGCAGCTCGCCCCGGTCGCGGGTCGGCTTGCCGGTCTTGGTATCGACCAGCCCGGCCAGGATCATCAGGCCCGCCGACTCGTACAGCTCATGGTCGCGGGCTTTCCTCTCGGCGGCCTTCTCGGCGTTGATGATGCGGGCGGCGTCGGCGCGGGCCTTCTGGGCGCGTTCGGCGGCCTTCTCGGCGCGTACCAGGGCGGCCAGTTTGCGGCCATCGTCGGCGGTGCGGTCGGGCTTGTCGGCCAGCATCAGCAGCAGGCGCTGTTGATCGCTGGGAGCCTTCAAGCCGCGCAGGTATGCCAGCCGTTCGGCCAGCCACTTATCTTGCGTCATGGGTGCGTCTCCCTCTGTGATGGAGGCTCCCATTTTACGCGGAAGGTGGCCGGGGCGCGACGGCTGCGGTATCCTTCCGTTTTACGGAAGGCGCGCTTAGTTGTTTCTCGGCAAGCCGAGAAACAGCGCGGTCTGCGACGCCAAAACCAGCCGCCTTCAGCGGCTAAAAACAGGAGCGGGCGAGCGGTGGCAATCGGGCGATTGAGCATGAAGGTAGGCAAGGCCGGTAAGGCCGGGCCTCATGCCGCCTACATCGCCCGCGAAGGCCAGTACGCCAACCGCCTAGAGCGCGGCGAGAAGTTGGAAGCGACCGAGGCGGGCAACATGCCCGCCTGGGCGCAGTCCAACCCGCTGGCCTTCTGGCAGGCCGCCGACGCCTACGAGCGCAAGAACGGCACCACCTACCGCGAAATGGAGATAGCCCTTCCGCGTGAGTTGGACGCCGAGCAGCGGGCCGCGCTGGTGCGCGAGTTTGTACGCCAGGAGATAGGCGACCGGCACGCCTACCAGTGGGCGATCCACACGCCCACGGCGGCAGACGGCCAGGAACAGCCGCACGTGCATCTGATGTTCTCGGAGCGGCAGCGCGACGGCATCGAGCGCGACCCGGAGCAGTACTTCAAGCGGTACAACGCCAAGGCCCCGGAGAAGGGCGGCGCACGCAAGGGCTACGGCCCGAGCGCGGGCCAGACCTTGACCAAGGCCGAGCGGGCCGCCGAGCTGAAAGAGCTGCGCGGGCGCTGGGGGGCCATGTGCAATGCGCACCTGGAGCGTGCCGGGGTGGAGCAGCGCATCGACATGCGCAGCCACGCCGAGCGCGGCACCGGCCTGGAGCCGGAGCGCAAGCAGTTGCCGAGCCAGTGGCGCGGCCAGGGCCGGGCGAACGTGATCGAGTTCCGGCAGGCCCGCGCCGAGCTGGCCGAGGCCCGCCAGGAGCTGGCCCGCGCCGTGCCCGACGCCCGCGCCGAGGTCATCCACCTGGAGGCCGAGCGGCAGCGCCGCGAACAGGCCCAGCGGGAGGCCTGCGAGCGGGCCGAGCGGGAGAAGG
Organism: Azoarcus taiwanensis; assembly: GCF_012910885.1. GTDB lineage: Bacteria > Pseudomonadota > Gammaproteobacteria > Burkholderiales > Rhodocyclaceae > Azoarcus_F > Azoarcus_F taiwanensis. The sequence goes on along the minus strand of NZ_WTVM01000091.1, from coordinate 13,088 downwards.
CGCAGCAGGAGCGCCAGCGCCTGGAGCGCATGAGCAGCCGCGAGCTGGCCGCCGAGATTGCCAAGCTACGCCCGCCGCCCGTGCGCGACCTGGTAGAGCGCGACCCCGCCGTCATCGAGGCCGACCAGCAGCGCCGCGCCCTGGAGGAGCAGCACCACGACGCCTGCACCCGCGAGGCGATGGCACGCCACGAGGCAGAGCAGTGGCGGCAGGCGCACCCGCTCCGCGCCAAGGCGCACGACTCCGGCCTGTTCCGGTCGGCCTATCTGGACGAACGCGCCAAGATCGAGGCCGAGGCCCGCCAAGAGTGGCTGACCGTGGCCCCGCGCATCGAGGACGCCGCGCTACGCGGGCGGCAGGCCCGCAGCGATGCCGAGGTGCGGATCACCGTCGAGCAGACGCCGATCCGGGCCAAGGTGGCCGAGCTGGAAGCCTTGCAGAAGGAGAAGGCCCGCCAGGAGCGCGAGGCCGAGGCCAAGCGGCTTGCGCAGAAGCGCATCGAGGCCGAGCGGGAGGCGGTGCCCAAGGACTTCAAGCTGATGGCGCAGAAGCGCGAGCTGCGCGTCGGCGGATGGGGCGACCGGGGCGAGCAGTGGCAGGCCGCGCCGGAGGGCCTGAAGAAGCTGATCGACGGCTACAACGCCGCACCGAAGGAGATGCGCCCCGCCATCCTCGACCGCATCCTCAACGATGGTCAGCGCCGCGAGCAGGTGCGCGAGCTGCTGGCCGAGCAGCGGCAGCAGTACCGCGCCAACGACCGAGGCATGAGCCGCTAGAGCGGGAGCTGCCCCTGCGGATCGCGCATGAAGGGGACGTCTCAGAAAACGGAAAATAAAGTACGTTAAGCCATTGGCATGGCCACCGCTCTCGCAAACGATCATTTTCAAGAAGCCACCGTGAGAATGCGGGCCGCGCCAGTGCTGGCCTTGTCCGTCCCGTTCTCGAAAACCGCTCTCGAATCGAGCCGCCGAGACTGCCGAGTTTCGAGAACAGCCGAAACGCCGCTTCCAGGGGTTCTAAGCCGGAACCGCCGAAAATTCCGTCAGCCGATCAACGTGGCTTGTCCCGCGCCCGGTCGATGGGGTAGACCCAACAGTCGTGTCACTAGCCGCCATTTCGATCACGGCAATGCCAGCCGGACGTCACGTCCAGATTGTTCCGGTCTGGATGAGGCCGACTGACGTCTCGGATGACGGGTGGCATACAACTGCTGTGAGTCCTGCAGGGGGGCAGCTGCCTGACCGGACGGCGAGCATCAGCCCATCTCATGTATTAGTCATGTCAGCTTTGACACTGCGCACGCGACGGCACCCGACCCAAAGCTGTCATTGTTTCCCGGTTAGATTGCTATAAATTTTGTGAGCAATTTCCACCCTTTCGGCATTGGGGTAGTTCTTATTGGCCAGCAACACAACCCCAAAGCGCTCTTCAGGCACAAACGCAACGTAAGCACCGAAGCCGTTGGTGGCACCAGTCTTGTTAACCCACACATTGCTTTCAGGTGTGGCTGCAGGAACCTTAGCGCTTACTGGGGTCGGATTCAGGATAAGCTTGGGAGCATTGCCTTCTTGCAGCGTAGGCAAGTCAACAGGCATTGCGTATTCCTCCCAGATGAGGCCTTGAGTCATCTGGCCTACGCTGAAATAGCGCCTGCGGGTATTGTTTAAAGCCGCTTGCAGCATGCTATCCAAGGGCAACATGCCCATGTTGGCCTTCAAAAAGGTGCTCAGGTCAGAAGCCGTGGTTTTGATGCCATAGGCTTCACTGTCCAACATACCTGGATTGACACGCACAGGCTTCTTATCCTTGTTGTAGCCCCAAGCGTAGCTGGACATCTTCTGTGCAGGGACGCTCAGATAAGTGCTCGTGAGACCAAGGGGCTGGAAAATGGCTTGAGTCATGGCGGTGCTGAAATCTTGACCCAGACTTTTCGCCGTGATCCACCCTAAAGCACCGATGCTCGGGTTTGCATAAGTACGCATCGTGCCGGCTCTGAATGCAGGCTTCCAGGTGCGGAAGTATTCCAGAAGCTGCTCCCGAGTTTGGACCTCATCAGGCACCTGCAGAGGAATGCCGCCAAGGGTGTGCGTTCCAAGATGGAAAAGCTGCAAGTTGCCGAAGTCCGTGCCAGCCAACTCCGGTAAGTATCTTGCTGCGGTATCGGTCAGCTTCAGCTTCCCAGTGACTTCTGCGTGCGTCGCCAGTGTGGCTGTGAAGGTCTTGCTGATAGAGCCAATCTCAAAAATCGTCTCGTCAGTTACCGGTGTTTGTTTCTCAACATCTGACACGCCATAGTTTAAGACATAAGTCTTGTCCCCCAATACCAATGCCACAGCCATACCAGGAATCTGGTTCTTTTCCATGGCAGGCAGCACGACTGCAGAGATGGCTTTCATTGCTTCAGCATCGGAAATCTCAGCAGCATTGACAGCCGAGCCAAGACCAAAGACAGCGGCTGTCAGAAGGACAGTAAACAGACGGTTTTTCAATTTTTACCTTACGGGTGAAGGAGGAAAGCCAACGCTGGCACTTGCGATGCAATTGAGTGCTGTAGCGCTACGAGCTGGGGATTCTAAAAAATTTGATAGCAAATTGGCTCGGCATCGCGGAGCGATGAGTGACTGCTTCTGGCCGCCTGCCGCCGACCGCGGTCTGGCTCGAAAGCAGTCTGTCAACGCGCCGTTTCATTGTTGCCATGATCATATCTTAATCGCGCACAGGCGGCCACAGGCGGGCAGTATGAACCAGCGTCAGTATCCACACCGTTTCGCCGTCGATCTGATACACCAGGCGATAGCTTTCGTGCGGGATCAACTCGCGGGTCCCGGGAATCTTTCCCGGCTTGCCCAGCATGGGGTGCTGGATCAAGCGGGCGGCCGCGTCGCTGAAAATCTCATCCATCCGGGCCGCCGCGCGCGGATTGTCGGCTGCGATGTAGTCCCACACATCGGCACGGTCTTGCTGCGCTTCGGGCGTCCAAACAACCCTCACGCCTGGCTCGCCACACTGGCACGCCGTGCGGCGAATTCGGCCTCAACTTCATCGTTCGACCGCCCCAATCCAGCGCGCATCGAAGCCCGGCCGGCTTCGACCTTGCGGCGCAGGAACTCGTCGTACTCGCGCGACTCGCGCTGGCGCTGAACGAACTCGCGCATCAGCTCGCGCAGCACTTGCGACGCCGGGCGATGGGCCGCCTCGGCTTCGGCCATAAACTCGGCGCGCAACTCAGGCTCCAGCTTCATCGTGAAAACGGCTTGTTTTGACATGATCGGGGCCTCCTGCCACTTGATACTAACAAAGTATATACGCCGTCATTACTAAGCGCTATTCACAGAACGCTGCAAGGCGGGCGTGCGCTAGGCCAAGGCCTGTCGGAAAACATTTGTTTTTCGACAGGCCTTCAACGGTCCTCTGCACCAACCTCCGAGTGGCCGCAAAATTGTGCGGAAAACTCTGTCGCCAGACGCTACCATACGGAAACCTCGTCTTAATGGTTTTCCGCTTATGTTGGTAGGTTACATGCGCGTGTCGTCGGACTCCGACCGCCAGAGCACGAACTTGCAGCGCGATGCGCTGCTCGCCGTCGGCGTCGATGCGCGGCATCTGTTCGAGGATCATGCTTCCGGCGCGAAGGACGACCGCGCGGGCCTGGCGCGGGCGCTCGAATTCGTTCGCCCTGGCGACGTGTTGGTCGTGTGGAAGCTCGACCGGCTCGGCCGTTCGTTGTCGCACTTGCTCGCCATCGTGACCTCGCTCAAGAAAAAGCAGGTGGCGTTCCGCTCGCTGACGGAGAACCTGGATACCACGACGCCCTCGGGCGAGTTTCTGTTCCAGGTGTTCGGCGCGCTCGCGCAGTACGAACGCGCCTTGATCCAGGAACGTGTCGTCGCCGGTCTGGCTGCCGCCCGCAAACGCGGCCGGATCGGCGGCCGGCCGCAGGCGATCACCGGCGAGAAGCTGGAGGCCATCGTCGCTGCGCTCGATGGCGGCATGTCCAAGGCGGCGGTGTGCCGCAACTTCGGCGTCAAGCGAACCACGCTGATCGAGACCCTGGCACGGGTTGGTTGGACGGGCTCTCGTGGAGCGTCATCGCGATGACGACCAAGAGCGAACGATTGACCGTCCTGTCGGACGCCGAGCAGGAAGCCCTGTACGGCCTGCCGGACTTCGACGACGCCCAGCGGCTGGAATACTTGGCGTTGACTGAAACCGAACTGGCGCTCGCCAGCAGCCGGCCTGGTCTCCATGCCCAGGTCTATTGCATCTTGCAGATCGGTTACTTCAAGGCCAAGCATGCCTTCTTCCGCTTCGACTGGAGTGAGGTCGAGCACGATTGCGCCTTCGTGCTGAGCCGCTACTTCCACGGCGAGTCCTTCGAGCACAAGCCAATCTCCAAGCACGAGCACTACACCCAGCGCGAGTGGATTGCCGATCTGTTCGGCTACCGGCCGTGGGCGGCCGAGTTCCTGGCGCAGCTCGCGCAGCAGGCCGCGCAGACCGTGCGGCGCGACGTGATGCCGGGGTTCATCGCCGCCGAGCTGATCGTCTGGCTAAACGAGCACAAGATCATCCGGCCCGGCTATACCACCCTGCAAGAGCTGGTGAGCGAAGCCCTGTCCGCCGAGCGTCGGCGGCTGGCTGGCCTGCTGTCGGAAGTGTTGGACGAATCGGCCAAGGCCGCGCTGGGTCGGCTTCTAGTGCGTGACGACACCCTGTCGCAATTGGCGGCGCTCAAGCAGGACGCCAAGGACTTTGGCTGGCGTCAGATGGCCCGCGAACGCGAAAAGCGCGCCACGCTGGAGCCGCTGCACCGGATCGCCAAGGCGCTGCTGCCCAAGCTCGGCGTCTCGCAGCAGAATCTGCTGTACTACGCCAGCCTGGCGAACTTCTACACCGTCCACGATCTACGCAACCTGAAGGCCGATCAGACCTACCTCTACCTGCTTTGCTATGCCTGGGTGCGCTACCGGCAGCTTTCCGACAACCTGGTCGATGCGATGGCCTACCACATGAAGCAGTTGGAGGACGAAAGCAGTGCGGGCGCAAAGCAATCCTTTGTCGCCGAGCAGGTGCGCCGTCAGCAAGACACACCGCAGGTCGGCCGCCTGCTGTCGCTTTACATCGACGACAGCGTGCCCGATCCCACGCCGTTCGGCGATGTGCGCCAGCGCGCCTACAAAATCATGCCCCGCGATACGCTGCAAACCACCGCGCAGCGCATGAGCGTGAAGCCGGTGAGCAAGCTGGCTTTGCACTGGCAGGCGGTGGACGGCCTGGCTGAGCGCATCCGCCGCCATCTTCGGCCGCTGTATGTCGCGCTCGACCTCGCTGGCACTGATCCGGGCAGCCCGTGGCTCGTGGCGCTGGCCTGGGCCAAGGACGTGTTCGCCAAACAGCAGCGCCTATCGCAACGGCCGCTCGCCGAATGTCCAGCGGCCACGCTGCCGAAACGCTTGCGACCGTACCTGCTGACCTTCGATGCCGATGGCAAGCCGACGGACCTGCATGCCGACCGCTACGAGTTCTGGCTGTACCGCCAGGTCAGGAAGCGCTTCCAGTCGGGTGAACTCTACCTCGACGACAGCTTGCAGCACCGGCATTTTTCCGACGAGCTGGTTTCGCTGGATGAGAAGGCCGCCGTGCTGGCGCAGATCGACATCCCGTTCCTGCGGCAGCCACTCGATGCCCAGCTCGATGCGCTCGCGACCGAGCTGCGCGCTCAGTGGCTGGCCTTCAACCGCGAGCTGAAGCAGGGCAAGCTGACGCACCTAGAATACGACAAGGACACGCAGAAGCTGACATGGCGCAAGCCCAAGGGCGAGAACCAGAAGGCGCGCGAGAAGGCGTTCTACGAGCAACTGCCGTTCTGCGACGTGGCCGACGTGTTCCGCTTCGTCAACGGCCAGTGCCAGTTCCTGTCGGCGCTGACGCCTTTGCAGCCGCGCTATGCGAAGAAGGTCGCCGACGCCGACAGCCTGATGGCGGTCATCATCGCGCAGGCGATGAACCACGGCAACCAGGTCATGGCACGCACCAGCGACATCCCGTACCACGTGCTGGAGAGCGCCTACCAACAGTACCTGCGCCACGCAACGCTGCACGCGGCCAACGACTGCATCAGCAACGCCATCGCCGCGCTGCCGATCTTCCCGTACTACTCGTTCGACCTCGATGCACTGTACGGTGCCGTCGATGGTCAGAAATTCGGCGTCGAGCGGCCGACCGTGAAAGCGCGCCACTCGCGCAAATACTTTGGGCGCGGCAAGGGCGTGGTCGCCTACACGCTGCTGTGCAACCACGTGCCGCTCAACGGCTACCTGATCGGCGCGCACGATTACGAGGCCCATCACGTGTTCGACATCTGGTATCGCAACACGTCGGACATCGTGCCGACCGCGATCACCGGCGACATGCACAGCGTCAACAAGGCCAACTTCGCTATCCTGCACTGGTTCGGCCTGCGTTTCGAGCCGCGCTTCACCGACCTTGGCGATCAGTTGAAGGAACTCTACAGTGCCGACGATCCGGCGCTGTACGATCAGTGCCTGATCCGGCCGGCCGGGAGAATCGACCGCGATCTCATAGTCAGCGAGAAGCCGAACCTCGACCAGATTGTCGCCACGCTCGGACTGAAGGAGATGACGCAGGGCACGCTGATCCGCAAGCTATGCACCTACACCGCGCCGAACCCCACGCGGCGCGCGGTGTTCGAGTTCGACAAGCTCATCCGCAGCATCTACACGCTGCGCTACCTGCGCGATCCGCAACTGGAGCGCAACGTTCACCGCTCACAGAACCGCATCGAGTCCTATCACCAGCTACGCTCAACCATCGCCCAGGTCGGCGGCAAGAAGGAATTGACCGGGCGCACCGACATCGAAATTGAGATCAGCAACCAGTGCGCCAGGCTGATCGCCAACGCGGTCATCTTCTACAACTCGGCCATCCTCTCGCGGCTGCTGATGAAGTACGAGGCGAGCGGCAACGCCAAGGCGCACGCTCTCCTGACCCAGATATCGCCGGCGGCCTGGCGGCACATCCTGCTGAACGGGCATTACACCTTCCAGAGCGACGGCAAGATGATCGACCTGGATGCGCTCGTGGCGGGGCTGGAGCTGGGATGACGGAAATTTCGGCGGTTCTGGCTTAGAACCCCTTCCAGCGGCAGACGCCACACGCAAAGCCGCGCCGTTGCTGGATCGAGCATTCCTTAGCGTGCTTTAAATTCCGTTTTCTGAATCGACCCCTCCCCTAGCTATCCATCCCGCTCTGCTCGACGCAGCCCCGATTTTCCGCTGAGGAGTCGGGGCTTTTCTTCGCGCACTTGAGCGGTGCTTGGCGCGCAAGTGCGCAAATGCTTTTCGATGCGTGGTGTATCTCTTGTATTTCATATCTGTATCATGTATCGTATCAATATCAATACGAAATACATGATACGAAATACAGGAGAGATACAGATGGCCCGCGATGGAATTACTTTTGAGCAGGTCGCCGCCGCCGCCGATGCGCTGGTCGGTGAGGGGGTGCAACCGACGATCAGGGCGGTGCGCGAGCGCCTGGGGACGGGGAGCCCGAACACCGTCCACCGCCACCTCGTCGCTTGGCGTGAAGCGCGTCCCGCAACAACGGCCGCGGCGCCCGAGCTGCCCGCGCCCCTGGCGGCGGCGCTTGCAAACGAAATCCAGCGAGCGGCCGCGCAGGCGCGAGCCGAAGTCGAGTCGCGTCTCGTGCAAACTCAGTCGGAAGCTGCCGATCTGGCGGCTGCCGGCGAAGCGCTCGAGGCCGAGCGTGACGCGCTGCTCGAGCAGGTCGCTGCGCTGACGACTGAGCGTGACACCCTGGCTGGCAAGGCGCAGCAGCAGGCCGTTGACTTGGCCGAGGCGCAGCAGCGTATCGAGCGCGAGCAGCAGGCCGCTGAGTCCGCCCGCGTGGAGGTCGCGACGGCCCGTCTCAAGATCGAGGCGCAGGCCGAGCGCCAGGTCGAGCAGACGGCCGAGCTCGAGCGCCTACGTGCGGCGTTGTCTGAAGCGCAGCAAGGGCGCATCGCCGCCGAGCAGCAGGCGGCTGTACTGAGTGCGCGCCTCGAGGCGATAACCGATCGCGCGAGCCGGGCCGAGACGCGGGTGGAGGGGCTCGAGAAGCAGATCCAGCAGGCCGGGCAGGAGCTCAGCAGTGCACGGGTCCAGGTGCAGGCTCAGCAGACGGCGCTCGATGGCGCGGTGCGGGACATCGAGGCGGCGAAGCGCCAGGTGGAAGAGGCGCGGGCGCAGGCGAAGAAGGCCGGGGAGGAAGCGGCCGAGCTGCGGGGGCGTTTGGCTGCGGCTGCTGTCCCTGGCAAGGAGTAAGCGCCGGTCGGGGTGGTGTGAGGTGGGGCGCTTTGGACGAAACGGTGCGGACTGTCCAATGCACGGACCGCTGGGCAGCGAACCGGTCACTGCCTGGGGTCGTCTCAGAAAACGGAAAATAAAGCACGCTAAGCCGTCCCCGGCTTCTCGATCGGCACGGCCCACCATTCCTGCGCGTGCTGCGCCGTGGTCGGCCGGTTCGAGGTGTCGACCTGGAACCCGCGCAGCAGCAGCCCGCGCGGCGTGATCCGCAGCACCTGAACGTCAAACAGCGGCGGCAACAAGCCGCGCTTGGCCGAGGTTCCCCAGCGCTCCCAAAGCTGCGCGGCGTGCAGTGGCCGCTTCTCGGCGGTTCCGATCGGAATGTCGCCGATGCTCAGGGTGCCGATCGTGCCGGGGTCGGCCAGGCACTCCTCGCGCGGGCGGCGAACCCCGGCCACCATCAGCTCGACGGGGAAGATAGAGAAAACGGACAAAATAGTACGCTAAGCGTGCGGCCTGTCAGGTTGAGGCCCTAGAGGTTGCAGGCGAGTCGTCAGAAAATGCTGGAATCGGCCCTATTCTGACACTGCCCAAGGTTCCGGCCTGACGCCCAGTTAGGGCATAGCCCAGCCTGACGCGCACGAATGCCACCGGCTTAGCGCGCTCGATTTTCCGTTTTCCGAGACGCCTCCACCGTTGCCAGCGGCAGGAAGAGCGTGAACGGTGAGTCGGGCAAAGCGATGAAGCCATGATGTCGGTAGAAGGCCGCTGCCGCCTCGTCCTTGGCATCCACGATCAAGGCATAGGCGGCAATCTCGGAACGGACAGCACGGTCGAGCGCATCGGCCAGCAGTGCGCCGCCCAGCCCTTGCCCTTTGAAAGCCTGATCGACGGCCAAGCGGCCCATGCGAACCGCTGGGACGGTCGGATAGCGCGGCAGCTTCTTGCCGACACTGGCCGGGAGATCGGTCAGCAGCAGGCTTGCCGACGCCAGCGTGTAGTAGCCCGCGATGCGCTGCCCTTCCGCCAACGCCACGAAGCAGGCAGCCACACGGCGGCGAACATCTTGGGTGACTTGTTCCCGCAGATAGCGCTCAAGCGGTTCTGAACCGCAGTTGAACGCTGCGCGAACATGCGCGGCATCGAGCGGCGTGAGCCGGAACGGTGCGCTGCTCATTCAGTACGCAAGAGCTTGCGGCGACGGGCGAAAGCGCGTTCCAAGGCCGGGCCCAGTTGCGGCGGCGACAGCAACGCTTGTGCAAAGCACTCCTGATCGGCCAGCGACAGGCGGATGACCTCGGCTTGCTCGATGGCGCGTTGCGCGGCGTCCTGGACGGCAGCGACCACGAAATCAGTCATGGTGCGCCCCTGAAGTTCAGCGGCGCGCTTGAGCATCGAATGCAGATCGGTGCTGATCCGGGCTTCGAGGCGAGCGGTAGAAATGGCTGCGGGCATAGTCTTGTCCTCCTGCCGAAATGATACGGCAGATCGCCGTACATGGCCACGCCACGACCAGCATTGGGAAGTGGCCGGCAAGCTCGCCCGGCGCGAGGGCGAGGTGCGCTACGGACGCGGCAGCGGGCCGTGGTTCGACTCGGCCACCGACTTCGCCGCGCTACAGCTGCGCTACGAGGTGGTCTACGCCTGGCACGCGCTGGCCGAATACCGCTGGCTGGACGTGCAGGCCGGCGGCACGCGGCAGGGCTGGCTGGTCGGACTGGACCGCGACATCGGCAAGAACTTCCGCATCGGCGCCGGCTACAACTTCACCGAGTTCAGCGACGACCTGACCGACTTCGACTACGACCACGAGGGCTGGTTCCTCAACATGGTCGGGATGTACTGAGGGTGCCGGTCCACGCAAGACCGTCGACGTTCAGCCGTCCACGGTCTCCTCGCCGCCATCCTTGGACAGCTCTTCGGCCCGGCGCTCATCCAGGTGGCGCTGCAGGCGGGCCACGTCTTCGGGCGACCAGTCGTCGATGCCGGTGACTTCCAGCCAGGCGTTGATGTAGTGCGATGGCGCGTAGACGTGGCCGAAACCCATTGGTGCGCTCATCGACAGCGAAGTATCCATTGCCATCTGCATCATCGTCACGACCGGATACCAGCGCATCGCCGGGGATACGTCCGGCGGGCGCGGGGCATCGAGCAGTTCCGGTTCGCGGAAGAAGCCGTGACGGTCGAAGAACGTCACCGCGTCGCTGCCGTACTGCAGGTAGACCACGCGCATCGGGCCCCACGGCGTGCCGGGCGGGGTGGAGCTGCCGTCCTGGTTCATGAAGCGGACGAACGAGCCGTCCTGGAACTGCGGCAGCCACACCGGCGAACCGGGATTGCGCGAGCGGGTCAGCCCGGCCCACTTGCTGGCGGCGAACGGAGGTCCGCTCCAGACCGCGCCATCGAATGGTTCGCCGAGCAGCTCGAACATCTCGAACGAGCGTTCCGAATTGAGCGCGCCCAGGCTCAGGCCGTGCAGGTACAGCTTCGGCCGCCGCTCGGGCGGCAGCGTGCGCCAGTAGCCGTAGACCTCGCGGAACAGTGCGCGCGCGGTGACCCCGCCTGTGTCCGGATCCAGGAACAGCGTCAGCGGACTGGACAGGTACGAGTACTGCACCGCGACGCTGGCCACATCGCCGCGGTAGAGATATTCGATGCCGTCGATGCCGGACGGGTCGACCCAACCGGTGCCGGTCGGAGTGATGATGATCAGCGCCTTGCGCTCGAAGCCGCCGACGCGCTTGAGTTCTTCCAGCGCCAGCTGGGCGCGCTCTTCGGGCGTGTCGCCGGTGGGCAGGCCCGCGTACACGCGCAGCGGCGCCTTGGCGCCGGGACCGGCGTAGGCGGCGAGTTCGTCGGCGGTGGGGCGGGCATCGACGTAGCGCCGGCCCATGCGCCCGAGCTGGTTCCAGGCCACTAGCGACTGCGCGCTGCCGGGGCTGTCCCATTCGGTCGGCGGCGGCATGTCGGGCGGGATCAGTGCATCGGCCTGGCGATAGGAGGCGTCCAGGGTGTCCAGCAACGAGGACAGGATCACGCCGTTGACCAGGCCCACCAGCAGCAGCACGCCGGCGATCGCACCGACCACGTGCGCGATCCGTCGCGGCACCTTGCGGGTGACCAGGCGCATCACCGCCTTGATGATCATCAGCGCGATGCGGCCCAGCACGACCAGCAGCAGCGCCACGACCGCCGCACCCGCGAGTACGCCCAGGATGCGCGATGGACCGGCGGGAGCCAGGTGCATCAGTTCGCGGATGATGTTTTCCCAATGCTGGCTGCGCCAAAGCGCGAGCGCGGCGATGACCGCGCAGGCGACGACCGCGATACGGCGGCGACGCGGCTGTCCCGCCGGCCCGGGGAGCAGCAGCTCCAGGTATCCCCACAGCCAGCGCAGCAGCACGCCCAGGCCGTAGCCGGCGGCCAGGCACATGCCCGACAGCACCGCCTGCGCGACCGTGATCCGTGGCGTGAGGCTGGGCGTGAGCGAGGCGGCGAAGAACAACGTCCCCAGCACGAGCCCGGTATTGCCAAGGCGCGCCAGCAGCGAACGCCGGAGCCGGGTGAACCAGCCATCGGATGTAGTACCGGAAGCGAGTGCAGCGTCGTCGTCCTGTCGCATCAAGTATCCCCTGCGAGTGGTCCCCTTGGGCCAATATACCGGACACGGATAGGCGTTTTAACCGCATGAGGCCAAGTCAGCGATTCCATGAGATCGATGGCGCGTTGCGTCATGGCTTCCGACACCGGCAGCAAGGTTGCCGCGCGGTGCTGCAGCATCTTCTTCACCACCACGAGCTCGGCCTTGTTGCGCATGCCCTGCAGCACTTCGAGCCAGCTGATGGCCGACAGCGGGGTCACGCGCACAGGGTCAGGTCTTGTCTTTTGCCTCCCGGCAAGGCAGCCGCACCCGAGCGTCGTCGGCGCCCCCCAGGGCCACCTCTCACCGCCTACGACGGCCGGGATCTGGCGAGCGAGCGCACACCACCGCCTTCACCTACGACGGGGTGGGCAACCTCACCCAGGTCAACGGCCCGCGCACGGACGTCACCGACACCACCACGCACGCCTTCGATGCGCAGCGCCGCATCACGCAGACGACCGACGCGCTGGGCAAGCAGACGCGCTTTGGCTATGACAACGACGGCCGGCTGATCCGCACGGCGGCCCAGCTGGCTGACCGACGCCAAGGGCAACCGCACCACCTACGAATATGACGGCCACGACCGCCGGGTGAAGCTGCGCTACCCGCACCCCACCACGGTTGGCACCTCATCGACCACCGACTACGAGCAATTCACCTACAACGCCGTCGGCAGCCTCACGAGCCACCGAAAGCGCAGCGGCGAAACCATCACGCTCGCCTACGACAACCTGCACCGCCTGACCAGCCGCAGCTACCCCACGGCCGCCGACAACGTCGCCTTCGCCTACGACCTGCTGGGCCGTCGTACCCAGGCCAAGTACGCCGACAACAGCCACACCATCAACTACGTCTGGGACGGCTCACCAACACCACGGCCGGTGGCAAGAGGCTCGCCTACCACTACGATTCGGCGGCCAATGCAATCGGCTTAACGTGCTTTATTTTCCGTTTTCTGAGACGACCCCTGCCTGTGTTTCGATCGTGACTTCTAACAGCGTGATGCAAAAGGCTGTGAACGATCCGAAAAGCTTTTTGTCATAGACACATCTCCAGACTCCTTGTCCTGCAACGATGCGCGGCCAACTCGACCCCCAGTCCTCGATGTTCCACTACTT
>NZ_WTVM01000090.1 GCF_012910885.1 Azoarcus taiwanensis | reverse complement strand
GCCGACTTGAAGCTGCAGGCGAGCAGCGGCCAGTCCACCTCTTTATGAATCGCTCGCATTGGCGTGCCGTCGCCGAAGGCCGGGACCTGCCAGGTGGCGCAACCGGAGTAGCGCTGGCCGGTGAGCGCGTTACGGCTGCCACCGAGATGCTCGCTCCACAGCCACAAGGTGTTGCGGAAGCGGTGAGTCTGCCAGTCCGGATGCGCAGCGTCCTGCGCCTGGGCTGCCGGCTGATAGCGTCCACCACGCGTATAAAGCAGCGCGACCCGGCGCCACTCCTCGGGCTTGAGCGTCGTCTCGAGCGGCGTCCGGATGCGGTCGACCCCGGTCAGCATGATGTCCTCGTCGCTTGCCTCGCCCACCGGCTCGCCGGCGTACGCGACATTCGCGCCGGCGCGCAGATACCAGTGCTCCGGACGCTCCAGCGGATGCATGTTGCCGTCGGCGTCGGCAATCACCTCGGGGCCGAACCCAGGCAGGTCCATGGCCTTGGCCAGCGCCATGACGAAGGTTTCCATGCCGATCGGCTGGCCATCGGGCGTTTTCGCGGCACGCGGCTCGATCACCGGCCAGCGCGCCGTGATCATCCGCGTCGGCACGCCGTTCCAGGCGCCGGCCCAGCCCCAGCTCTCGTACATCATCGAATCCGGCACGATGTAGTCGGCGAAGGCGTTGCTCTCGTTGATGAGACCGTCTATCGAAATGATCAGCGGCAGCTTGTTTGGGTCGGCAAGTTCCTCGCCGAAGCGTTCGCGCAAGCCCGGGATGCCGTAGAGCGGGTTGGCCATCCACAGGATCAGCGCCTTGAGGCTGTAGGGGTAGCCGCTGAACATGCTGGGGAAGAACTCGGTTCCGAGCCCGGGCGCCGCCGGGTACCACTGGTCCTCGGCCGGATACGGCTTGCCGGCCTCGCGCTTGCGCGCGAATTCGGCGGTGCGTTCGTAGGGCATGTTGCGTCCGAGTGGCGTGCCACGCGGCTGGATACGGCCGGGGAAGTTCACCAGGTCGTAGCGCGGACCCGGAGCGGCGTGCGGAAAGCCGCCGCCGTTCATCACGAAGCCACCCTTCCAGTTGAGGTTGCCGATCAGGGTGTTGAGGGTGACCACCGCGAATGCGTTGTAGAACCCGGAGCCGGACATCATGCCGCCGTGGGCGATCGCGCAGGCCTTGCGACCGTGGCTGGTGAAGGCCTCGGCGAGCCCGGCAATGGTGTTGGCCGGCACACCACAATCGGCCGCGTATTCGTCCAGCGACTTCGACATCGCGGTCGCGCGCAGCTCGCGGTAGCCGGTGCTGACGCGGACCGCACGTTCGCCGGCCTGCACAACGGCATCGACGTCCAGCGGCGCCGACCCGGTCGCGTCGGCCACCGGCATCGGCTTGCCGTCCGCGCCCATCACCAGATAGGGGTCGGCCTCGCCATAACGCTCGGCGCCTTCGGGCAGGGCCAGACCGATGTCCGAACCGCGCAGGCAGCGCCCCTCGCGCGGATGGCCGGGTTCGACGACGATGAGCCAGCTCGCGTTGCTGAACGAGGGCTCGCCATTGGCCTCGGCGACGACAATGCTCGGATTGGCGAGATACGCGGTGTTGACCCGCTCGTGCTCGAACATCCAGCGCATCATGCCAAGCAGCAGAGCGCCATCGGTGCCCGGGCGAATCGGCACCCAGCGGCCCTGCTCCGGTGCGGCGCGGTTGTCGGCATTAGTCAGCACCGGATCGACGACCACATACTCCAGGCGCCCGTCCGCCCGCCCTTCGGCCAGGATCTGACCGGTACGCTTGAACGGGTTGCCGGCGTTGCCCGGTGCGGTGCCGATGAAGATCACGAACTCCGCATTGGCCAGGTCGGGCTTGCCGTGCGGCATCGCGCGATGGTCGCCGAACAGCGCGGCCGAGCCGGAGCGGTAGGAGCCGCCGCAGTAAGAACCATGGCCCACGTAGTTCTGCGTGCCGTAGGCCTGTTGCCAGAAGCGCCGCCCGAGCGGGTCGCGCCCGTCATTGACGCTGACGATGTGAGCGACCTGGTTCACCTTCGGGCCATAGGCCGGGTTCTCCGGGTCGATCGGCGTTTCGAGATCACGCAGCGCGCGCAATCCGTCGACATGTCCTTCGCCGAACAGATCGCCGCCCTCGACCACTTCGTGGATGAGCTGCTCGAAGCTGATCGGCTCCCACTGGCCGGCGTTGCGCGGACCGACGCGCTTGAGCGGCGTCAGCACCCGGAAGGGCGAATCGACCTGCGCCAGCGCGGCATTGCCGCGACCGCAGGTGGTGGCGCGCCGGTCCAGACCGAGATCCTTGTGACGCGAGATCGCGACGAAGCTGTCCTTGACGGGCGTATTCATCGGCAGGTGCGGCTCGGCCGACAGCGGGCTGTATGGATTGCCGGCCACGCGCAGCACTTTGTCGGTCTGCTTGTCCACCCGCACACGGACGCCGCACAGCGTGGTGCAACCGAGGCAGGCGGTATAGCTCACCTGCTGGTCCGGGTTGGGGGTGAGCTCGCCGGTGGCCTGGTCGATGCGGAACTCGGGTTCCAGCGCACGGCCATGGACGTTGTGATGCTCCGGCTTGTCGCCGGCGAAGGCGCTGGCCATGCGGCCGAAGGTCTGCGAGAAGCCGGCGGCGAAGGCGGCCAGCCCGCCGGCGGCGATGATGTCTCTGCGTTGCACTTTCATGATGACTCTCCTCGATGCGTGCCCCGCTCAGGGCACGGCATCCAATCTCTTCAGTTGGCGGTCGGGCGTTCGGCGGACAGCCGGGCGAACGGCAGCAGCGTGGTCAGCAGCACCAGCAGGAAAACCCACAGGCCGGCGGTGCCGACGATGCCCATCAAGCCCTCCGGGCCGAGCGGCAACTGGTAGCTGTAGTAGCCGGCGCCGGTCTTGGGAATTTCCTGACCACCGATGAACACCGTCCAGCGCATCATCCAGGCCGAATGCAGCGCGAGCAGGCCGATCAGCAAGCCGGAGCCGGGACGCCGCCAGGCGAGCAACAGCGTGATCACGGTCGCGGCGACCGCCCACACCGCGGTGAGCTGCCACGAGGCCGAGGGCGCGACCTGAGCGAGCGCCTCGGCATGCACCGGCGATGCGCCGGTCACACCCAGCGCCAGCCACACCGCGCCGACCGCGAGCGCAACCACCTGCGACGCCGCCAGCACACGTGCCAGACGCTGCGTCGCATCGCGATCGTCCCGCGCCGGACCGAAGCGATGGAACAGCAGCGTCAGGCCGACCGCACCGGCAAAGGCGGTGACCACGAACTGCAGCGGCAGCAGCGGCGTGTGCCACAGCGGTCGTGCCCGCACCACCATCAGTTCGGCACCGGTGTATAGCGCGACCAATGCCGCACCGACGAACGCGACCACCGCAGCACCGACGAGTGCCTTGCGGCTGTCGTGCCCGCCGTAGGCGATGAGCCGCGCGAACCCCGCCATCCGGCCGTCGCTGCGACCATGCTCGCCGAGCAGCGGCCGGAAGGCGAGCCAGGCGTAGAGCAAAAGGCCGCCTAGGTAGACCGGGATGAAGAAGGCGCCCCAGGACATCCATGAGCTCGGCGTGAAATGCACGTAGAAATGCCAGAAACGGCCGGGTTGGTGCAAGTCGGCGAGCAGCGCGACCGGCGCGGTCAGACCGCACACCAGCGCACCCAGCAGGGCGAGACGGGAGATGCCGCCCCAGCCTGGCCGACGCAACAGCACGCCGGGCAGCGACAGCAGGAAGGCGCCGTAGGAAAGCCCGATGAGGAAAAAGTAGGACACCGCCCACGGAAGCCAGGCGACCTCGCGGGTAACGGCGATGGTTTCGACGATTGCCGTGTTCATGATGTGTTCTCCTCAGACTTGGCTGGCGCGCGGACGCCACAGGCGGGCCTGGCCATCGACCTTGCCCTCGAAACGCGGGTCGAGCCCGACGTAGAACACCTGCGGCGCGGTGCGCTGCTCCGGCTTGAGCACCTTGAGCGCGCCTTCGGCCTCGGCCGCGTCGATGCGCCGGCGCAGTTCGCCCTGCGCGTCGTTGAGGTCACCAAAGACCCGCGCGCCGCCGACACAGGTTTCCACGCACGCAGGCAGCAGGCCGGCGTCCACGCGATGTGCGCAGAAGGTGCATTTGTCGGCGGTGTGGGTGTCGTGGTTGATGAATCGCGCGTCGTAGGGGCAGGCCTGCACGCAGTAGGCGCAACCCACGCAACGGTCGCCATCGACCAGCACCATGCCGTCTTCGCGCTTGAAGGTCGCACCTACCGGACAGACCGGTACACAGGGCGGATCGTCACAGTGGTTGCACAGACGCGGCAGCACATAGGTGCCGGCCGGCTGCTGCTGGTCGGTCAGTTCGACGCTGTAGGTGGTGACCACGGTGCGGAAACTGCCCTCGGGCACCGCGTTTTCCTGAATGCACGCGACGGTGCAGGCCTGGCAGCCGATGCACTTGCGCACATCGACCAGCATGCCCCAGCGCTGGGCGGACCGCGGCGAGTCGGCCGCCGCCACCGCCGGTGCCACGGCCGCGGCCGCGGTCAGGGCAGGCAGGCCGCGGAGAAATGCGCGCCGCGAACTGTCGCAGGGCCGTGCATCCGGATCGTTTTCAAAGGGTTTCATGCTTGCGCTCCTGTCATCCTTTCGGGAGTGATGACAGCTTACGCAGGCAAAGACCACGTCGAAATTAGGGGGATTGGGCAGCGCGCTAGATGGTTTTACCTATTCGAACTGGAATCCGCCGGCAAGCACCACGGATCATTCGCGCGAATGGTCGGTCAACGCGCCGAGAAATACAGTCATGTCGGCGATATCCTCGTCCGAGATGCGGCGCCGCAACTGAAGTTCGGCCATGATGCGCACCGCTTCCTCGAGGTTGTCGACCGCGCCGTCGTGGTACCACGGACCCGTCTTGGCGACGTTACGAAGCTGGGAAGTCTTGAACACCATGCGGTCGGCTTCGTCACCGGTCACCTCGAAACGGCCCTGATCTTCCTGATTGGGGTAGTCGCCATAGATGCCGAGCTTCTCGAAGGTCGCACCGCCCAGCAGCGGACCATCGTGACAGCGCACGCAGTTGTGTCGGATGAAGCCGTCCAGACCACGCAGTTCCTGCTCATTCAATGCGGCGAGATCGCCCTCGAGAAAATCGTCGAAGCGCGAGGGGCTGCGAAGGGTGCGCTGGAAGGCGGCGAGCGCCTCGGCTAGGTTGGTATAGGTGAGCGGCGCAGCGTCCTCGGGAAAGGCGGCAGCGAACGCAGCCGGGTAGGCCTCGATGCCAGCCAGCTTGTCGAGCACTGCCTGTTCGCTCGGCATCGCCATCTCGATGGGGTTGAGAATGGGCTGTCCGGCCTGATCGGCGAGATCGTGTGCGCGACCATCCCAGAACTGGCTGGCCTGATAGCCAGCATTGAGCACTGTCGGCGAATTGCGTGTGCCGATGTCGCCGAACGCACCGGGCGAGACAGCAAGATTGTCCATGCCAAACTGCCCTTCGCCGAGCAGATGACAGCTCGCGCACGACTGGGTGTCGTTGGCCGACAGGCGAGGATCGAAGAACAGCATCTGGCCGAGCTGCACCCGTGCTTCGGTGTCGTTCTCGGCGCCCGGCATGGACTCGGGCAAGGGACTGAAGTAACGCAGCGCGCGCTGGTGAATGCGCTCGGCGTCAGGGCCCGCCAGCGCCTGTGATACCGGCATCACCAACGCAAGCATGCCGAAGGCAAGCAGACTGGCGCGCTTCAGGGGAGTGGAAAGACTGTCGGAAGACATGGCGGAATACCTCCAATCGCAGGGGCGACACAAACAACCCACCCGAAACGGTAAAGCCGGGCGACATATTCGTATTATGCTCGGGATCAGGCTGTCGCGCCCAAGCGTCCCTGCCTTGGATCAGAAGCGGGGGCGCATTTCCCGCCCCCGGATTGCCATCAACTCTTGCTTCGCGATACCGGTTTGGCGTGGTCGTCGTGCAACTCCTCCCAGCCGGTGATCATCGACTTGATATGGGCGAAAACACTATGGCCGGTGGTCGTGAGATACACGTGGACGACGAAGAACACTGCCATCATGAAAGCGCCGACAAGATGTGCAGTCGCCACCCATTCCAGCCTGAGCCACTGGTCGATGCCCCATTCCGGCCAATATGCGTAGAAGAGATAGAACAGCCCCGAAACCCAGATGATCGGCGAAACCATCGCAAGCAGGGCCAGATAAGCGAGCCGTTGCAGCGGGTTGTGCTTTTGCAGCACGGTCTTCTTGTACGGATGCGGCAGGCCCTTGAAGATGTCCCAGGCGTAGTAGCGGGCGATCGCGTCGATCCGCTTCAAGGTGGGGATGTACTGGCGCCACTCGCCGGTGGTGAATTGCCAGAAGATTGTGAACGCCCAGAGGGTGATCAGTGCCCAGGCGGTAAGGGTGTGCAGCTCCACCGCGCGCTGGAAACCGAAGTTCTCGTAAAAGCCGGCCACCTCGAAACCGGTGATCATCATGAAGATGATCATCGCCGCCTGCGACCAGTGCCAGAAACGCTCGTAGCGCTTGAAGACATAGATTTTCTCGACCGTGTGTCCGCTCATTTCGCCTTACCCCTGTAATGCACCACGACGCGGATGGCGCTGTGAATCAAAACCCCTGCCAGCGCGCCGAACAGCGCCAACAGCCCCAACATGCGCACCCACGGATTGGCATCCTGCCCCGGCACATAAATGCCCTCGACGCCTACCAGACGGCCATCGCGTCTGTGGCACTCGTTGCAGCCGACCGCCTGCTCCTTGGGTGCAACCATGTGGGTGATCGGCCAGATCATCGTCGTCGACACGAAATCGAACTCGCCACTGAAGGCCTGCCCGGTCCCTTCGGCGCCAGCCTGCAAGGCCTTGGGCCAGTCGAAGTTGAACCAGAAGGCGGTGTCGTTCGGCAACGCCACCTGCGGCACGAGCAAGGTCTTGTGCACCGTGTCATACGGCTGCTTGCCCTGGAACAGCTTGACCGGCCAGATCCGCGCCTTGGGATCACCGGCCTGCCCGCGAAAGCGATTGATCGCAACCGGCCCGGCGGCCGGATCGATGATGGTGTCGGGCTGGATGTAATCGACCGACCCATCGAACCACTGATACACCGGCACCACGTGCTCGCCATTGACGAAACTGCCTTTACGGCTGTCGTAGGTGATGTGGCCTTTCTCGTCCTTGACGATCATGGGCTTGCCGTTGTCGTCCAGACGGCCGGCTTCCGACCAGTCCCAGCCCATCTTGGTCGGCACGCCGCCGCGGGCAAAGCTCGGAATATGACAACTCTGGCAGGCCAGCGTGTTGGTGTGCTGATTCAAACGCTCGGCGTGCAGAAAGCTCTCCTGGTGCGGCTTGTCGCCATGACATGCCTGACAGGTGGCCGGATTGCGATCGCTCTGCTGGCCTCGCACCAGCGGGCCGTGCGGGTCGGCAGCGGTCATCTGGATACGGCTGCCGGGAACGACGTGCTTGTCGGTCTGATGGCAGTCGCTGCACGCGAAGTTCAGGCCGTCGGTCGCCATGTGCACATCGAGGTCGCGATGTGGGTTGTTCAAAGACGAGTCCAGATCGCCATGCTTGACGCCATCACCGCCCCCGCCGTAGTAGTGACAGGCGCCGCAGGTTTCGCGTGAGGTCGGTCCCACGTTGAGCGCGACCGACACCAGATCGACCGGATTGTAGAAACGACCGGAGCCCGGCGGGTATTCAGTGCGCTCGTAGGCGGGATGCCCTGCCAGACCGCGCGCCTTCACGTAGTCGCCGGTGTTGTGACAGGCGAGGCAATCGACTTTGGCCTCATTGGTGAAGTCAAAGCTGTCGTCTTCCCACCCGTAACCGATGTGACAGGAGTTGCAAAATGCCTCGTTCGACCGGTCGCCGATGCAGAAGCCATTGAGCATGGTTTTCTTGCCCAGCTTCTCGCCGGTTTGCGGATCTTCGTATTCCCAGGTCCAGTGGCGGGTGCCCATCACCTGTTTGGCCGCCTCGGTGTGACAGGACAGGCAGGCGCGGGTGACGTCTTCGCCGGTCTCGAACGGTCCCTGCAAGACCTCGAACTTGCTGTGGTCTGCCGTCGCTGCAGCCGCCAGCCCGGTGACGAGCAAAATTGACCCGAGCAGGATTGCCCGGGTTGCGAAACTTTTCAGTAATCTCATCTCTCTGTCTGCCTCGAACCAAAAATCCACCAGCGGGTGCGCGCGACGTTCTTCTGACGTCTTTCCCTGCCTTGCCCGAAAAGCAGTGGAAAAAAGGAAGCGGGGGTTGGAGGAGAGACAAGGGCGCGAGCCATTCCAGGGGTTTTGGAGTGTCCGGGCAGACAACAATGGCCGCTTGAGGGAGACACCCCCGCTTCAGGGTCATTAGTAGCGAGGACCGTGCCAGTTCGGCACGATCCTCCCTCTGCGGGGCTAGAACCCGTGGAACGTGAGGCTTTCAGACTCGACAGCAAACGATGTCCGGGAGAGCCGAAGACTGCCACAGAGCCGAATTCGGCAGTCCAACCGCCATTTTCGGCAGCCCGTTGCGTCAGTCCAGCTTGGCGTCGCGAAGACGGCGATACAAGGTGCGCTCACTGATGCCGAGCTTGCGCGCAAGCTCACGCCGGCTGCCACGATGCGAGCGCACCGCCTGGACGAAGGCCTGGCGTTCGATACTGGCCCAGTCCTGCGCCGCCTCCGGGCCACGGGTTTGGCCAGCCGGCAACACCTGGTCGGTATGCAGTTCCTCGGGAAAATGCTCGGGTAGCAAGACTTCTCCGTCGCACATCAGGCTGGCGCGCTCGAGCACGTTGCGCAATTCGCGCACATTGCCCGGGAAGGCGTAGTGCCGCAACAGCTTCATCGCCGTAGCACTGACCGTCAGCCGTCTTTTTGGCGCCACTCTTTCGAGCAGCGATTCGACCAGCAACGGAATGTCGCTCTGCCGGTCGCGCAGTGCAGGCACGGTGATCGGAAACGTATTGAGACGGTAGTAGAGATCCTGGCGGAAACTGCCTTCGGCGATCATCTCCTTGAGAGGGCGGTGCGTCGCCGACACCAGCCGGATGTCCGATTTGCGCAGATCGGTGGAACCGACCCGCCGGTAGGTGCCGGTCTCGAGGAGGCGGAGCAGTTTGACCTGCATGCCGAGCGGGATGTCGCCGACCTCGTCGAGGAACAGCGTACCTCCGCTGGCAGCTTCTATGAGACCCGGCTTGCGGCTGGTCGCGCCGGTGAACGCACCCCGCTCGTGGCCGAACACCTCGCTCTCGAAGAGGGTTTCCGGCAAGCCGGAGCAGTCCACCGCGACGAAAGGCGCGGCCGACCGCAGGCTGGCGGCGTGAATCGCATTGGCGACGACCTCCTTGCCGGTGCCGGACTCGCCCTGCAGCAAAACGCTCGCGTCGGACGGCGCGACCCGGGCGACCAGCTCGAGCATGCGCTGGAACGCGGGTGATCGACCAACCATACCCTGACGATCGCTCAGACCGCGGGCCACGTTCATCGGCTCCATCTTCTCGATGAACCAGGCAATTTCCCCCTCGGCATCGCGCACCGGCGACAGTTCGATGTTCACGTATTCCTCGCCACGCGGCGTGTGGTGCAGGTGCAGTACACGCTCGCGCTGACCCGAGCGAAGGCTGCGTGCCAGCGGACAGGATTCGCCGGCCTGGTCGCAGGGCACGCTGTAGTGGTGCGAAACCTCGTAGCAGGTTCGTCCGATGACACTGCGCCCGGTGCCGAAGTTGCGCCGGTAGGCGGTGTTCGCCGCGATCACGCGATATTCACGATCGCAGAGGATGTGCGGTTCCTCGAGGGTGTCGAGGAAGGACACCAGTTCGGGCAGGGCTTGGGGTGTGGCGCTCATGTCAGTCGATTTTGGCAGTCAGTCTGCCAACAGAATGGCAGCATGTCAGCATTCGGGTCAAGCCCTGTTTTCGGCATCTCCTTGATTCCGGTCAAATTTTCAAGCTGGCACGCAAATTGACTGGGTGTTCTTCGTCACTCCGGTAACCCGTACATTCGAGAGGTCTAGCAATGGTGACCGACCATCTGGTTGAACTGTCGCGCCTGCAGTTCGCCGCTACCGCCATGTACCACTTCCTTTTCGTGCCGCTGACGATCGGCATGGTGTGGATGCTGGTGATCATGGAAAGCGCATACGTGATGACCGGCAAGGTCATCTACAAGGACATGACCAAGTTCTGGGGCAAGTTGTTCGGTATCAACTTCGCCCTTGGGGTCACGACCGGCATCACGATGGAGTTCCAGTTCGGCATGAACTGGGCCTACTACTCGCACTACGTCGGCGACATCTTCGGGGCGCCACTGGCCATCGAAGGTTTGATGGCCTTCTTCCTCGAGTCGACCTTCATCGGTCTGTTCTTCTTCGGCTGGGACCGGCTCTCGCGGGTTCAGCACCTGATGGTAACGATTGCGATGGCGGTCGCGACCAACCTGTCCGCGCTGTGGATTCTGGTTGCCAACGGCTGGATGCAGGACCCGGTCGGCGCCGCCTTCAACGTCGAGACGATGCGCATGGAGCTGGTGAGCTTCTGGGATGTGGTGTTCAACCCCACCGCCCAGGCCAAGTTCGTGCATACGGTCAGTGCCGGCTACACCACCGGGGCGATGTTCGTGCTGTCGATCTCGGCCTGGTACCTGCTGCGTCGCCGTGACGTCGAGTTCGCCAAGCGCTCCTTTCGCATCGCGGCGGCATTCGGTTTCGCCTCGATCTGCTCGGTCATCGTGCTCGGCGACGAATCCGGCTACGTGGTGACCGAATCGCAACAGACCAAGCTCGCCGCGATGGAGGCGATGTGGGAAACCGAGCCGGCACCCGCTTCGTTCAACATCGTCGCGATTCCCAACGAAGCCGAAATGAAGAACGACTTCGCGATCCACATTCCCTGGGTCATGGGCCTGATCGGCACCCGCTCGCTCGACACCGAGATTCCCGGTATTCGCGAGATCGTCGCCCACAACCGGGAGCGGGTCGAAAGCGGCGTCGAGGCGGTACGCCTCTTACACGCGATTCGCGCCGGTGACGACGACCCGGCGGTGCGCGAAACCTTCGAGCGAGTGAGCGACGATCTCGGTTTCGGACTGCTCACCACCCGCTACGCCGAGTCGATGGACAAGGTCACCCCGGAGATCATGGATCGCGCCGCGCGCGACACCATCCCGCCGGTCGCCCCTCTGTTCTGGACCTTCCGCATCATGGTGGCGCTCGGCTTCGCGATGCTGGTGGTGTTCTCGCTCGCGCTCTACCACTCGATCCGCGGCGACTTCGCAGAGCGCAACCGCTTGCTCAAGTGGTCGATGTGGTTCCTTCCGGTGCCCTGGGTGGCCTCGCAAATGGGCTGGTTCGTCGCCGAGTACGGACGCCAGCCCTGGACCATCTTCGGCGTGCTGCCGACCCACATGTCGGTGTCGACGCTGTCCGAGGCCAGCCTCTACGGATCGCTCGCCGGTTTCATCGGCTTTTACACGGTCCTGCTGGTGGTGATGGTGTACCTGATGATCAAGTACGCGCGCCTCGGACCCGGTAGCCTCGGCACCGGCCGCTACGCCAACGAACCGGCCCATGCCTGACATACGAGGAGCAAAGTCATGATTTTCGACTACCCAACGATCAAGCTGATCTGGTGGCTGCTGGTAGGCGTACTGCTGGTCGGTTTCGCCATCATGGACGGTCACGACATGGGCGTGGGCACGCTGCTGCCCTTCGCCGGCAATGGCGATGACGAGCGTCGCGCCATCATCAACACCGTCGGCCCGCACTGGGACGGCAACCAGGTGTGGTTCATCACCGGGGGCGGCGCGATCTTCGCCGCCTGGCCGCTGGTCTATGCCACGTCCTTCTCCGGATTCTACTGGGCCATGCTGGCGGTACTGTGGGCCTTGTTCTTTCGCCCCGTCGGCTTCGACTACCGCAGCAAGATCGCGCACCCGATCTGGCGCAAGACCTGGGACTGGGGCCTGTTCATTGGCGGCGCGGTGCCCCCGCTGATCTTCGGAGTGGCATTCGGCAACCTGCTTCAGGGGGTGCCTTTCCACTTTGACAACAACCTGGTTTCGCACTACACCGGCTCTTTCTGGGGCCTGCTCAACCCCTTCGCGCTGCTGTGCGGCGTCGTCTCGACCGCGATGATCACGCTGCACGGCGCGGTCTATCTGATGCACCGCACCGAGGACGACATCTACCGTCGAGCCCGGAGCGCGGCGATGATCTTCGGCGCCCTGCTGGTGGCCGGGCTCACCGCGGCGGGCATCTGGGTGCAGTTCATTCCAGGCTACGTCATCACCTCCGTGATCGACCCGGCGGCCCTGCCCAACCCGCTGGCCAAGGAAGTCGTCCGCGAAGCAGGCGCCTGGATGCGCAACTACCAGGCCATGCCACTGACGCTGCTTGTACCAGCGCTCGCGTATGTCGGGACGCTGGCGGCGATATGGTTCGCCTGGCGCGGCCGCACCCTGATGGCCTTCGTCGCCTCTTCGCTGGGCATCACCGGCGTGATTGGTACCGCCGGGGTATCGATGTTCCCCTTCGTGATGCCGTCCTCGACCGTGCCGTCGGCCAGTCTCACCGTATGGGACAGCGCCTCCAGCCATCTGACGCTGACGATCATGTTCTGGGCCACGCTGATCTTCATGCCGATCATCGTCGTCTACACCAGCTGGGCCTACAAGGTCATGGCCGGCAAGGTCACCACTGCGTGGGTGCGTGAGAACAACCGGTCTGCCTACTGACCAGTCCAAGGAGAATCAGAGAATGTGGTATTTCGCATGGATGTTGGGCGTCGGCTTCGCCGTTCTGCTGGGAATCCTCAACGCGATGTGGGGCGAGAACGAGGGCGGGCGAAAGGGACTGGACAGAGACGGCTCCGCGGTGCCGGATCGCGAGCGGCGCTGAGGCGACGATGCGCTTTCGCATACTCGCCTCACCGTCCCAGGACGCTCTGAGCTATCTGCTCGGCGACCGCGGCGAAGCGGTAGTGATCGACCCCGTTCCGGGCATCGACGCACTCGTCCGTGCCCTGCTCACCGAGTACCGGCTCAAACTCGTCCTCGTACTGCACACACACCTTCACCACGGCCGAACGAGCTGCGCACGGGAGCTGGCGACCGCCTGTAACGTCCGCATCGGCGCGGGTGCCCGCGCCGCCGCGATCGAAAACAGCCTGCCACTGGCGGAAGGTGAAACCGTGCGCTTCGGGCGGGAACGCCTGCACGTCCTCGACACGCCCGGCCACACCCCGGGCTGTGTGAGTTACCTGTGGCGCGACCGACTGTTCTGCGGCGATGCGCTCGACGTCGCCGGTTGCGCTGCGGGTGACAGCGAGGCGGATATCGGCACACTCCACGACAGCCTCATGAGAAAGATCTTCTCCCTTCCGGACGAGACGCTGCTCTTCCCGGCACACCCGGTCAAGGGACGCTATGTTTCACTGGTGATCGAAGAGCGCACACGCCACGCAAGACGCGGCGGCCTGTCTCGCGACCAGTTGCTCAGCGACATGGTCTTGCACCGCCACCGCCCGGGCAGCTCTGCCGCACGAAACGGTTCAGCCTAGGCGTTACCAAGGCAGTGGCGCGTGAACGCGATTGCGCCCCGATCCACGCGCACGAACGATTGCGCATCGTCGCCTTGATCTAGCGCAAAAAACCCGCGGTTCTTGAACGCAAACGCATGGGAATAAGCATATACTTATACTTATAAGTTGTACCCAGTCCCTGCGCAGCCTTGAAAGACCATATAAACGGAGGAGCCGCGATGCGCACCCCTGACCAGCCTGAAAACCTCACCGCCCAAGGCGAATCACGCCGACGTCTGCTGCTCGGTGCCGGCGCGGTGCCGGTTGCCCTCGCCGCGGGCGGCACCCTCAACTCACCGAAAGCGCAGGCCTCGCTCAAGACCAACGCCCGTATCGTCATCGTGGGCAGCGGCCTCGCCGGCCTCGCGGTTGCGAACCGGCTCGCGCGCGAACTCGAAGGCGCCCAGATTACAGTGGTCGACCGCAAGGAAGAGCACAACTACCAACCGGGGCTATACGCTTGTCGCAACCGGCATCTGGCCCGTCGACAAGGTCATCGACCGCAACGATGACCTGATGCCGGCCGGGGTGAAATGGGTGCGGGAGATGGTTGCCGAGTACAACCCGGACGCCAACACGATCGTCACCGATGCCGGTCAGCGACTCCAGTATGACTATCTGGTCGTCGCCACCGGTTGTCATCTCGACTTTGCCCAGATCGAAGGCATGGACGTCAATGCGATCGGACGCAACGGGGTAGGCAGTGTCTATCCTGGTCCGAAGGCCGCCAACGAGACCTGGAGGTCCATGGATGCCTTCCGTCAGCGTGGCGGGAAGGCCGTGATGACGCTGCCGGGTACTCCGATCAAGTGCGCAGGTGCACCGCTCAAGACCACCTTCATGCTCATCGACCGCATGCGGCAGTCCGGCACGCTCGAGCGCTCGGAGATCGTCTTCCATTCGGCTCTCGGTGTGGTCTTTGGCGTACCCACGCTCAACGAGATGATCCTTGAACGCTGGGCCGAGGCGAACGTGCCGGTAGTGTTCAGCAGCAAGCTGGTCGCGATCGACATCAGCGGCCACAAGGCGACCTTCGAGAACCCCGACGGCGAGCGCACTGTCGAGGACTACGATTTCATCCACGTCGTCCCACCAATGCGTGCACCGGACGCATTGTTCAATAGTCCGCTCGCCTGGCAGGAAGGCCCGATGGCTGCCGGCGGTTGGCTGGAAGTTGACCGCGAGACACTGCGTCACCGCCGCTATCCCAACGTGTTTGGCGTCGGCGACATCAACGGCACCCCGCGCGGCAAGACGGCTGCGACCGTCAAACAGAGCGTGCCACTGGTGGTGAGCAACCTGATCGACGTGATCGCCGGGCGCGACCCGTCGCGTCGCTTCAACGGCTACACCTCATGCCCGATGATTCTGCGCGAAGGCTCGGCGTGGCTGATTGAGTTCGACTATGACGGCAAGCTGATTCCGTCTTTACCGCTGGTGGATCCGCTGCAGGACAGCTGGTTTGCATGGCTGATGAAAGTGCAATTGCTCAAACCCGCCTACATGGCGGTCGCCAAGGGGAGGGTCTGACCATGTCTTTTTATGAAGTGTGGCTCGCGGTCAACATCGTCTGGGAGTACCTGATGGCGAATCTCCCAGTCATCATCATTCTGCTCGTAGCGATCGCCTTCCTTTTCGGCATCGCGGTCGTCAAGGGATCGCCTGCCTGGCGTAAGGGTTTGCGGGTTGGCATCCTTGGTGGCATCGTCGTCGCCCTGGTCAGCATCTTCATCATTCCTTCGGTCATAGACTCCAAGCTATCCGACCTGAACTACTGGGTCGACTGGGCGAACCTGTTCGCGATCGCCGGCATCTGGGGAGCGATCGGAGCCGTCATGCTGTGGCCCGTCGGTGCGATGTTCGTCAGCCGCGACTGAATCGAACGGCATTTCCGTGCCCGAGGCCCGTACCGCATCCGCGGTACGGGCTTTTTTTTTGCCCCGACGCCACTTCTCACAGTGTCAAACAGCTGCGCAAACGGTCAGAATAGGCCCTGACCTGCAACACGGACTCACCCATGCTCGGCTTTCTGCAAGGTTTCGCCTACGGTCTGCTGATCAGCTGCATGCCCTGGTTCATGCTGGGCATGTTCAACCCATCGCTGGCGCTCGGCACCGACAAGCCCGCTCGCTGGCAGGTCTTCTTGCGCTACGCGGTAGTCCTCCCGTTCGTCGGCTTGCTGATATGGGCCACTTCGCTGTGGGGCGGCTTCGAGCCCTGGCTGTCGGGCTGGCTCGCCGGACTCGGCGCAATCCCGGTCGGCCTTTTTGTCGAGCGGCGCTGGCGCGCCTGGAAAAGACGTCGGGCAGAGCATCTCGAGGCGACTACCGGCGTAAAACTGGCCGAGGCAGACCGGGCCAGGAAGATCACCGAAGCCCGGGAAACCGGTCTCCGCGAGCTCGATCCAGCCCGTCCTCCGACGGATGCCGACGAGCTCGTGCTCGCTCTTTGCGCCGCCAAGGGATCGTTACTCGAGGCACGCCGGCCGGAACTCGCGGCGCTGGCCGACCGAATCGACGGCCGATATACACGCCTGAAGCAGATCATCGCGGCCCGCTTCGACGCCCGCGAGCTTGCGTTTGAGCGTGCCGAAGCGCTGGTCGGCGACGTCAGTCGCGGTGCCCTCGCCACGCTGCAGGACATCGCAGTGCTTGCACAAAGCGTCGCGGGCATCGACGAAGCCTTCGTGCGCCGCAGGCTCGCGCAGCAGGGTGCGGACCTCGGCGCCGGTGAGCGCGCCACACTGATGCACCGCCTGCAGATGCTCGCCGACGCCGAGCGCCGCATCCGCGAGCACACGGGCCGCATCGAAGCCGCGTTGACCGCGATGGACCACGCAGCACTGTCGATCTCCGCGGTCGAAACCAACCGTCCGCGCTCGCCCCTGCTCGCCGACGAAGCCCTCGCCGAGCTGCGCCGCTTCGCTGACAATGCTCATCGCTATCAGCACTCTCGCTGACCCTGACGCCTTGGAGAATCCAGACATGAC
>NZ_WTVM01000008.1 GCF_012910885.1 Azoarcus taiwanensis | reverse complement strand
AAACACAAGGAGAACAGACACCACAACCCGAAACCGGAACCAACCCCGCGTAGCTATACTGTACGCATAAACCGGTGGGTCAGTTTTAGATGAAAACCCCGGGTCAGTTCTGCGTGGAAATCAACAAACACCTTGAAAGAGGAGGTGGCTGTAGCGACCTTTGGGATAAGCCCCCTTCAAGATGCGGTATACCTCTATGGGATTGACGTGAAACCACAGCATCGCCGAAAGGGCTACGCTTTGGGCTTTCTTGTATGGTTAAGCGAGGAATACAACCTGCCAATTACCCCTGTGCACATTGTTGGCAGCGCCAACAGCTTTTGGCATGCGGCACGCCAGCTTGGAGGAGGCAACCTAATAGTAAGAGATGAGCTTCGAGTCAGTGAGATGGATGAAGAAAAAGCTCGTTGGGCTCACTTAATCCCGGAACCAGAGCATATACGCCTCCAACGATTATGCGAGGCATCGCCGGACTGGAAGCCCTTGAAATAAACTTATTTCTGGCAGAAAAACCGACGCGCCAGCTCCTTACACAACGACAGCGACCTTGTTAGCTATGGCGTTATACAGATCCACCTCGGTCTGTTCAGTCCGGATGGACACGACAAGGCTGTATCGCGCTGGCAAGCTATAGCGCTCTAGTGCTGGACGTGTTCGCCACCACCCTGCCGCCGGGTACACCGCAAGAAAACCGCGACTAGCTAAATCGGCGGCCGTACCCTCCCATACATCCTGGTGCAGTGAGCCTCGATGTCGCTGCCTGTCGCCCAAGTACCAGTTAGGGTCGGCAGGATTGACCGGATCACCTTCATCCTCTCGCTGGGCAGCTGCATTGATGCGTGCAACAAAATCCTCTGTGGAAGCATCGAGGGGGCGCTGGACATCAAAGCGCAAACGATGGGATGGATAGTGATACTTGGATGCACTACCTCGCGTGGAGGGGTTAGGCTCAATGAAGTACGACAGCGTGACTCTCATCTGAACCTGTGCATCCTGCAACGCTTCCAATTCTGCGCGCGGCCACGGCAGCTCATGCAGGTTCATGTCACGACTCTTGACGGATTCACCCTTCTCTTTTTTGTATGGATGAAGCTCATCCTCAATTACAAGCGTCAGCGAATTATTTGCGCTCCATAACGCACGCTCTAAGTTGGGCTCTCCCCAGCCGCAATGCCTGATCAGTTGGGCATAGGATGCTTTATTAGCAGCACCTTCCGGCAGGTACATTGCTAGCATGCCATCGCTCCATTCAGCAGAGTGCACAATCAGGGCTCGGATCGTCTCAGGGCGCAGTGCTGGATACGCTACCGCAATTTCAGAGGCAATTTTGGCGCACAACGCCGAAGCGGCGCTGGTAGCATTGAAGGCTCGAAACAAACGCTCTTGCGGCCGATTGTTGGTTGATAGGAGTTGCAAGCTGTTCATCCCAATCGGTCCGAAGCCGTCATCCCCCAAATTACCACCTTCCAGAACAATATCGGGTTTTAGTGGCCAGGCCCTATCCCAAGAAGCTGATGTTGTCGTATAAGGACTAAGCCCGCCCTCTGGGGCCACCGCCTGATAATTCCGATGCTGAGTGTTCGTCTTACTTGTGCAAGCTCCGACGGTCAATGCGTTCCAAGCTTGACCGGGATCATGAACGAGATTGGTAGACAGGCTGGCCGGGTATTCAGCCCACGCCGCAGGGTCATCAGTATTACCTGCGGAAAGAATAAACAGCCGAGGAAACTGCCCCGCACCGTCTGGATCAGCCGCGAGACTATCGACCATGGCAGACCATGATGATGGGCGCCCCCTGTCTCGGTAATCGGATGCTGTCACAGCGGAGCAAAAGACCCGTTTACGGTGGGCGTGGGTGATTTCAGGTCGTGCCACTGCATCACTAAACAGTTGGGCATGCAGTGTGGCCGAACCTACGTTGGCACCTCCAGCAGCAACGAGCCGCACAGATTCCAGACGGTGTTCAATGCTGATCAAAGCTGACGATGCAACCGCCTCGGTCAAGTCACCATAGGCCGACAAGCCCGCCATCCCCGTACCGTGGTTAGCAGTGTCGTCCGTCAGCCCAGTTCGGTCGACAGTGTGCATGTCACCCGGCGCCATCAATGGCGAGAGCAATGGATGCCCACGGTTCACTCCCGAGTCGAGCAGACAGATACGAGGAACGGCATCACTATCGGAGGGGAAGCGCACCCGCTGTAACAATTCATCCTGCCACTCCCGCTGCTCGCCGACACCCATCTCATCGAAAAATTCTGCTGTTTCCTTAGCCCGCCTCAACTCAGCCACGCAATTGAGCGTCATAACCGAACCGGAGAACTGCCGTTGCGATGCATGCATCAGCACAACTGTTCTTTCAGGAAAGTGAACCTCTTGATCACTGACACGACATTCTGCAAGTCCGGCAAGTTTCCGAAAGTCCGCCAGAACAGCCTGCCGGTTTCCTCGAACTGGCAACCAAACTTCCCACCAGAAAGCTTCATCTGGATCGACCGGAAGTAACGTAGCGTCATCAGTCCACAACGCGCGCAACTCTGCTGCTCGTATTGCCTCAATTGTGTTCAGCAACGGCTTGTGGTCACGCGCGTTGCCGTTCCTGTCCTTCTTTTCCTCAAGATACTCAGTCACATACTTTTCAAAGTGAGCAAGCTTTCCATCTGGAACAAATACGTTGGCATAAGTGTACTCACCGTCCTGCCGCACACTCAGCAATTCAATTTTCTTGCTGTCATCCTTTCCGCGCTCCTCGGCCAAACTCTGGAAGGCGAGCTCCACATTGGGTTGACTAACAAACTGGATTTGAAGACCTATCCCGCTTTCAACCTCTTGCTGCCGCTGGTAAGCCGCAGCCGAGGTAGCCAGCGGCTTTAACGTGGCAAGCTGACGTTGAAGTGCTTGCCCATGCTGTTGACGCGGAAGCTCTGGAAGCGCCGGCTTTGAGCCTCCATTAGAAGAGTGTGCTGTGAATGGCTTGGAGGTGGATGTATCGCGCAGCAATAAATGAGGAAGCTTATCGCGAGGGGGTACCGGCATGAGCTGAAGAATCCCTGTTGGTTATTTTTTTACTGAGTTGCCGGCGCTCGGTCAATGCAACGCCTAGAGCCTCCGCCTTGACGCGATCTTCATCATGCATCAACGCTTCCTTGATAGCCTCGTCCACAGCTCGACGGATTTCCGCATAGCTCAAACCATCAGCTTTCTCAGTAACCTTCTTCATAGGAAATGGCTTAGGCACGAAGCGCCCCAAGCGTGAACGGATAAGGCTAGCCGCTTGATCTGCAGTTGGTAAGTGATACTCAATTACATCATCAAAACGTCTAAATAGGGCATAGTCCAGAATTTCAGGATGATTGGTCGCAGCCACAATCAGACTGTTTGATTGATCTTGCTCAATCATCTGCAGAAAGCTGTTAAGCACACGGCGGATTTCGCCGACATCGTTGGCAAGCCCACGCTGCGAGCCGATTGCATCGAACTCGTCAAAAAAGTAAACACCACGTACTTCCGTAACGGCATCGAAGACTTGGCGCAATTTGGCGGCAGTCTCGCCCATGAACTTGGTGATAAGTGCGTCCAGACGCACCAAGAAGAGAGGCAGACCGAGCTCACCTGCAAGTACCGATGCAGTCATTGTCTTGCCTGTTCCAGGAGGCCCCACCAACAGCAGTTTGCGACGCGGCGAGAGACCATGCTCCCGAATGCGGGCGAACATACGCTGCTCCTTCAAAATGCGCTCTAGCCGGGCATGGATACCAGCATCGAGCACCATATCCGCCAAGCGGTTCTCGGGATGACTGACATGCAGCAGATTCGCAACTTCACCCCGCGGGCGGGCCAATGGCACAGGTTGGCCTGCCCCCACCCCCAGGACACGACTCTTCGCTGCGTCGATCATGTCACGCAGTTCGACTGCTAGCTTGCCGTGCCCCACTTTCGCCTCATGCGCTGCCACCTGCATGGCGACGGAATAAAACTTTCCGTCATCCCGGTCGATGTGGGACTTCACAAGCGCCTTGAGTTGATCCGCGCTAGCCATGCTGTCCACCCGTATATTGTTTGCGGCGCCCATTGAGTATCACTCAGCCGGACACCGCACTCTAGACCTCTGGTCCAAGATTCAATCATTTGCGGCCTGCTCGGCAGGCATTGTCAGGGCTGCCATTGCAGACCTCGCCAGTTCACCGGACAGATGTTCATCAATTGCACCCATCTCCGACTTGTCCGACGCCAGAACAAAAAGCACACCGACTGGGACGTGCAATGCCTGGGCGATCCTGGTAATGGTCGACAACGTTGGATCTCGCTTGTTGTTCTCAAGCATCGAGAGGTACGACACAGAGCAGTTCGCCCGCTGGGCTACTTCGTTCTGCGAGGCACCTCGCTGCCTCCGACACAGGCGAATTGCACGCCCCACGTTCATTTCCGTTCGCCTCACGCCTCGTGACCAGCCAAATGCTAGCTAAATTTTACCACCAGTGAACCCTAAATGCAGCCTCAGCCGACTTACAACGGCTTGATCCCGGTACTTCTGCGGTACAGTGCTCAAGTCTGTCCTATTTCGCAAAACTGCGCTAAACTACTGACGCGCAAGTACTTTGTACTTGTTTGGATTACGCTCGCCTACGCTTGATTTTTCTAGGCATAGCGCGTTGGCGGCAAACTCATAATCGCTTGGTCGCGGGTTCAAGTCCTGCTGGGCCCACCATCCCCACCCCCGGTCCCTTCGACCGGGGGTTTCTTTTGTGCGATTGCGCCGCCCGGAATGGCCAGACTCGACAATTACCGCCTTCCAGAAATCGTCAGCGAATGAAAACCTTCTCGCGCGTGAACTCTGTTACGTTGACGATGCCGCTACACTGTCATTATGACGCTGTACCCGGCCAAGCAAACATCCATGCAAATCGCCATCATCGACGACATGCCGCTCAACCTTCTCCTGATGGAGAAGCTGGTCGCCCATGAAGCTGGCGCAATCCCGCACACTTTCGTAGACGCCTCGGAAGGCCTCAAGTGGTGTCTGGATAACGAGCCTGATCTCATCATCGTCGATTACATGATGCCAGGCCTCGACGGCCTCGAATTCATCAGTCGAGTCCGCGAACGTCACCCTCGCGAGGAAGTGCCGATTCTCATGGTGACCGCCAACAGCGAACGGACCACGCGTTACGAGGCGCTCTCTCGCGGGGCAAACGACTTTCTCACCAAGCCCATCGACAAACACGAGTTCGCGCCGCGCGTGCACAACATGCTCAAGCTGCGACAGGCGCACAAGCTCACCCGTGACCGGGCCGACATCCTCGCCGAGGAGGTCAGAAAAGCCACTGCCGACATTCTGCAGCGCGAACGAGAGACCATCGTACGCCTGGCACGCGCAGCCGAGTTCCGCGACCCCGAGACCGGTGCCCACATCCAGCGTATGGCCCGGTATTCGGCGCTGATCGCCGAACACCTGTCGCAACCGGGGAGCTTCGTTTCCGACCTCCTGCTCGCCGCGCCGATGCACGACGTCGGCAAACTGGGCATTCCGGATCACATCCTGCTCAAGACCGGCGCGCTCTCTCCCGATGAACGCGAGATCATGAAGCGACATACGACGATCGGTTACGACATCCTGAAGGACTCCGCATCGCGCGTCGTGCAACTCGGTGCCTCCATTGCACTGTCGCACCATGAAAAGTTCGATGGCACCGGCTACCCGAACCGCCTGAGCGGAAGGGACATCCCCCTCGAAGGACGCATCGTTGCAGTAGCCGACGTGTTCGATGCGATCAGCTCCAGCCGACCCTACAAGCAGGCGTGGCCAATAGAAAAGGCCGTCGACCTGCTTCTCGATGGTCGTGGCCGACACTTCGACCCGGACTGTGTCGACGTCTTCCTCGACAATCTCGACGACGTCATCGCCATACGCGACGAGTGTGCGGACGACTGAGACGCACCAAGCACGCGCCTACCCGCGTCCCGGTCGAGTGTAGTAGATTGACGCATGCGCTTTTCTTCGCAACCTACTCAAACACCGTTCGCAGGCACCGGCAGGCGGCGCGTCGTCAGCCCGACCATCATCGCGATCACCACCCTGCTGATCGTTGCGTACATGCTGATCGTGTCGATGGTTTATCGACATGTCGAGGAGACCCACCGGCTCATCCGCGCACAGGCAACCGAAATCGCTGCAACGGCCGCCGAGCTTGCCCGCTTCGAGGTCGCAGCCAACGACAGAGTCGCACTCGCCTTCCGCCTGGAAGCCTTCACCCGGTTTTCCCAAGTGCATGCGATGGTAATCATGGACCGCCGGGAACAACCTCTGGCTGCCGTGCAGCGAAACTCCGCCGGAAATCTGAGTGCTTCTCCGCATGCCACAATCGCACTCGAACGCCTGAATACTGGCGAATCGAGCCAGTCTGCACTGTCAAAACTCGATGACAGCTTCGTTGTCCGCGCCGCGATCGGCGAAATCGCGCCGATCGGCTGGGTCTATCTCGAGCACGACAATCGCTGGCTCCTGGCCGCACGAAAAGCCCTCGCGGCGGGAGTTGGCGGCGGCGCTGTATTACTCGCTGTGGCGATAATGCTGCTGTTGCGTCTCAGGCGCGCTCGATGAGTTCGATCTTGTAGCCGTCCGGATCCTCGACGAAAGCGATCACCGTAGTGCCGTGCTTCATCGGCCCGGCTTCGCGCACGACCTTGCCACCTCGGGTGCGAACATCCTCACAGGCCTGGGCAGCATCGGGCACCGCCAGTGCAATATGCCCGTAACCGTTGCCGAGCTCATACGCGTTGGTATCCCAATTGTGGGTCAGCTCCAGCACGGCGCCGTCGGCCTCGTCCTGATAGCCAACGAAGGCCAGCGTAAACCGCCCCTCGGGATAGTCCTGACGCCTCAGCAGGCGCATGCCCATCACCGTGGTGTAGAAGTCGATCGAGCGATCGAGATCGCCGACCCGGATCATCGTGTGGAGAATTCTCATTTTCTTACCGTTCGTGTTGTCAGGGAAAAGCCTCAGGCGTCGCCAGCGGGCGCCTCGGAGCCTGTATCGATCATGGGCAACTCCCGGCCTGCCTCGCGCAACTCGGCGCGCAGCGTACGCCAACCAGGACACAAGGCTTGAACCACGGACCAGAAACGCGGCGAGTGGTTCATCTCCACGAGATGCGCCACCTCGTGCGCGACGACGTAATCCGACAGTTCCGGCCGCAGGTGGATCAGGCGCCAGTGAAGGCGGATACCGCTCGAACTGCTGCAACTGCCCCAGCGGGTCCGCGCCGAGGACACGCGCACTGCAGGCATTGGCACGCCAAGTCGCAGGCAATACTCCTCCACCCGCCCGGTAAAGCGGGTAATCGCCCTCGCCTTGAGCGCGGCCACCAGCCGCTTGGGCACGTCGCCCGAAGACGGCAGCTTCAGCAGCTCGGCACCGTCGACATCCCCGGACCATTCGCTCCGACGCACGCCGGCAACCAGACGCAGGCGACAGGGCCTGCCCAGCACAGGCAGGGTGGCGCCATCGACCGGCTCGAAACGCACCCGATGTGCGAGCTGCGCGTGCCGTTCCAGCCGCTCCACCAGCCAGGCCTCATGCTGACGCATGAATCCCTCGATCTCGCCCAAGGGCGCCGCCACAGGCGCATTGACTCTTACGCCGCGCTCATCGACGTGAAGCGAGAACGTGCGTCGATGGGAGCGGCGAAGCAGATAATCAAGCTCACGCCCTTCAAGCGCAATGCAACGCGACTCGGGCGCGGACGGGCTGCGTCGGGTCAATCGAGCTCTCGCCAGGTGTAACCGCGGGCTGCGACCTCACGCCGGATCTCGGCCATCGCCGCCTCGACGCGCGCGCTCGGTCCTTTCATCCCCAGCTCGACCGAGCGACGCAACCCATCGCCGGCCACGGTCGGCAAGCTGAACAGGGTGGCGTCCGGGTACTCGATGGTGAGCCGCTCCATGAGATCGATCAACCGTCCCTCGTAGGCGTCTTCGACCGTGATTGCCCGCTCAATGTAGTCTTCGACGTGGTGATGATCCGAGTAGCAAGTATCGAGCACCCACTCCACCATCGGCCAGGCCATGACCGGGAAGCCGGGCACGAAATAGTGCTCGCGGATCGAGAAACCGGGAATCTGGTTATAGGGATTGGGGATAATCTCGCTGCCAACCGGGAACACCCCCATCTGCAGCCGATGCGGTGTGATCTCACCGCCAAAACGCTCGCGAATCGCCACCTCGGCCTCTGGGTGCAGGGCCAGTTCGACGCCGAGGGCGGCGGCCGCGCTCTGTCGTGTACGGTCGTCCGGCGTCGCACCTATGCCGCCAAAGCTGAACACCGGGTCCCCGGTGGCGAAGCTCTCGCGCAGCGTCTGCAGCAACATGCCCGGCTCGTCGCCCACATAGCGTGCCCAGGCAAGCCGCAGGCCACGCGCGCCGAGCAACTCGACGACCTTGGCGAGATGCTTGTCGGCACGGCGGCCGGACAGGATCTCGTCTCCAATGATGATGGCGCCGAACTTCATTGCAGTCCTCCGGCTCAGCGCGGCAAACCGGGCATCATGCCCTTGAGCCCACGCATCATCTTCTGCATGCCGCCCTTGGAGAACTGCTTCATGACCTTTTGCGTCTGCTCGAACTGTTTGAGCAGGCGATTGACCTCCTGCACCGACACCCCGGCACCGGTCGCGATACGCCGCTTGCGGCTGGCCTTGAGAATCTCCGGCTTGCTCCGCTCGGCAGGGGTCATCGAGTTGATGATGCCCTCGATGCGGCCGATCTGCTTCTCCTCGGCCCCTCCCTGGATCTGGCCGGCCATCTGCGCGAACTGGGCTGGAAGCTTGTCCATCATCGACGACAGGCCGCCCATCTTGCGCATCTGGGCGATCTGCTCCTTGAAGTCGTTCAGATCGAAGCCCTTGCCGGTCTTGAGCTTCTTGGCGAAATCGCGCGCCTTATCCTCGTCGACGCCGCGCCGCGCCTCCTCGACGAGACCGAGAATATCGCCCATGCCGAGAATCCGGCTCGCCATGCGCTCCGGATGAAACTCCTCGAGCCCGGAGAGCTTCTCGCCGACACCGGCAAACTTGAGCGGCTTGCCGGTGACATGGCGCACCGACAACGCCGCACCACCGCGCGAATCGCCATCGAGCTTGGTCAGCACTACCCCGGTGAGCGGCAAGGCTTCGTTGAAGGCCCGCGCGGTATTGACTGCATCCTGACCGAGCATGGCATCGACCACGAACAAGGTTTCCACCGGCTTGACGGCGGCATGAAGATCCTTGATCTCGGCCATCATCGCTTCGTCGATGGCAAGACGGCCAGCAGTATCGAGAAGCACCACATCGTAGTAATGGGTTCGCGCGTACTCCAGCGCCTTGCGGGCGATATCCACGGGTTTCTGATCTGCCGTCGACGGGAAAAAATCAATCCCGGCCTGGCCCGCCACAGTGCGCAGCTGCTCAATTGCCGCCGGACGATAGACGTCGGCCGACACCGCCAGCACCTTCTTTCTCATCCGGTCGCGCAGCAGTTTGCCGAGCTTACCGGTGGTGGTCGTCTTGCCCGCACCCTGCAGGCCTGCCATCAGGACCACGGCCGGGGGCTGGGCCGAGAGATCAAGCCCGGTGTGGGCGCCACCCATCAAAGCCTTCAGCTCGTCATGCACGACACCGACCAGCGCCTGACCAGGTGTCAGCGAACCAATGACCTCCTGGCCCACCGCCTTTTCCTTGATCCTGGCGATGAGATCCTTGACCACCGGTAGGGCGACATCGGCCTCGAGCAGCGCCATCCGCACTTCGCGCAGCGCGTCCTGGATGTTGTCCTCGGTGAGACGAGCCTGACCACGAAGGGTCTTGACGACTTTCGAGAGGCGTTGGGTAAGGTTGTCGAGCATGGTATCCGCTTGCTTGTATGGGGCCGAACAGACGTCGTCCATCGAGTCCCGACGTGACGACGAGGGTACGCGGACCGACACCCGCGCACTCGAGCATTCAAATTATCCAGATGAGCCCAGCCTGGAGTACACTTGGCTGATCTATGTACGTCATTCTACTTCATCTGGCTGCGGCCCTGCTCTATGGGACGCTCGGGTTCTGGTTCTGGCGCTCCTGCATGCGTGACCCTGCAGCTGGGCGGGTCCAGTGCATGTCGACCAACGAGCGCGCCATACTTCTTGGCGCACTCATCGTGCATGGGCTCGCGATTCACGCTGCGATGTTCCCCGGGGACGACATGCGTTTCGGCTTCGGGCTGGCGGTATCGCTCATCGTCTGGTTGGCGGTGTGCTTCTACTGGATCGAGGCTTTCTACGCACGGCTCGAAGGCCTACATGCGCTCGTTCTGCCCGCCGGCCTGATCGGGAGCCTGCTACCCGTCCTCTTCCCGGGGCCACATGTATTGATCAACGCGGCGTCACCCGCCTTTCGCGCGCATTTCATCATCGCAATGCTCGCCTACAGCCTGTTCACGCTCGCCGCCCTGCACGCCATGCTGATGGCAGTGGCCGAGCGGCAGTTGCACAGCGGTCGCCTTAGTCGCACGATCGCCAACCTGCCGCCCCTGTTGACGATGGAGTCACTGTTGTTCCGTCTCATCAGCATCGCTTTCGTGCTGCTTACACTCACCCTGGTTTCCGGCATCGTCTTCTCGGAAACCCTGTTCGGCAAGGCATTCCGGCTAGACCACAAGACCGTGTTCGCAATCACCTCGTGGCTGCTCTTCGGCGCCCTGCTGTTCGGACGACGGGTGTGGGGCTGGCGCGGACGGGTCGCGCTGCGCTGGACACTCGCCGGCTTCATCGCACTGGTACTCGCATATATCGGCAGCCGTTTCGTCATCGAAGTGCTGCTGGGTCGCGCCGGCCTGATCTGACAAGCGGAATCCGCGTTTTGTGAACACTCTGTCACTTAGCACACAGTTCGGCGCGCTCGTCGTACTGCTCGTGCTTTCCGGCCTGTCGTCGATGACCGAAACGGTCATGATGGCATCCAATCGCTATCGGCTGAAGGCACTGGCCGGCAAAGGCCACCGTGGCGCACGCCTCGCGCTCGACCTGCTCGCCAAGACCGACCGGCTGCTTGGCGTCATCCTGCTGTTCAACAATCTCGTCAATGTCGCCGCGGCCACGCTCGCCAGCGTCATCACCATCCATCTCGTCGGAGAAGAGGGCTGGGCGCTGGCCACTGGCACGGTGCTGCTGACCTTCCTCATTCTGGTCTTCTCGGAGATCACGCCAAAGGTCATCGGCGCGCACCATGCAGACCGGCTCGCACTGATCGTGAGTTATCCGCTCACCGCCCTGCTCAAGATCTCGTACCCCGCGGTCTGGTTCGTCAATCTCTTCGTGTCGGGGATACTGAAGCTGGTGCGACTACAGCCTACCGGGCAAGCGTCATCCCAGCTGTCGATAGAGGAGTTGCGCTCGATGGTACTGGAGTCCGGGCAGTACATCCCGCAAAAAAACCGCGACATCCTCGTCAACCTCTTCGATCTGGAACACATCACCGTCGAGGACGTCATGACGCCCCGCGGTGCGATCGAAAGCATCGACCTGCGTCTGCCCGCGGAGGAAATCCGCCAACAGATCGCCACCTGCTACCACACCAGACTGCCTGTGCTGGACGGTGACAACGAACAGGTGATCGGCGTACTGCACCTCCGACGCATGCTCGCTCAGTCGCTGGATGCCGGTTTTTCCGCCGAAGCCATTCGCGACCTGGTGGCCAAGCCCTATTTTATTCCGGCCGATACTCCGCTCTACTCCCAGTTGCAGTTCTTTCAGGAGAATCAGCAGCGTCTTGCTATGGTCGTGGATGAATACGGCGAGCTGCTCGGTCTCCTGACACTGGAAGACATCATCGAGGAACTGATCGGCAAGTTCACCACAAGCCTCCCGGATAGCAGCGACAGACTCTCGTGGGGTGAGGACGGCACGGTGATGGTCGACGGATCGCAGAACCTTCGCGAACTGAACCGCCGGCTGGGACTTGCACTCCCGGTAGCCGGCGCCAAGACCCTCAATGGCCTGATCCTCGAGCACCTGCAGGATATTCCCGAGGCTGATCTCTCGATTCGCATAAACGGCGTCGCGATCGAGGTCATCCAGGCCGAGGACAAGATGGTGCGCATGGCCCGCCTCTATCGTCCGAAAAGCACCCACGGCGCCCACCGCGAGATCTGAAGCCGCCTTCACTGCGCGGCCTATGCACTTTACAAGCAGCGACCACGCGTGCAAGATCAAGCGTCAAATCAAACTCGATCTCCATGGCAGCCAATCCGCAGACACCTCTGAGCGGTCTCGCCCGCGCGCTGATCCAGCAAGGAAAGCTTTCCGAAGCCGATGCCACGGCATGTTCGGCAGCCGCGGCGAAGGGCCCCTACGGCTTCATTCTCGAGCTTGCACAACGCAAGCTCATGGCGACCCGCCAGGTGGCATGTTTTGCAGCGGACACCTTCGGATATCCGGTGATTGACATCTCGGCGCTGGACCCTCAAATGGTCGAGCGTGACGCAATCGACCGGAAGCTGATGAGCAAGCATCAGGTCATCCCGCTTTCCAAACGTCAGAATCGTCTCGTCATCGCTACCGCCGATCCGGCGAACATGCGAATTCTCGACGAGATCCGCTTCCAGAGCGGCATGCAGCTCGACATTGTGGTCGCCGAGGCAGACAAACTCGCTAAGATCATAGAAAAGCTTTCGGAGTCGGCTGAGCAGTCACTCAAGGAACTGACGGGCGACGACTTCGATATGGATCTCCTGGACCAGGAGGCTCCGGGG
The DNA here is from genome assembly GCF_012910885.1 of Azoarcus taiwanensis. GTDB lineage: Bacteria > Pseudomonadota > Gammaproteobacteria > Burkholderiales > Rhodocyclaceae > Azoarcus_F > Azoarcus_F taiwanensis. The sequence goes on along the minus strand of NZ_WTVM01000008.1, from coordinate 45,101 downwards.
GGCGAAAAAGACGGCGACGACAGCACGCAGCAAGAGGTCGACGACGCGCCGGTCGTCAAGTTCATCCAGAAGGTGCTCATCGACGCAATCAACGAAGGCGCGTCAGATGTCCACTTCGAACCGTACGAGAAGTTCTATCGCATCCGCGTGCGCACCGACGGCGTGCTGCGCGAGATTGCGCAGCCACCGCTGGTGCTGAAGGACAAGATCGCCGCCCGCATCAAGGTCATCTCGCGACTGGACATCTCCGAGAAGCGCGTCCCGCAGGATGGCCGCATGAAGCTTGTGCTGTCCCGCAACAAGGCAATCGATTTCCGCGTCTCGTCGCTTCCGACCCTGCATGGCGAAAAGATCGTCATGCGTATTCTCGACCCGTCCTCTGCAATGCTCGGCGTAGACGCGCTCGGCTACGAGCCGGAGCAGAAGAAGGCGCTTCTCGAAGCTGTCGAGCGTCCATACGGCATGGTGCTGGTCACCGGCCCAACCGGCTCCGGCAAGACGGTGTCCCTCTACACCTGTCTGAACATCCTCAACACGGCGGGTGTGAACATTTCCACTGCCGAGGATCCAGCCGAAATCAACCTGGCCGGCATCAACCAGGTCAACGTGAACGAGAAGGCTGGCCTGACCTTTGCCGCGGCGCTGCGCTCTTTTCTGCGCCAGGATCCGGACGTGATCATGGTCGGCGAGATCCGCGACCTCGAAACCGCCGAGATCTCTATCAAGGCAGCACAAACCGGTCACATGGTGTTGTCCACACTGCACACCAACGACGCCCCCGGCACGCTGGAACGTTTGCGCAACATGGGCGTGGCGCCGTTCAACATCGCATCGTCGGTCATCCTCATCACCGCGCAACGTCTTGCACGCCGGCTTTGCACCTGTAAGCAGCCCGTCGACATTCCGGTCGAGGCCCTGCTCCAGGCAGGTTTCAAGGCAGAAGATCTGGATGGCAGTTGGCAGCCCTATGGCCCGGTCGGGTGCGAGCGCTGCGGTGGCACCGGCTACAAGGGGCGGGTCGGAATTTATCAGGTCATGCCCATCAGCGAGGAGATTGCGCATATCATAATGACAAACGGCAACTCCATGGACATCGCCGAGCAGGCTCGGGCCGAGGGCGTCAAGGACTTGCGTGAGTCCGGCCTGCTGAAGGTCAGACAAGGCGTCACCTCGCTCGAAGAAGTATTGGCTACGACTAACGAATAACCAGCGGAATCCACATATGGCAACAGCAACACGGGTTCGCAGCGCCGCCCCACGCGGCCCCAAGGAAAACCTTTACCACTGGGAAGGCAAGGACAAGATGGGTCGCATCGTTCGCGGAGAAGTCCGCGCGGCGACCGAATCCGTAGTCCAGGCCAACCTGCGCAAGCAGGGCGTGATGACCACCAAGATCAAGAAGCAGCGCATGTCGCGCGGCCGCAAGATCACGGACAAGGACATCGCCCTGTTCACCCGCCAACTGGCCACGATGATGCGCTCGGGCGTGCCGCTGTTGCAGGCCTTCGATATCGGCATCAAGGGTGCGACCAACCCGAGTCTCGCCCGGCTACTCAACGACATCCGCTCCGACGTCGAAACCGGTGCCAGCCTGTCACAGGCCTTCAGCAAACACCCGGTGCACTTCGACCGCCTCTTCTGCAACCTTGTTGCCGCTGGCGAACAAGCCGGCATCCTCGACAACCTGCTCGACCGCCTGGCTACTTACAAGGAAAAGATTCTCGCGATCAAGAGCAAGATCAAGTCGGCGCTGTTCTACCCGATCGCGGTCGTCATCGTCGCCGCACTGGTCATTTCGGTGATGATGTTGTTCGTCATCCCCGAGTTCAAGAACGTTTTTGCGAGCTTCGGCGCCGATCTGCCCGCGCCGACCATGATCGTGATCGCAATGTCGGACTTCTTCGTCGAATGGTGGTATCTCATCTTCGGCACCATCATCGGCGCGGTGCTGGTCATCAGCTACCTGTATAAACGATCACCCAAGATGCAGAACTTGGTCGACCGCGTAGTGTTGCAGTTGCCGGTTGTCGGCGACATCGTGCGAAAGGCCACGGTCGCGCGCTGGGCGCGGACCCTATCAACCATGTTCGCTGCTGGCGTACCGCTGGTCGAGGCGCTCGATTCAGTTGGCGGCGCCTCGGGCAACCATGTGTACATGACCGCCACCAAGCAGATCCAGACCGAAGTCAGCACCGGCAGCAGTCTCACGGTGTCGATGCAAAACGCCAGCGTTTTCCCCACGATGGTGGTGCAGATGGTCTCGATCGGTGAGGAATCGGGTCAGCTCGACTCGATGCTGGGCAAGGTGGCGGACTTCTTCGAGCAGGAAGTCGATGACGCAGTCGCCGGCCTGTCCACCCTGCTGGAGCCCATCATCATGGTCTTCCTCGGCGTGGTCATCGGCGGTCTCGTCGTCGCCATGTACCTGCCGATCTTCAAGCTCGGCGCGGTGGTCTGACCCGCCCCGCCTCCCGCTGCCCGGACGCCCGGCCACGGTCGGGCGTCACCTCGTCTAGAAGCCGCTCATGCCTCAGTTCCTGGAAGATCCGCTCGTCTTCATCCCGCTCGCCACGCTGGTGGGTTTGTTCGTCGGGAGCTTTCTGAACGTCGTCATCCATCGCCTTCCCAAGATGATGGAGCTCGAATGGGAAGCGCAGGCTGCAGAGCTGCGCGGAGAGGAGCTGCCCGCCGATCGCGAACGTTTCAATCTCGCCATGCCGCGCTCGCGCTGCCCTCACTGTGGCGGCGGCATCGGTGCGCTCGACAACATTCCGCTGTTCAGTTATCTGTTGTTGCGTGGCCGCTGCCGACACTGCGGCGCCTCCATCAGTAGCCGCTACCCGGTGGTCGAGCTGCTCACTGCAGCCCTCACTGGCTTCGCGGCCTGGCATTTCGGCTTTGGGCTCTCGGCGGTCGGTGCCATTTTGTTCATCTGGGCGATGATCGCACTCGCGTTCATCGACCTCGACACCCAGCTGCTACCAGATCAGAGCACGCTCCCCCTGCTCTGGCTCGGTCTCGCCTTCAACCTTGCCGGCACCTACACCGAATTGTCCAGCGCGGTGATCGGCGCGATGGCGGGTTACCTCTCCCTTTGGTCGGTTTATTGGCTGTTCAAACTCGCCACCGGCAAGGAAGGCATGGGCTACGGAGACTTCAAGCTACTTGGCGCCATCGGTGCCTGGCTGGGGTGGCAGGTGCTTCCGCTGACCATCCTGCTGTCATCGCTGGTCGGTGCAGTGGTGGGCATCGCCCTCATCACTTTCGCCCGCCACAAACGCAGCGTTCCGATCCCCTTCGGCCCCTACCTCGCCGCAGCCGGCATCATCGCGTTGTTCTGGGGTGACGCGATCACTGCCACGTACCTGAGCAGTTTCTGAGCGAGATCCGGTCTTTCGCCATGGTGCGGTTCGTTTCGCTGAACACGCCCTATGGCACTGAAGGTGCAAATGGCGTTGTTCGCGGCTCACGCCGCTCCTACAGGCAGTGGCTATGCACCTGGCGCGGCGACAGCCATCGCCTGTAGGAGCGGCGTAAGCCGCGAATCGGTCCGTGGATCGTCCACGGCGCCGGATCTCGCGCAGGCGTTCGCCACTCACTCGGCTCAAAAGGGGGATGAAAGCGTGGTTGAACCGTCCAGAGTGACCGCTTGAAAAGCGGTCTCTCCACCCCCATATCCCCGGCACCAGTTGGTATCTGCTAAAATTTCGCGCTTGCCTGTGGAGACGTCCATGCCGATTTACGAATATCGCTGCAATGCCTGTGGCTTTCAGAAAGAGCACCTGCAGAAAGTGAACAGCGAACCCCTGAGCACCTGCCCGACCTGCGGCGCCGACAGCTATGTCAAGCTGCTCTCGGCAGCCGGTTTCCAGCTGAAGGGCAGCGGCTGGTATGCCACCGATTTCAAGAACAGCGGCTCCAGCAAACCAACCACCCCCTCGGAAAGTGCACCGGCCTCGTCCGACACGCCCGCGGCGGGTTGCGGCGGGTCCTGTGCCTGCCACCCGGCCTGACCGTCACCCTGTTTGAAACAGCTGCACGGCCCACGGGCCGTGCTTTAGTTTGGAAAATTAGCGATGCGAACTCATTACTGCGGCCAGGTCACCGCCGCCGATCTCGATCAGACCGTCACCCTCTGCGGCTGGGTACTGCGCCGCCGCGACCACGGCGGCGTGATCTTCATCGATCTACGCGACCGCGAGGGCCTGGTACAGGTCGTGTGCGACCCTGACCGCCCGGAGATGTTCGCCACCGCCGAATCCATCCGCAACGAGTTCGTGCTCCAGATCACCGGCAAGGTGCGCCGACGTCCGGCGGGCACTGAGAACGCCAACCTGGTGTCGGGCGAGATCGAAGTCTTGTGCCACGAGATCGAAGTGCTCAACGCATCGGTCACGCCTCCGTTCCAGATCGACGACGACAACCTGTCCGAGACGGTCCGCCTGACCCACCGCGTACTCGACCTGCGTCGCCCGCAGATGCAGAAGAACCTCATGCTGCGCTACAAGGTCGCGATGGCCTTCCGCCGCTTCCTGGATACCAACGGCTTCATCGACGTCGAAACGCCGATGCTTACCAAGAGCACTCCGGAAGGCGCCCGCGACTATCTCGTGCCCTCGCGCGTGCATCCCGGCCAGTTCTTCGCGCTGCCCCAGTCGCCGCAGCTCTTCAAGCAGTTGCTGATGGTCGCCGGTTACGACCGCTACTACCAGATCACCAAGTGCTTCCGCGACGAAGATCTGCGCGCCGACCGTCAGCCCGAATTCACCCAGATCGACCTCGAAACATCGTTCATGAACGAGATCGAGATCACCGGCCTGGTCGAGGAGATGGTCCGCTTCGTATTCAAGGAGTCGCTGGACGTCGAACTGCCCAACCCCTTCCCGCGCATGACCTACGCCGAAGCCATGCGACGTTACGGCTCGGACAAGCCCGATCTGCGTGTCACGCTCGAGCTGACCGAAGTCACCGATGCAGTGCGCGAAGTCGCCTTCAAGGTGTTCAGCGGCCCGGCGAACAGCGGCGGCCGTGTGGCGGCCATGCGCGTGCCCGGCGGCGCCACGCTGACCCGCGGAGAGATCGACGAATACACGCGTTTTGTAGGCATCTACGGCGCTCGCGGGCTGGCCTACATAAAAGTAAACGACGCCTCCCAGCCCAACGAGCAAGGCCTGCAGTCTCCGATCGTCAAGAACCTCAGCGAGGACGCGCTGCGCGCCATCCTCGAGCGCACCGGCGCGCAGAGCGGCGACCTGATCTTCTTTGGTGCCGACAAGGCCAAGGTCGTGAACGATGCGCTGGGTGCCCTGCGGGTCAAGCTCGGCCATGAGAAGGGCTTCGTCACCGGCGAGGCCTGGACGCCGGTCTGGGTTGTCGACTTCCCGATGTTCGAGTACGACGAAGAAGACAAGCGTTGGACCGCCTGCCACCACCCCTTTACGTCCCCCAAGGACGAACACCTCGATCTGCTCGAAAGCGACCCGGGTGCCTGCCTCGCCAAGGCCTACGACCTCGCGCTGAACGGGTGGGAAATCGGTGGCGGCTCGGTGCGTATCCATCGTGCCGACATCCAGAGCAAGGTCTTCCGCGCGCTGAACATCGATGAGGAAGAAGCCCGTATCAAGTTCGGCTTCCTCCTCGATGCGCTCAAGTACGGCGCGCCGCCGCACGGCGGTCTCGCCTTCGGTCTGGACCGCATCGTCACGCTGATGACTGGCGCAGAATCCATCCGCGACGTGATTGCGTTTCCCAAGACCCAGCGAGCCCAGTGTTTGCTCACCGATGCGCCGGGCGACGTCGACGAGCGCCAGCTCCGCGAGCTCCACATCCGTCTGCGCCAGAAGGTCGAGACTCAGGTCGAAATCGCCAAGAACTGACATCTCGAAGCTTCACGCTCGAAAACGCCCGCATTCGCGGGCGTTTTTGCTTCAGAATGCCTCTGTAACAGCCGTAAATCTGATGGTAGGCTTTTGCTCAGGGATTAACCCGGCGATCCGACCCATGAGATAAGAAACAGGCAGATTATTCTCGCCGGTTGAACGAACACAGCGCCCCACACATGATTCAGCTCGAAAACCTCGTAGTCCTGGTCATCGAAGCGCGCCAGAGCATGCGCGGGCAGTTGCGCACCATGCTCACGAACTTCAACATCACCGAAGTTCAGTATGCGACCAGTGCCGGCGCCGCGGTGCGCAAGCTCAAGCAAGAACGCTTTGACGTCATTCTCTGCAATCACGACCTCGGTGAAGGACAGGACGGGCAGCACCTGCTCGAAGACTTGCGCACTCGTGACATCATCCCGCGCGAAACGGTTTTCCTGATGATCTCGAGCGAGCGCAACTACGAACGCGTGATCGGCACCGCGGAGCTCGCCCCGGACGACTACATCCTTACGCCGCTTACGCCCGGAACATTGCTCTCGAGATTGCAGCGCGTCATGATGCGTCGCGAGATCTTTCTGCCCGCCTGGAAGATGATCGACGCAGGCGAGACCACGCGCGCCATCGACTACTGTGAAGAGCAGGAAGCACTCCATCCAAGGCATCGTCGCGACTTCATGCGGCTTCGGGCGGAACTGCATGAGAGCCTGGGCGCCATCGATCAGGCCGAGTCCATCTTCCAGGCTATCGTCGCGGAGCAACCGGTGCCCTGGGCCCAGCTCGGTATCGCCCGGCAGCTCTACCGCCGAGCGGACTATCCAGCCGCGGAAGCGATTCTCACCACTCTGGTCGCTGAACGCGATTACTACATCGAGGCCTATGACTGGCTAGCCCGCACCCGCGAAGCCATGGGTCAAGTGCAGCAGGCACACGAAGTCATGCGGGGTGCGATCGAATTGTCGCCCCACCGCGTGGGCCGGCTCCGTGAGTTCGGCCAGATCGCCATTGGTGCCGGTGACTACGAGGGGGCCGAGAAGGCGCTCACCGAGGTGGTGCGCATGGGCAAGTACTCGGACTTCCGCGACCCGGAGGATCACGTGCGCCTGGTAAAGGCCCAGCTTATTCAGAAGAAATTCAACGACGCCCAGACGACCGTCGGCGACCTCGAGCGCAGCATGAGTGGCGACGACGCCACGCGAGCCTGTACTGCACTCGCCAAAGCAATGGTTCTGCAGGCATCTGGCAACCGCGCCGAAGCGCGAGAGATCCTGGAGAAAGCCGCAAAGGGGGCGACGTCCGCTGCACTGGCAACTTCGCTCAAGCATGAGCTGATCAAAGCCTGTCTCGAGAATGGTCTCGAGACGGAGTGCAAAGACCTCGTGGGAGACGTCCTCCGGAACGCTGAAGACGAGGAGACGCTGGCCAAGACCCACAAGCTGTTGCGCGATCGCGGCCGGCAGGACATCTCAACCGCCATCGACGCCGGCATTCAAGAAGAGGTCAAGCGCCTGATTGGCGCTGGCGCAGTCAAGGCGCAGGCCGGCGATTTCGACGGTGCCGTGAGCGAGATGATGAACGCCGCACGCCGCCTGCCAGGCAATCCGCACGTACTCTTCAACGCCGCGCTCGCGCTGCTGCGGCACATCGAGCGCAACGGCTGGAACGAGCAATTCGCCGCCCAGGCGCGCAAGCTCATTCTCCGATGCCGCAAACTGGATCCCAGCAACCCGCGCCTCGAAGCGATCGTCACCTTCCAGCAAGGTCTGGTCAAGAAGTACGGCATTCGTGCCGGCGCAGCCACCGCATCCCTCACCGAGGCGAGGCGGGATGCGGCCGCGTCGGTGCTCATGGGACGATCCTGACACCAGTCTCGAACATCCCGCCTCGAATCAAGTGAATCCATGATCAGATCAAGAGCACTCGGCGTCGTCGCAGTAGTTGCCGCCCTTGCCTATGCCGCCATCCAGGGTCACTTTCCGGGGTTGCTGCCCACTCAGCCCGGCCAACCTGTGCCGACGGTCAGCCAGCCGCCTGCGAACAGCGTCGACACCCGTGCCGCGAGGTTCGGCGTACCTCGCGAGGCAATTCATACGCTCGACCTGATATTCGCCGGAGGCCCCTTTCCCTACCGTCAGGACGGCACCACGTTCCAGAACCGCGAGCGCCTGCTGCCACAAAAGCCGCTCGGCTTCTACCGGGAATACACTATCGAAACCCCGGGTTCATCAACCCGAGGCGCACGACGCTGGGTAACCGGCGGCGACCCCCCGGAAGTTTTCTACTACACCGACGACCACTACCGTAGCTTCAGGCAGATCGAGGTCCGACCGTGAGCCTGAAGCCTCCCGGCACGGTTGCCGGGCTGGCCCCCGGCATTCATTCGACCGATATCGACAGCCCCCAATCGCTCGCGTCAGAAGCGGCCGAACGCGGCTTGTTCTTCGCTCGAATCGATCTGACCGACTGCAGCGACAAGGCTGGTCTGCTGCAAGCCTTCGGCAGCGCACTGGCGTTCCCCAGCTGGTTCGGCGAAAACTGGGATGCCTTCGCAGACTGCCTCGCCGATCTCGACTGGCTGGGGGCCGCCGGTCATGTGCTCCTCATCGAAGGCCGCACCGCGATCGCCCGCCACGCGCCCGAAGCACTTGAAACCTGCGAAGAGATCCTGGCAGAAACAGTCATCGAGCGCGGCGAACACGGCCTGCCGATGTGGGTCTTCTGGCGCACAACCGACGCGCCATGAGCACATCCGAGTTAAAACGCCCGGAATCTGTACTGGTGCTGGTTCACACCCCGGCGCTGGAAATCCTGCTGCTGGAGCGCAAGGACCCACCCGGTTTCTGGCAGTCGGTCCCCGCCAGTCTGGAAAATGGCGAAACCCCGCTGGACGCTGCCCGGCGCGAACTCGTCGAAGAAACCGGCCTTCAGGTCGGAGCCGACGCCCTGCAGAACTGGCAGCAGACCAACCGCTTCGAGATCCACCCCCGCTGGCGTCACCGCTACGCGCCCGGCGTCCACCACAATACCGAGCACGTCTTCAGCGTCAGCATTCCGGCCCCTCGGCCAGTGCGGCTCGCCCCCGACGAGCACACAGCCCAACTCTGGCTCCCGGCCGACGCAGCGGCAAACAAGGTGTTCTCGTGGACCAACCGCGATGCCATCATAGAACTCGTTCGTCGCCTGAGCGGGCATTCCCGCTCCTGAGTCGGCGCAAGAGGCCTTACCCCCTTGAAATCCCGGTTGCCGAACCTATATTCGTATTGAACCCGAAAGGGCAACCCACACGAAACAAGGAGGCTGATCATGGCAAACATCACCCGTCGCGATCCTCTCGACGATTTCTTCCGTGGCTTCTTCGTTCGTCCCGTCGAATACGGCAGCGGCGGCGCGGTTGAGGCGCCCGAGATGCGGGTCGACGTCAAGGAAGATGCCGATGGCTATCAGGTGCATGCGGAGCTACCCGGTGTGCGCAAGGAGGACATCCATGTCCACATCGACGGACCGGTCGTTTCCATCTCCGCAGAGCGCAAACAGGAGAAGGAAATCAAGGACGGCGAACGCGTACTGCGCACCGAGCGCTACTTCGGCAAGGTGTCCCGCAGCTTCCAGCTCGGCCAAGAAGTCGATGAATCCAAAGCCAACGCCCGCTTCAACGACGGCGTCCTCGAGCTCACCCTGCCCAAGAAAGCCGCCGCACAGGCCAAGCGGCTAGCCATCGACTGAGCCGGCAGCCGCGCTTCGCGGCTTACGCCGATCCTACAGGCCGTGGAAGCGTTTGCGGTGCGGGTAGGAGCGGCGTAAGCCGCGAAAGCCTGCGCCCGATCCGAATGCGGGCGTCCGACTCCACCGCTGCTGTTCGCGGCTTACGCCGCTCCTACAGGTAGTGGACGCGTATGCGGCTGGGGTGGGAGCGGCGTAAGCCGCGAATCGACTCTCACATCACCGGCTTGAGCGAATCCGCACGGCCGATGGCGTAGTACATCAAACCCGCGGCCTTGACCTGGCGGGGGTCGTACATGTTGCGGCCGTCGACCAGCACCGGATGCTTGAGCTTGCTCTTGAGCCAAGTGAAATCGACGGTGCGGAACTGCTTCCATTCGGTGCACACGACCAGCGCGTCGGCACCCTCGACGGCCTCATTGGGGTGCTCCACCAGCGTGAGGCCGTCGCGTTCGCCGTAGATCCGGATGGTCTCGTGCATGGCCTCCGGGTCGAACGCACGTACCCTCGCTCCCGCATCCCAGAGAGACTCCATCAGGACCCGGCTGGGCGCCGCGCGCATGTCATCGGTGTTGGGTTTGAAGGATAAGCCCCAGACAGCGATCGTACGACCCGTCAGATCACCGTCAAACGCCTGGCTGAGTTTGTCGAAAAGCACTTGCTTCTGGCGATTGTTCACAGCCTCGACTGCATTCAGCAGTTCCGGCTCATAACCCACCTGCACCGCGGTCCGAGCTAGCGCCTGCACGTCCTTTGGGAAGCACGAGCCGCCGTAGCCACAGCCAGGGTAGATGAAGTGGTAACCGATGCGCGGGTCGGAGCCGATGCCGAGGCGAACCTGCTCCACATCCGCGCCCAGCCTTTCCGCAAGGTTCGCGATCTCGTTCATGAAACTGATCTTGGTCGCCAGCATCGCATTGGCTGCGTACTTGGTGAGTTCCGCCGCGCGCACATCCATGAACATGAGTTTGTCGTGGTTGCGGCTATAGGGCGCGTAGCATTCGCGCATCAGTTCGCGTACCCGTTCCGAGTCGGTGCCCACGACGATGCGGGCGCTCTTCGTAAAGTCCTCGATCGCCGCACCTTCTTTGAGGAACTCCGGGTTCGAGCACACGTCGAACGGCAGATCCGTGCCGCGTTCGGCCAACACGCCGGCGACCACAGTGCGCACCTTGTCGGCCGTTCCCACCGGCACGGTGGACTTGTCGATGATCACCTTGTAGTCGTCCATGTGCTCGCCGATCGTGCGCGCCACTGCCAGCACGTACTGCAGATCGGCCGAGCCGTCCTCATCGGGTGGCGTACCCACAGCGATGAACTGCAACGCACCAAATTTCACGCCCTCGGCTGCATCCGTCGTGAAGTGCAGGCGGCCTTCCTCATGGTTGCGCAAAACCATTGGCTCGAGGCCGGGTTCGTAGATCGGAATCCGCCCTTGTTTAAGCCCCTCGATCTTGGCTTCGTCGATATCGATGCACATGACGTTGTGCCCAACGTCGGCAAGACAAGCACCCGTTACGAGACCAACGTAACCCGTGCCGAAAACCGTGACGTTCATCCGCAATCCTTTTCCAAACGCATACTTCGCAGAACAGGCGCGATGCTACCATCACGAGGCTCAGTTTCCCGTGAAATTATGCGGGCGCTGTGCTGCGTTGAACCCCGCGAAACGCACCATCTCGGCGCACCGGCCATTCGGCGGCGCAGCAAATCGTGCCGGGTTTCCTTAGAATAGACCCCTACGAAGAATCACCACCGGACCCCGCCATGTCAGACACTGCCAAGCCCAGCACAAAGAACGTCGCACCCGCTCTCAAGGCCGAGATCCTCGCCGAGGCGCTTCCGTACATCAAGCGCTTCTTCGACAAGACCATCGTCATCAAATATGGCGGCAACGCCATGACTGACGCCCACCTCAAGGATTGCTTCGCACGCGACGTGGTGCTCCTGAAGCTGGTTGGTCTCAACCCGGTGGTGGTGCACGGTGGCGGCCCGCAAATCGAGAACCTGCTGACCCGCGTCGGCAAGAAGGGCGAGTTCATCCAGGGCATGCGGGTAACCGATGCCGAGACCATGGAGGTGGTCGAGATGGTGCTCGGCGGCCAGGTTAACAAGGAGATCGTCAATCTCATCAACCAGCATGGCGGCAAGGCGGTCGGTCTGACCGGCAAGGACGCCAACTTCATCCGCGCGCGCAAGCTGCTGATGCAGAAGAAGGACGCCCCCCTTGGAGACCTCGTCGATGTCGGCCAGGTGGGCGAAATCACCAGCATCGACCCCAGCCTCATCGCCTTTCTGGACCAGGGCGATTTCATTCCGGTGATCGCGCCGATCGGCGTCGGGGAAAACGGAGAAACCTACAACATTAACGCCGACGTGGTTGCCGGCAAGCTTGCCGAGATCCTCAAGGCCGAGAAGCTGGTGCTGCTGACCAACACGCCGGGCGTGCTCGACAAGAACGGGAAGCTGCTCACCGGTCTCACGCCGCGCGACGTAGACGACATGGTCGCCGACGGTACCCTGTCCGGCGGCATGCTGCCCAAAATCGGCTCTGCCCTTGACGCCGCCCGCAGCGGCGTCAAGTCGGTGCACATCATCGACGGACGGGTCGAGCACTGCCTGCTGTTGGAAATCCTCACCGACCACGGGGTCGGCACGATGATCAAGAGCAAGTGAAGGCAGCTACGCACGGATGATGCGCAACCTGAATGAGCACACCACACGGCCTTTCGCGGCTTACGCCGCTCCTACAGGTGCTGGAGGCGCTTGTGGGAAAGGTAGGAGCGGCGTGAGCCGCGAAAAGCTGCCTGAGAGGCGCGCGCTAGTGCCCAATGGGGCGCTGGCATTCGCGGCTTACTCCGCCCCCATAAGTGCTGGAGGCGCTTGTGGGAAGGGTGGGAGCGGCGTAAGCCGCGAACTGCGGCGCTAGACGCGGGCAATGCTGGCGCGCCTTCGACACTCGATCGCCGAGCTCGGGCTCGCAAACGGCCTGTGGTATGCGGCAGCGCATGCTCTGTCGCGGCTGACGCGGGACCGGGCGCGGATCATCCGCTATTACCTCGTCGCCCAACCGGTCGGCGAGCCCCCCCCCGAGAAGGAACGCCCGGGTGCGGCACTCGTCATTCGCCCCGTGCCTGAACACGATCCGGCGGTAGCAGCCTTCCCACGGCCACCCGAGGTGATCGCCCGTCGCTATGCGGACGGCGCCTTGTGCTTCGGCGCATACATGCGCGAGGAGTTCGCCGGTTTTCTCTGGCTGATGGAAAACGCCTACGAAGAGGACGAGGTGCGCTGCCGTTACGAGCTCGCCTCGCCCGATACCTGCGTTTGGGATTTCGACGTGTATGTCGAACCGCGCTATCGCATCGGCCGCACGTTCTCACGCCTTTGGGACGCAGCCAACCGCCACATGCTCGACACCGGCAAGCGCTGGTCGGTGTCCCGGATATCGGCCTTCAACCCGGCATCGCTTGCTTCACACAAGCGCCTCGGCCTGCGCGATATCACCACTGCGACATTCGTCGTCATCGGTAAGTGGCAGCTCTCCCTGCTCGGTCAGCCTCCCTACCTCCATTTGAGCGCCAGCGCGCCCAGCCGCCCGACGCTCAGGCTTGCACCGCCGGGCTGACTGCCGGCGATCGAACACAAGAGGCGCGGTCACACGAGTTCTTCGCCTTTTACATGGGGCGACCGGGAAGAATCAGCCCAGCGACGCCGCTCAATCGCTAGGCAGGAGGCGGGTGAACAGGCCGCAAGCCAGCAATTTGCCACACCCACCCGGGAGGCGATGCTCTAAACTTCCACAGACTTGTCATAAAGACTCGGACAGACCATGAACCACACCCACCTGCTGCACCAGCTGATCCAGGCCTCCGCATCGCGCGCGCCCGACGCGTCGGCACTGACCTTCGCCCAAGACACCCTCAGCTACGGTGAGCTCGAAGACCTGGTGGGCAGCGTCGCAAACGGCCTGCTCCATCTCGGCCTGTCTCGCGGCGAGCGGGTCGCGATCTATCTCGACAAGCGCTTCGAAACGGTAGCAGCCTTCTTCGGCGCCAGCGCGGCCGGTGGCGTATTCGTACCGATCAACCCGATTCTCAAGCCCGAGCAGGTAGGCCATATCCTGCGTGACTGCAACGTGCGTGCGCTGATTACCTCGCCCGAACGCGCGACCACACTGGTAGAAACACTCGCCGAATGCCACGATCTGCGCCATCTCGTCGTCACCGGCGCCGCCGACAGCCTGCCCGAAATCGCCGGCACCACGACCCACGCCTGGGCAGCGCTGCTCGAGGCGCCATCGGCTCAAGGCCATCGCGTCATCGACACCGACGTCGCAGCCATCCTCTACACCTCCGGCAGTACCGGCCGCCCCAAGGGCGTGGTGTTATCGCACCGGAACATGGTCACCGGCGGGAAGAGCGTCGCGCAGTACCTCGAGAACCGCGCCGACGATACCTTGCTCGCCGCGCTGCCACTATCCTTCGACGCAGGCTTCTCGCAGCTCACTACCGCATTTCACGCCGGGGCCCGCGTCGTGCTGCTCAACTACCTGATGCCGCGCGACGTCATCAAGGCAATGGAACGCGAACAGATTACCGGTCTCACCGCGGTGCCTCCGTTGTGGATTCAGCTCTCCCAGCTCGAATGGCCAGCGTCCATCGCAGAGCACCTGCGCTACATCGCCAACACCGGCGGCCGCATGCCGCTCGAGACGCTCACCCGGCTGCGTGGCATGCTGCCTGCCACACGCCCCTACCTGATGTACGGCCTCACCGAAGCCTTCCGGGCCACCTACCTGCCGCCCGAAGAGGTCGACCGCCGGCCGGACTCCATCGGCAAGGCCATCCCCAACTCCGAAGTGCTGGTCTTGCGCGACGACGGCAGCCCCTGCGCACCGAACGAACCCGGCGAGCTCGTCCAACGCGGCGCTCTGGTGGCCCAAGGCTACTGGAACGACCCGGAGAAAACCGCCGAGCGCTTCAAGCCACTGCCGGCCGGCGTCGGTGGACGCGAATCCGGGCTGGTTCTGCCCGAGATCGCGGTCTTCTCCGGCGACAACGTGCGCATGGATGAAGAGGGCTACCTCTACTTCATCGGCCGTCGCGACGAGATGATGAAGACCTCCGGCTATCGCGTGAGCCCCACCGAGGTCGAGGAAGTTCTCTACGCCACCCGCATGGTCGGCGAATGCGCCGCCTTCGGCGTACCGCACGACACCCTTGGCCAGGCCATCTGCATCATCGTCACGCCGCCGGAAGGTGGCGATCTGGATATGCTTGCCTTGCTCGCCGAGTGCCGCACCCGCATGCCCGCCTACATGGTGCCTACCCATGTGCAGGTGCGCCCGGGCCCACTGCCGCGCAATCCCAACGGCAAGATCGACCGCAAGACACTTTCCACCGAATACCTGGAACGGCTGCAGAACAATGACCGACCGCAAGACGCCTGAACACGCCCCGATCGCCCAGTTTCAAAGCGCCGACGGCGAACTCCTCATCGGCGGCCAGCCGTTGAGCCGACTCGCCGCTCGTGTCGGCCGCACCCCCTTCTACGCCTACGACCGCCGGCTGCTCGATGCCCGCGTCGCGACGCTGCGCGCCGCGCTGCCCGCCAGCATCAAGCTGCATTACGCGATGAAAGCCAACCCCATGCCGGCGCTGGTGTGCCACATGGCCAGGCTGGTGGACGGCATCGACGTCGCCTCGGCCGGAGAGCTCATGGTCGCGCTCGACGCCGGAGCCAACCCACAGGAGATCAGCTTCGCCGGCCCCGGGAAAACCGACGCTGAGCTTCGCCAGGCGGTCGCCGCCGGCATAATGGTCAACATCGAATCACCGCGCGAGGTGCCGATTCTCGACGCCGCGTCGGCCGAGCTGGGTTTGCCCGCAAGGGTGTCGGTGCGCGTCAATCCGGATTTCGAGCTCAAGGCTTCGGGCATGAAAATGGGCGGCGGGCCCAAGCAGTTTGGCGTCGACGCCGAGGCCGTGCCGGAACTGCTGCAAGCCATCGGCCGCGCCGGCCTCGCCTTCGAGGGTTTCCACCTTTTCGCCGGCTCGCAAAACCTGCGCCCGGAGGCCATCGTCGAGGCCCAACGCAAGTGCTTCGACCTTGCGCTACGCCTGGCCGAACATGCCCCGTCACCAGTGCGTTTTCTCAACCTCGGCGGCGGTTTCGGCATTCCGTACTTTCCTGGCGAACAACCCCTTGACCTCGCCCCCATCGGTGACAATCTCGCCACCATCGTCGCGGAAGCAGCCGACAAGTTGCCCGACGCCGAGATCGTACTCGAGCTTGGTCGCTACTTCGTTGGCGAGGCGGGCATCTACGTCGCCCGCGTGCTCGACCGCAAGATCTCGCGCGGCCAGACCTTCCTGGTCACCGACGGCGGTCTGCATCATCACCTCTCCGCCTCCGGCAACTTCGGCCAGGTCATCCGCAAGAACTACCCGGTCGCCATCGGCAACCGCATGACCCCGCCAGACGGCGTCGAACCCGCCTCGGTGGTCGGCCCGCTGTGTACACCGCTCGACCTGCTCGGTGACAAGATGCCGCTCGGCCATGCGCAGGAAGGCGATCTCGTCGTGGTCTTCCAGTCCGGCGCCTACGGCGCGAGCGCCAGCCCGCAACGGTTTCTGGGGCATCCGGAGGTGGTGGAGGTGCTGGTGTAAGTGTTGTCGAGCATTCGCGGCACACACCCCTGCCACAAGCGCCACCACCACCTGTAGGAGCGGCGTAAGCCGCGAACTCCACCGTCGAGCGCGCCGCAACACGCTCAAACCCAAAAGGCATCCCAATGTGGATACTCACCGGGTCTCCGCACCAAGCCAGCCCGAACGGGATTCATCACGACGTACCGGGCCAGATCAAGCAGACTCTCCTCCCGTCGTAGCGCATGATCATGAAAGCCCTTCTGCCGTAAAGCCTGCCCATTCATTCGAAGCCTGAGATTGACCTGCCGAGCCGAGTTTGCCTTGAATGCCCCGACTGCTCGCGACAACTCGGCCCGGTTCAACTGCACCAACCAGTGCAGATGATCTGGCATGAGCACAAAGGCGAGCGTCTCGCACGCAAAGGCATTTGTCACATGACGTAACTGGGCGATGGCAGTTCGTGCAATCTGCAAGTCGCTGAATACGGGCGCTCTTTCACGTATGACGGTGGTCACGAGATAGATACGTCCAGTTTCAGAGAAGCGGCCTTTTCGGAGAAGATGAGACTGCGCATTCATGACCACAGCATTTTATCGGAAACCTTCGCGGCTCACGCCGCTCCCACCCCTCCCACAAACGCTCCCACTACCTGTGGGAGCGGCGTAAGCCGCGAAAAAAGCCCAACACCGGGCACTCACCATCGTCCGCCACAAAACGCTGTTTCGTGACTTCCTCGCTTGATATGTCATCCAATTTGGCCGACCATTCGCCGATGATGATTCGGCCTCGTGCCGACTATGGAGCAGCTCTTGTCCGCACGCATCTTCGGCTCGATTGCCGCCACTTCTGCCAAAGCCCAGACTGACCTCAGCGCCATAGACCGCGCCGAATATGCGCTGATCGAATTCGAAGGCGGCTTCGTCGCGCACGACAAGCACGTCTCGGCCCACCGTGCCGGCCCGATGATCTGCCTGGTCGGGGGGCTGCCGCTTTTCGGTTCCGACGAGCTCGACGCCCTCGCCCGCCGTGTCGGTCCGGCTGCCGCATGGCTGGAGGCACTTGAACGCTGGGGCGAAGCCACACCCACGCACGCCAAGGGACGATTCTCGGTGGTGCTGCTCGACACCGCACGGCCGCGCGCGACGCTCATCACCGACCGTTTCGGCACCCGGCCACTCTGCTACTCGGCCCTGAACAGCACCCTCGCCTTCTCCGACCGCGCCGATGCGCTACCCGGCGGCAATCGTGAGATCTTGCCGCAAGCGATCTACGATTACCTCTACTTTCACGTCATCCCCGCACCCGAGACCATCTTCCAGGGTGTTCGCCGGCTGGATGCCGCCCACCAACTCGACTGGTCGCCCGAGGCCTGCGAAGCCGCCCGCTGGTGGCAGCCGCGCTTTTATGAGCACGAATTCGGCGACCTGGAAGCGCGCAAGCAGCAGTTTCTCGACATCGTGCAAGCCTCGGTGGCACGTGAGGCCGAGAGCGGCGAAGTGGGGTGTTTTCTCTCCGGCGGCACCGACAGCTCCACGGTCGCCGGCATGCTCACCAAGGTGCTGGGTCAGCCCGCACGGTCCTACTCCATCGGATTCGATGCGAGCGGGTACGACGAGATGGAATACGCGCGTATCGCCGCCAAGCGCTTTGGCGTGGACCACCGCGAGTACTACGTCACCCCGGACGACCTGCTCGACGGCATCCCCAAGGTCGCCACCCACTATGACCAGCCGTTCGGCAACTCTTCCGCGGTGCCTGCATGGGTCTGCGCCAGTCGCGCCCAGGCCGACGGCATCACCAAGCTGCTGGCCGGCGACGGTGGCGACGAACTCTTCGGCGGCAACGTCCGCTACGCCAAACAACGCATCTTCGGCTGGTACGAGCACATCCCCGGCCTGATGCGCAAGGCCGCGCTCGAGCCCGCCCTGCGCCTGCCCGGCATGGACCGCGTGCCGCTGATCAAGAAAGGGGTGAGCTACGTCGAACAGGCCAGGGTGCCGATGCCCGACCGCCTGAACATGTACAACCTGCTCGAACGTCTTGGCCCCGCCAATCTGTTCGAACCGGACTTCCTCACGCGCATCGACCGCCAGGCCCCGCACGCGCTGCAACGCGCAACCTGGGCCGCATCCGGCACCGACAACCTGGTCAACCGCATGCTCGAGTGGGACTGGAAGTACACTCTTGCCGACAACGACTTGCCCAAGGTCGTCGGCACCACCGAACTGGCCGGCGTGGATGTCGGTTTTCCGCTGCTATCGGATGAGCTCGTGGAGTTCTCGCTCTCCATCCCACCAGACTGGAAGCTCAAGGGCCTGACCCTGCGCTGGTTCTTCAAGGAAGCGCTGCGCGGCTTCCTGCCGGACGAGATCATCGCCAAGAAAAAACACGGTTTCGGCCTGCCCTTCGGCGTCTGGACCTGCCAACACCCCGGCCTCAGGGCGCTCGCCCGCGACACCCTCGCCAGCCTGAAGACCCGCGGCATCATCCGGCCGGGCTTCATCGACGAACTGCTCGACACGCACCTGCCAGCCCACCCCGGCTATTACGGCGAGATGGTGTGGGTTCTGATGATGATGGAGTTGTGGATGGCCACCCACGAGGCGCGTCTCAAGCAACCCTGACGCTTTGCGCCTATTCGCGGCTAAGCTCTGCTCAACCCAGCTTGCCCTCGACAAACGCTACCAGCGTGCCCACTGTCTCGAAGGTCGCGCCGTCGATCTCGTCGTCGTCCACGAAGAAGCCAAAGCGCTCCTCCAACATGTTGATCACACCGACCACCGCCATCGAATCCAGCTCCGGCACTGCACCTAGCAGCGGGGTGTCGTCACCGAAGGCCGCAGCACGACCGTTCAGGCTGAGCACATCGTCGAGTATCGACAGCACTTCCTTACGAGCATCCAAGATCTTCACTCCCTTTTGTTTATCGTCTCTCGGCGAGCGCCCCTGCAGTGCACGCCACCGGTGTGGGGCCGCCGGGATCGGGCGCAATTATAGTTGGACATGACGCGTTTGGTCGCTTCCCGCAACATGCGATTTACCGACATTGTCTCGCCACTTGCAAGGGTGATCCCGCCCGTACAGCCATCGCCGGCTACAATACCGCCATGCCGCTCACATCCCGCGCCCACCACTGACATGCCTCGCTCCCAGTTCGAAGAACACTGGCGCCGTCGCTTCACCGAGCGTGGCCAGGCGCTCGACCACGATGCCGGCATTGCCGGCTGGAGCGAGAGCGGGTTGCAGACGCGCATCCGTGCTTTCAAGCGACACTGGACCGGCGCCCCGGCCGGCTCGCGCTGGATCGACATCGGCTGTGGCGCGGGCAGTTACAGCCGCATGCTTGCCGACGAGGGGCTTGAAGTCATCGGCGTGGATTACTCCCAACCCAGCGTCGCCAAGGCCGCGCAACGCAGCCCAACGGTGGGCGGTTGGGTGGTCGGCGACGTCACCCGGCTGCCCCTCGCACCGCAAAGCGCCGAGGGCATCCTCTGTTTCGGCGTGCTGCAGGCGCTGTCAAGCTCAGACCAGGCGCTGGCCGAGATGGCCGCCGCCATCAAACCTGGCGGCACGCTATGGGTAGATGCCCTCAACGCGCACTGCGCACCGCACCTGCTCAAGAAGCTGCTGCGCCGCCCTGCCAATCTGCGCTACGAAACCGCCGACGCACTGCGCCGCCAGCTCGAGCAAACCGGCTTCGCCGTCGAAACCCATTGGGTTCCAATCGCCCCCGGTCGTCTGCAGAGCCTGCAGCCGCTGCTCGAGTCCGCGCCGTTGCGCGCCATGCTCAAGCTCATCCCGCCACTGGGTGCGCTGCTGAGTCACTCGGTGCTGATCGTGGCCCGCAAGACCGCCTGACATGAAACTTGCAGCCAAGCCCTTGCGCCACTAGGGTCCACGCATGCGTTCATTGCTGCTGATCCTGGCCGTGCTCGTAAGCTACGGCTCGCTCTACCCCTTCGGCTTCCGGGCCGACGATATCAGCTGGCCAGAGTTTCAAGCCTTCATCAGCGACTGGAGTTTCCTCACGAGCCGGGGAGATCTCATCGCGAATGTGCTTCTTTTCGCGCCGATCGGGTTCATCGGCTTGCTCGCCGCCGAACCGGGCCTGCGGCAACGCGTGCCCTTGTTCCTCACCGTGGTCCTCGCGCTCTTGCTCGCGTTCGCCCTGCAAGTCGCCCAGTTGTGGATTCCCGGTCGCAGCCCGGAGGTAGGCGACGCCGTCGTCAACGCCATCGGACTCGCACTCGGCATTGGCGCGGGCTACGCGGCGCGCACGCTCAGCTTGTCATTGGGATCGAGCCATCACAACAAGGCGCTTGCTGTGCCACTGCTGCTCGCTGTGCTGTGGGTCGGCTACCGCTGGTTTCCACTCGTTCCAACGCTCGACCCACAAAACGTCAAGAACGCCCTCAAGCCCCTGCTGCTCACGCCCGGCCTCGACCCCACGCGCGTAGCAGCCAACGCCGCCGGCTGGCTCGCGTGGATGCTCATCCTGCTCCGCTGCAGCATTCCCCGCTTGGGTGTCTTCACAGTCGGCGCCGTTGCAGTATTCGTCGTTGCGTTGCAGCCGCTCTTCGTCAACAAAACGCTCAGCGCCAACAACCTTGCCGGGCTCGGAATAGCGCTCGCGCTGCTGCCCGCACTTCGACACCCCGAAGCACCAACGGGCGTCACGCTCCTATTGCTATTTTCGCTGCTCGCGAGCGGCCTTCACCCCTACCAGTTTGCGCCTTGGGCAAACAGCTTCGAGTGGCTTCCCTTTGCCGGCTTCCTCAGCGGCGGCATGGAAGGCAATGTACTCAACCTGATCTACAAGTGCTTCTTCTACGGCAGCGTGCTCCATCTCATGCACCTCAACGGCGCGAGCTGGCGATCGGGTGCAATCACCCTCGCAATCTGGCTTTCACTGATTGAAGCCGCCCAGGTCCACGTCGTCGGCCGCACCGCCGAGATTACCGACCCCTTGCTGGCAATGATCCTCGCCTTTGCCCTTTCACGCATCGTCGCACTGGGCAGTGACCGAAACAGGCGGCATCCGTGAGAGCGGCGATACGATGGCTTCTTCTGCCGCTGGGCCTGTTGGTCGCCGCGTCAGCGCTCGCCCAACGCACCCTCTTCGTCACCCCCGACGACTACCGCCAGGCACTGCCCCACCTCCAGGCTGGAGACATGCTGATATTCGCGCCGGGCGAATACACCCGGGGCCTGCCGCTGCGCAACCTGGCCGGCACCGCAGAAGCGCCGATCATCATCACCGGCCCGGACTCCGGCCCGCCTGCGGTGTTCGTCGGGCGCGACGGCCAGATCACCGTCAGCCTCATCAATGTCGGCCACATCACCCTGCAACACCTCCGGCTGGAAGGACGCGGCACCCGCTCGCACGGCATCGTCGCGGAAGGGCGCGGCCGCTTCGCCCACGATGTCACGCTGCAAAACCTTGTCATCACCGGATTCGACGCCGCCCAGGCCTTCAACGGCATCTCCACCAAAACCCCCGCCTGGGGCTGGGTCATCCGCAACAACCATATCAGTCACGTCGGCACCGGGCTCTACCTCGGCAATTCCGACGGTCGCGCCCCCTTCGTTGCCGGGCTCATCGAGCACAACCACATCGAGCACACCACCGGCTACAACATGCAGATCAAGCACCAGTTGCCCCGACCGGAACTGCCCGGCATGCCCACCGAACCCAGCCGGACCATCATCCGCTCCAACGTCTTCGACAAATCCGCCGGCGGCGCCACCGGCGAGCGCGCCCGCCCCAACCTGCTCCTCGGCCACTGGCCCCTGCAAGGCCCGGGCAGCGACGATATCTACCTCGTCGAGCACAACCTCTTCTACCAGAACCCCACCGAACGCCTCTTTCAGGCCGAAGGCAACGTCACCGCCCACTACAACGAGCTCATCAACCAGCACGGCGAGGCCGTGACCTTTCAGCCCCACAACCACCTGCCCCGCGCAATCGATTTCAGCCACAACACCGTCGTCGGCCGCGGGCCTGCGGTGCGGATAACGAGGGGCGACCCGGGTTACCAACAGCGGGGGGAACGCAACCAGATCTATAGCGAATCCGCCCCAATCGGTCTGGAAGAAACCAGCAACACCCTTCATTCGCTGCGCACGTATCCCGATTCAACCGCCCAGCCCAAGTGACAAGCAGATTGGCGGCTGACGCTGACGCCGCTCCCACCCCACCCACAAGCGCATCCACCACCTGTAGGAGCGGCGTCAGCCGCGAACCCCGACAGCCAACAGAACCGCCTCCGCAGGAATCAAGCGATGCCACTTACCCTGGCAAGCAAGACAGGGTGCGCGCCACACGCAATACCAACCGATCTTTCGAAGTCCGCAACCGCCCCTCGCGACAAAACCTTCATCGCAATCCCGCCCCGCTTATGCTAAAACCTCAGCACCACGCGTGCATGTCGCACGCATGCAAATGAAAGGTTTTTTTTGAACATCCTGCTCACCTTCGACGTCGAGATCTGGCGCAACGGCATCGAATTCCATAGAAGCCTCAACGCGTCCAGGACGGTCAGCGTCATTGCGACCACCATTCGCCACGGCGAGCAAGTCTTGCGGAGGCTGCATTGAGCACCGATTCCGCCGAATGGCAACGCTTTCAGTTCTACCTGACCTTTCGTTTCGGGGAAATCGGTTTGGCCGAACGCCAATTGCCTGTGATGCGAAAGGTGCACTCAATGGCAGAGATCGCAAACGGCGTCACCGTCTCTCTGCCAACCGAACTTCCGGACGACTGCGCTGGCCTTTACCTCGCGCGATTGCCTGAGAGCGGGTTGTCTCAAGTGCTCGCCAACAGCAAAGGGTTGATCGCTTATCCGACCAAGCACTATCTCCACAGCTACATCGACATGTCCGGTGATTTCGAAGGCTACGCCACGCAGTTCTCGAGCAAGACCCGCTCGACGATCAGGCGCAAGATCAAGAAATTCGCCGAACACACCGGCGGTCTCGACTTCAGGGAATTCAGACGGCCTGAGGAAATGCCGCAGTTCCATCGGGAGGCGCGAGCCGTCTCGGCCCTGACCTACCAGGAACGTCTTCTCGACGCCGGTCTGCCCGACAGCCCGTCATTCGTCGAACGCCTCCACCGACGCGCAGCCCATGACCAGATCCGCGGCTATCTTCTGTACGATCGAGGGCGGCCCGTGTCCTACCTCTACTGCCCCATCAAGGACGGCAGCGTCAAATATGCCTTTCTCGGCTATGACCCGGAATATGGGAAGCTCTCGCCAGGCACGGTGCTGCAATGGCTGGCGCTGGAGCAGCTTTTTGCCGAAAAATGTTATCGCTTCTTCGACTTTACCGAAGGCGAAGGTGATCACAAACTGCTCTTCAGTACCCACCAAGCGAACTGCGTTAATTTGCTACTTCTGAAACCAACGGCTCAAATCCGCATAAGCCTGCAAGCACATCGATCGCTGAACGCCTTCAGCAGTTCAGCCGCCAGCTTCCTCGACCGAATGGGGCTGAAAAAAGGGCTGAAGAAACTGATCCGTCGTAACGCCGCGTGAATGCACAACCTCGATCTACATAACGACCTTGACCGCACCCGGTAATAGTTTCTCAGATCGGATTCGAGCCCGGACCCGTGGAATGGGCCCGGGTGAGTTCCTGCGCTTCGCGGCCCGACGCGTTCTGCGCTATCAGTCGCATGTCGTGTTCGGGCATGATCTAGCCGACCTCCCGCCACCGGAATGGCCCGTTGGGTTCGAGCCTCTTCTGCTCCACTGCAACGAAGAGCTGCCTGAAACCGTTGTCGCGGATCTTGTCGCTGCCGCCCCATCTAACCAAGCCTATATTGACGATATCCGGCAAGGTTCAGCCATTGGACTCGTGGCTTACCACAAGGGCACGCTGGCCCATTTCGCCTTCGTTATGAAAGGATCTCCAACCCTCAGAATGTTGGGTTTCAACGCCGATACGGCGCTTCTCGGCAACGCCAGAACGTTTCGACGCTTCAGAGGCCGTGGCTTACAGACGCAGTCGATCCGGGCTCGCCTCATCGCCGCCAAGCATGCCGGCTTCGCGTCGGCCGTCTCAGAAACAGCGCTGGATAACCACGCCTCCCAAAAGGCCCTTGAGCGGGCCGGGCTTGCCCGCCTCGGCACGGTCCGCTTCGTAGTCGCGCTTAACCGATTGATCCTCAGACACAAGTCATTCGGAAAGCCGACGCTCAGCATAACGTTGCTTTAACGAACGAGAACACCGAACAACAGGGAAACGACCTCTCACTCGCGTCTTTAACGCCAAGTGAATGCCTTCGCTACCATTCGAAAAGGTTGCCAGCACTACGGTGTTCCCCTATGGCAAGCCGTGCCGGCGGTGCTTTGGTTGTACGGCGCAAAGCAATTCTCCCTGAAGGAGATCGTGGGCTGCGGCTTGTACGTTCCATCCCTCAGGGCTCAGAAGCCGGTCATGATCAGCAAAGCGGTCTCGCAGAAGGATGGCAATGCCTTCGATCTGGACGGGTCCATCGGCGACGTTTTCGCCAATCCGTCGAGGGGCAGAGTCATTCAAGAAAGGCTCTTTGATCACCCGAGGCTTTTTTGCCTAAACGGTTTGCGAGGGCCGCAAGCAATGCGGGTCAATACTCTGCCGAGCGAAGGAAGCGTGGTCGAAGTCCTCAACAGCTTCGTCAGAAGTCGTGCGACACGCTCTACCACCTCATGACAAATACGTTCGTCGAAGAGAATTCGAACGCCATGCCAGGCCACACCCGTGAGATAGAGCACAGTCGCCCGCGTTTGGCGATCCCGCAGACTCAGCCGCGCATCTGTACTATGCTGAAAGCAAAAGTCATTTGACTGCAGACGAGCAGCACTCTTGTCAAGTTCACCGACCCTTCAACCCAACTCCCGATACCCACCAGGGCAGTTGCAGACCGCTCAAGAACATGCTCCCGCCGTGCGATACCGTGCCGCATTAACGCTCACAATCGGTCTGCTGCTGGCCGCTCCCCTCCAAGCCGTCCGAGCCACAAGTCTCATTCTTGAGCAAGCAGCGCTGATGGCCCCCGGTGAGTGGAGGAACCTTGCACACCTAACAACCTGGCCGGGCAAGGATGAGGGCGTGTCGTTCAAGAGTTTCCAGTACGTGGTTCCCATCGATGGGGAATCGGGCGGCGCCGATGGCATGGGCTGGACGCAGCAGCTTGTCGAGCACGACGGCAAGCTGATGATGATTCTTTCGCGCTCACAGTTCGAGCGGGCGCTGATGGTCATGGAGGCGGACGGGCGATTCTGGCGCATCAATCAGCCAGAGGGGTTCGACTCGAATGCCGGACATCCTGGCGGGCGGCGACCGTTCAACCGCTTAACCAAAGATGACGATTACCTGTACTTCGCCCCGTCGGACTCTCCGCGAACCGAGATGGGATGGTTCATACGGACGCCGCTGGATAACCCCGGGGTTTTCGAGCGCGTAGGCCCCTCCTTCGGCGACACGCAAGTGGACGGCGTCGGTAGCTTTGCCATCACCTACGTCCAGGAATGGGGCCGCTTCTACGCTTACACGCCCGGAGGCAAGATCTGGTCTCGCGCGCCCGAAGACAACGAATGGCATTTGCACGAACGCCTGCCGCGCAATGATGACGGCCGCCGCCTCTCCGGTTACGCGGGTCTGCTATTGTGGAACTCGGTGAAACGCGAGCTCGCAATCGTCGGAGGGCAAAACTTCGGGTCTAGGCTCAGAACATCGTACATGCAATACCGTATGACCGAGCCGTTTGGCGCTCCCGAACTGATGGCGGATCGTGTCGGGCCTGACGGTGAGCGAATGCTTTGGGGGTCTGGCTCATCGAAGCTGATTGTCGATCCGCGTGACGGCAGCTATCTCTTCCTGAAGTCGAACGTTCTCTACCGAGCGCCCGATCTGGCAAGCCCATATACAGTTTATGAAGACCTGACCGGCAGTCTACCGTTCGGTCGCTACGAACCCTACTGCCCGTTCGCGCTTGTACCGGGAACGGACGTAATCGCATTCATCTCGCACACTCAGGGTCTTGTGCTGCACCGGCTCAAGCCTCTTGTCGCTGAGGCTCCCGCGCGGAAGCCGGGAGACGAAGCAGTGGAGAGCGAGAACAAGGTTACAGGCCAGCCGATGCCGCAACCGGCGCGGGACCTTCCCATAGCGCCCGCTCTGGCGCAATCTGCTATCGGGCAGCTTGCGGCATCGACGCAGCCGGGAGAAGTTGCAGAGATTCCCGGCGTGGCCTTCCCGCCCGGACATGCAAATTTCCGCGCATGGTTCACTCAATCGAGCCAAGCGGATGTGTGGGGCGATGTTGCACACTGGCATCCAGACACGGCCAGCATCTACTTTCAGGGGCTGAACCAGTCAAACGTATTCTTTCGTTACGACGCACTGCGCAATGAGTGGAGCGAGCTGCCGCTGGAGGGCGGTCCGGTCAAGGAGACCAATTACTACCACGTCTATAACAAGATCGCGCTCGACCCCAAGCGAGGTCATTACTACCGCCTGTGGCTGCGAGGGAGT
Organism: Azoarcus taiwanensis; assembly: GCF_012910885.1. Taxonomy (GTDB): domain Bacteria; phylum Pseudomonadota; class Gammaproteobacteria; order Burkholderiales; family Rhodocyclaceae; genus Azoarcus_F; species Azoarcus_F taiwanensis. Next base: position 18,328 of record NZ_WTVM01000008.1, on the reverse strand, counting down.
CGACAAAACGCACTGTTGCGGTACGTGATCGCTCAACGCAGATGGGAATTCGCTGCTGACCCGATGCCGCTTGCCCCGGTAGGGTCGTCCTCTGCGTTGAGCTTTGTTCCCCTTGAGTGGCACTCCGGGCTTGACCGGTTGGTCATGGTCCGCAATCGCAGGGCTTGGGCGATTGATCCTGCCCGCCCTGACGCCCTGGACGGCTACACCGACCTTGGCCCAATCGAGGTGCATGGATATCATTCGACTTCTCGCTACAACGTCACGCGTGGCGACATGCTGGTTGCCGGTGGGACTTACAGTCCGCGCAAAGCGTCCCTGATCGCCGCCGATGGCAGTATCGCGCCCGTTGCTGATCTGCCATTCGATCATCGCATCTCCAACGACAATCTTCTTTATGACCCGGTATCAGGCGCATACCTCATTTACCGCGCCCCAAGTCGTGAGCTTTGGGAGCTGAGCGCAGACCTGACCGAGTGGTCGATGGTAAGAGTCTTCGACCAGGAAGTGTGGCGCGGGCGTTATGCGGGGGTTCGCACGGCACCGATCCCCGAACTTGGCGCGATCTTCATCCAGACTGAGCATGGGGCGAGGTTGTACAAGCACAGTAGCAATGGAACCGATGCGACCATAGCCCGTCCCACACCACCCAAGGCAGTGCCCCCACCCATCGGGCACCAACCGGAAAACCCATCGCCAAGCGTTCGCGCCTCCCGTCTGTCGCAGCCTGTCGAAGCTCCCAGCGGGATACGCCCAGAGCCAGCCGCCCATGCAAGAGACCTCAGTCCGGCAATGATTCGCGCTATCAGAAACCGCTAGGTGACCGACACACAGCCAACCAGCGCCCCAGGGTCCTAAGTCCTACGGTCCGCGGTTGGGCCATCCAGTCAGCTCTCGTCTGGCAAACCGCCCCTGTCGTCCATTCCCAATCAGCTCGCCACAAAGGTTGCACTCGCTACACTGGAACGGATCGATAATCTGCAACAGATCGTACGCTTACCCTCAGGGCATTTGCTGCTATCGTGCACGCTACTTGTCATCCGAAATCTCCGAAGACCAAGGCTGATGCTCCAAACTGCCAAGAAGCTCTACGCACTGCTGCACCCAGGCGACCGCAGCAAGGTCATCTTGTTGATCCTGCTCATGATTGTTACCGCTTTCGTGCAGACAGCCGGGGTCGCCTCGATCATGCCCTTTCTCGCGGTGCTATCCGATCCGGGCATGATCGAAGCCAAACCATGGCTTAGTCACGCCTACAACAGCCTTGGCTTCTCCAGCAGCACCGCTTTCCTTCAATTTCTCGGGATTGCAGCTTTCATCGTGTTCGTAACGGGCACAGCCCTTCAGGCATTCACCCAATGGGCTGTCACACGATACTCGAGTTTGCAGCAGTATCACCTGTCCTATCGGCTCATGGACGAGTACCTGCGCCGACCTTACGAGTTCTATCTGCTACGCAACTCCGGCGACCTGTCCAAAACCGTACTTCAGGAAACCGGCCAAGCCGTTGCAACTGCGCTACTGCCCGCAATGCGTTTGCTGAGCTACACCCTCCTGGCAGTTTCGGTCGTCACACTGCTCATCGTCGTCGAGCCCTGGTTGGCGCTCGGCGTCGCCACTGGCCTGGGCGCGGCGTACGGTACGATCTACCTCCTTTCAAAGCAATGGCTGAGCCGTATCGGCAAGGACCGCGTAGCCGCAAACCGCGAACGCTTCACCACCGCTTCGGAGGCATTCGCGGGCGCCAAGGAGATACGTCTGCTCGGTCGAGAGCGCAATTACCTCGAACGCTTCGGCAATCCATCGCGTCGCTTCGCAATGCATCAGGCGAACGTCACGCTGCTGTCCAACCTGCCCCAGTACGCAATAGAAGGTGCCGCTTTCGGCGGCGTGCTGCTACTTGTTCTCTACTTGATGAGCGACGGAGGGATCGCAACAGCACTTCCGCTCATCGGCCTGTACGGGCTTGCGGGCAAACAGCTTATTCCCGCCTTTCAGAAGATCTTCAGTACGATCGCTGTGCTCCGCTTCAACATGCCGGCAGTCGACGCCGTCCTGGAGGATCTCGACACCACCGCGACGCCGTCACCCGCTCAGTTCGAGCCGGACCCCACACCGCTGAACCCACAGTGTGCAATTGTTCTGCAGGACGTCACTTATCGCTACCCGGAGACGGACAAGGCCGCTCTCGAGGATCTCAATATCAACATCCCGGTGAACACCACCATCGGGTTGGTCGGTTCCTCCGGCGCGGGAAAGAGCACGCTTGTAGACCTCATTCTCGGTTTGCTGAAACCAGAGTCAGGTGAAGTTCGCATCGACGACACCGTCCTTGGTCCGGCGAACATTCGCAACTGGCAGGCGACACTTGGATACGTGCCCCAGAGCATATTCCTCGCCGACCAGAGCATTGCCGCCAACATTGCACTAGGCTTGCCTGCCGACCGAATTGACAGGCAGGCTGTCGAGCGCGCTGCACGACTGGCCAATCTCCACGACTTTGTGACACAAGAACTTCCCGAAGGTTACGACACCATCATCGGCGAGCGCGGAGTTCGCTTATCGGGAGGACAACGCCAACGGATTGGCATTGCGCGCGCACTCTATCGTGACCCTTCAGTACTGATCTTCGATGAAGCTACCAGCGCCCTCGACAATACGACCGAACGTGCGGTGATGGAAGCAATTCATAACCTCAGTGGCAGCAAGACCATCATCCTGGTTGCGCACAGACTCACAACCGTCCAGTCGTGCGACCGGATTCTTGTCCTTCACGAGGGAAAGATTGTCGAGCAAGGGAACTGGGAAAGCTTAATCAGCCAAGGCAGGATTTTCCAACGTCTCGCGACCGGCGCGCTAGGTGCAGCGCACGGGCAAGAGCCCCACGCTTCGGCTGCCGAACGATAAGAAGTGCTCCTTATAGCGCCCAGCATTTACAGTTTAATTACAAGCTATTCGGGATTGACAGAAAATGAACCTATCAAGATCAATCTCTGACTACCTCCGCGCGATACGACAGAGTGCTGAGGCAGCTCCTCTCAAAATACCGCGGGAAACAATTAGGGTACTACGCGCTCGATTTACGCACAAGATAGGGCCCCGCTATTATTCTCTCTTCGAGCTCGATAAGCGCGCACCACAAGAATGGAGCCGCTACATCCAAGATCCAGAATCAAACCCCCAACTCCGGGAAGTTGCAGGCGAGAATCTTATTCTCGCCCGGGACAAATTGTTGTTTACAGAACACTGCCTTAACGCAGGCCTCCCTACGGTTCCTATAATCTGTTACATAGACAACGGCGCCCGGCGAGCATTGCCTGAGAAACGGATTGCAAGCATCGCTGCGTGGGAAAGCGCGCTCGAAAATGCACCTAATCGAATCTTCGTAAAACTTATCGCAGGCGCGCACGGCACCGACGCTTTTTCTGCAACCCGATCGGACGGCCGTTGGCACTTTAGAGCGTTTAGTCTCACAAATCGTGAACTCTACGACTACCTTCGTGACAACATTGTTGATCGGAGCGGTTGGCTGATTCAACCAGCCATAAGCACCCATGACGACCTTACCGACATAATGCCTAATGGCGCCCTGGGTACGATCCGTATTCTGACATACAGAACCAGCGACGGAGTTGAGACTCTACTGCCGGTGCTTAGACTCCCGGCCAACGGCAACTCTACAGACAATTTCTCGGAGGGTCGCGGCGGAAACATCGTCGCCCCCATAAACTTCGCTGATGGCACGATCGGCTTAGGGCGAACCTCGCTTTCACCTGACTGGCCCCAAATCGTCGGGATTACTCACCACCCGGAAACCAAAGCGCCCATTGAAGGAAGAAGAATTCCCTTTTGGAAAGAAACACTCGACTTAGTTCGACTTGCTCAACTTGTAACGCCGAAGCTTCCAACTGTAGGGTGGGATATAGCGATCACGAACGCGGGCCCCCTTATCATCGAGGCTAACACCGCATTCGGCCCTAACGTGCTTCAGGTTGCATATCAGCGAGGCGTGAGGGCTGAGTTCTCCAAGCTTTTGCGCTTGGCAGCGACGACGGACGGCCCCTAATCCGCACACCCACCTTCCTTGTCCGGAAAGCCCGAAATATTCGGCAGTCATCATTGGCAGGCCTTGGGGACTCTACGGGAGATTCGCTGTCAGATTATTGACAAACCGACTTCATAATACCGTCGCAACTCAGAGCATGGGAAATTATGCGATTCTTCCTTAGTGCACTCTGGAGAAAGAGCGAAAATAATTTCGCTCTATTCTCTTATAGCTTTATTAAGTTTGTGGTCTTGTTCTTTTACAGGTCCTTAGGACCGAACTATTTTATGCTTGCTCGCTTCTGGCGAGAACGTATCGGGACGCGGACTATCCTTCTACACGTCAATTCAAAACAGTACGAAAGGAAGCTGTCCCAGCTCAATCCGACTTCATTCCGCAAACTATCTCAGCACAAGCTGGCAGAGAAAGCGCTTCTCAGTTTGAGAGGGCTCCCTACTGCCGCTTTTCTCGGCTTCTACCATCCCGACAGAGGGGGCGACACAAACGACAAGCCACTACGCAATGCACTCGATCTCACTGCATTACTTCAGGGTCACATCGAAAAGAGGCTTTGCTTCAAGGCGGCCGAGGGTTCTGGCGGTTCAAAGTTTGCCGCGCTGAACGTTGTCATGAACGAAGGTCGGCTTGAGTTACATCACCCACTTTCCAACGAGGTTTACTCAGTTGCGGAGTGGACAGAGCGGCTCAAGAACTTCCGCAGCGGTACGATTATCGAGGAATATCTGACTCAACACTCCGCGCTAGCACGGCTTAACCCCGATTCGGTCAATACCTTGCGCCTGATCGTCATTCATACTAAAGACGGTTTCGTCACGCGGGGAGGGATGTTGCGAGTTGGTCGCGCTGGCAGCCAGGTGGACAACACCTCCACTGGAGGGCTGGCTTGCCCAATCGATATCGACACTGGCCGCGTGGTTGAGGCGCTGGACCTCAGCATTGAACGCAACTCTTATGATGCTCACCCCGACACCGGCGCGACCCTGAAGGGTTTTGAGATCCCTTTCTGGCCGGAGTGCATCGAGCTCGCGAATCGGGCGGTCGCAGCCTTCCCTCAGATGAACTTTTGCGGGATCGACATTGCGGTCACGCCTTCCGGACCGATCGTCATCGAGTTGAACAGCGACCCGGATCGGCGCTTTGCTGCACACATGGATCTTCCTCATGCGAAGTTGTTCGCCGAAGGTGTCAAATGTAGCAGTTGAAGCAATGAAAGCCCCCAGTATCCAGACCGTTCAATTAAGCTGGTGAGCCTCCCTGCTGGCCAGGGTGCTCACCAAGCTCACCCCTCAACTCCAACGAGTTTCTTCCTTCTCACATGATCGTTCTCAAAGGCATGGTCTTCCCTGAGGCTTTCGGCTCGGGTCGCGAAACAGCGGAAATCCACTCCTTGGATAGAGTCACGGACACCGTAAAGGGCTGTTTTGAGCTGGACAAGACGTATCGCAGTGAATCCGCTGATGGCTTGTTGCTTATCCATGACGGGCGGGCGCGCCTGTCACAGAACAGCCCACTCGAGCGGAACGGTTCGTGGCTCGAGATTTCGTTTGCTGACGAAGGCTGCGTCGTCCTGACTTCGGACCGACTCGGGACCGTTCCAGTTTTTTGGGGGCTGCGTGATGGGAGGGCGTTTTTCGCGAGCCGACTAGTGGACATGGTGCGCTTCGGTTTCGACAAACCCGATCCGATCGGGGTGCATCAGTTCGTGCTGCAGAACCACTCAAACTGGGAACGCACGGTTCTGGCGGGAGTGTCGCTGATGCCTCCCGCGACTCGCCTGCGGCTGGCTCCGGGAGGGGCAGCGATACTCGAACGCTACTGGGCGCCGACAGCGAACGATTCCAATGAGACCGAGAGTGCGCGCTGGCTTGACGAGGGGATCGAAACCGTTCGGGGAGCAAACCGCCGGGCACTTGAGACCTCGCAGCCAGGTCGAATCGCTTGGCCGATTACCGGCGGACTCGACTCACGATGCAATGTGGCGAGTTGCATCGACCTCCTGAAGGAAGACGACTTGTTCTTCCATGTGGAAGACCTGGGTGACTACGAGCTTCCAATAGCACGACAAATCGCGGCCACGCTCGATCGAAATCTTGTCGAGTTTGACGCAAGCGACTGGATGTCCGATGTTTCGTCCTTCGATTTGAATCTCGACTCGGGCGATTTCAACGTTGGGCATTGGAGGCTCGCAGGTGCATCAAGAGTGCTCGCACAAGAGCATGGCTGCGGCGCGACGGTGGATGGATTCTTGCAGGGCATACTCATGAATCCAGCCATGTTTCTCCATCCTGTGGGGATGCAGGAGGCTTGCGACAAGCGCTTTGCGCTGGCGCAACACCGGGCTCGGCGACTTGAGTTGGACAACGAGTCATCCGTCTTCAAGGCCTTCACCGAAGACTTCATGCAGCGCTACGCGTGTGGAAGGCATGGGCTGGACGCCAGCCAACAGTACATCATGGAGAACCGCAGCAGACGCATGGTGTTTGGCATCGTACGCCTGAACGCAAACCATCTGGACGTGCGTACTCCTGGCCTGGACAACGAGTTCATTGACTACGCGACACGGCTACCGTGGGGTTTACGGAAGGATGCGCGAATCTACAAACAGATCATCAACGCAATAAATCCGGCTCTTGGGGCAATCAAGCACGACAAGACCGGGTTGCCGGTGTCCGCGGGACCAGGGCTGGCTCGCAGCCGAAAGCTCGCAAAGCTGTTTCGCTACTACCGCAACAGGCTATTGCCATCCAGTCTGCGCAGGCCCGAGAAGGAAACCGCCTTCGAGCGGCTGTTGCGAACAAATGGCGGCTTTCGCAACAGCGTGTTCCGGATAATCGGGCACTCGGAATGGATACGCGAGGTTTTCGGCTCTGGCATGGTGGACCTGTTTGAGAGGCAGCACACGGGGAGAGGAATGCAGGACGATTGCATCGGCGCAATGCTAACCATCGCCTTACTCGAAAAATCCGGCCGGACCTAAGCGCCGTCAGTGGGTCTTGCTCAACCTTGACCGAAGCATGCCTACTGATGATAGCGCGAGGTAAAGCCACGATTTCGCCGACAGAGGACGTAGCTTGACGCAAGCACCAAACTCACTCACGGCCCTTTGCATGCGCCCATTGTGATAACAACCGTAGCCCGCAGAGTGGTGTATGGAGTAGAGCCGTTCGTTAAGGGCCTCGGGGGAGACGCTTTCACCGTTTGGACTCGTTCGACCCCAACGCGTCAATGCGGTTTCGATCACGCGCGCGGCAAAGTTCTCCGTGGCGGTGCCCCGCATTGTGGCGCTACCATCGTGCTTCCGATAGAGCGCGAACGCTCCTTTGAGAACGTGTATCTCGGTTACCCTCGCGGCGCGTAGCCAGTAGTCATAGTCCTGCCCCAGCCGAAGAGATTCATCGAAAAACCCGACTTCGTCGATCAACGACCGGTGAATGACCACCGTAGACGTCCAAACGAAGTTGCTCAGTAGCAACTTGTGATAGTTCCAGCCCGATTGCTCCGCATCGACGACTGCGTGGGAAACCGCCTCATGGAGAGTCGCGGGCTCCGGGAAGGCACCGGACTCATCCGGATGCCAGAAGGAGAACCCTCCACAAACCAGCCGGACCTGATCATGATCGCGCATGTAGTCGAGCTGGGCGAGCAGCTTGCCCGGCAGCCATACGTCATCTGCATCGAGGAATGCGATAAACGTACCGCGCGCCTCGCGCATGCCATGGTTGCGGGCTGAAGCCGCACCGCCGTTAGGCTTTCGAAAGAGTCGGACATCGGGAAACGATTGCTTCACGAACTCGGCGGTGCCGTCGCTTGAGCCATCATCCACGACGATGATCTCCATCGAAGGCAGCGCCTGGAGCACGACGCTGTTGATGGCATCAGCGATATGTTCCCGCACGTTGTACGCTGGCAGAATGACGGACACCAAAGGCGATTCGGACGTCATGCTCATACTTAGTTTTCTGAACGCCTGTAGATACTGGAGCCGACATTATAGGCATCACGACGTGCGCCCGTGTCAGAATGGCGACAGTATGAATCGGGGTCGCTTTGGTCTAGGACACGACCGATGAATGAGCAAACATACCTCTCCTCGCAGGCCGAGCTGGACGCTTTGTGTGAATCGGCACTCGATGCCGGCAGGCTCCTCAGGGCTGAGCTCGGCAAGCGAGATGCGCCGCTGAGCGAGATGCTCACCAAGGCGTTGACGGCTATGTCGCTACTCGGCAGCGGGTCGTTACCTTCCAGCTATCGTCACCTTCCCCAAGCATTTCACGATTTTGCTCGAGCATCGAACGCCAAGAGTGCAGCAACGGCTCAACTGGCTGCACGCGCACTTGTTGCATCGTCCTTCACTCACCCACGCAACATGCGGGCGGTGAACCTGCCGCCTTCGATCTTGCCTCTCTATGCCAGGGAGTTTCGCAGGATTCTGGAAACCATTCGCGACGAGGGAACGACGATTGCCCTCACTGAGGACCGGTGGCGCAAGAACTTGTCAATTCTCGTGGGGCGCCTGATACCGGTAGGCGCAGAGTTCGCGGACGTCGGCTCGGGCCTGCCGCGCAGTACGCTTATGCGTGGCAGCTTCATCCAAAGGCTTAGGGTGTTAAGGTGCGTAATGACTGGAGCCCGCGGCTTCAGGCCCATGCTCGAGTTGCACGCACACCCCGACAGTCTGGATGATTTCAATCCAAACGGTTGGCTGGCCAGTTACAAGCGCCTCGCGGAAATACTCGCGATCAACCCTGGATACAAAGGTGTGATCGCTTCAAGCTGGTTTCGTGACCCGGCGCTCTCGCAGATCAGCCCCCGCCTATCCTACCTGCGGGAGTATCCTGAAACTCACGGCGCGTTGATGGTCAAGGTGGGCACGGACAAGGAAGGCCGTTCAGGCGCTCTTACCCGCTCGCCCACGCGACGCTCATTGTTCGAGCAAGGGCGCTATATACCAGCGATCTACCTGATGATCTGGCCGCGTAGGACGATGCTCGCATGGGCCGGAATCAGTGGAGAGGCGATTGACTGACTACAAGCAAGGAATACTAAAGTTGCTGAAAGGGCTGGGTCTGTTCCAGCTCGCAAGATATGTAACGCGCAAACGGTTGCGAATTCTGTGTTACCACGGCATCTGGATGGATGACCGACAACCCAATCCGTTCAACTTCTTGTTCATGCGCAGCGAAACCTTCTCGCGACGGATGGACCTGCTGGACCGGCTTGGCTATCCCGTATTGCCGCTGGAAGAGGCGCTGAAGCGATTGGGCGATGGCAGCCTGCCCGATTCCGCTGTTGTGATCACCATCGACGACGGTTGGTACGGCACCTTTCGCAACATGGTGCCGACGCTGACCGCGCGCGGCTTTGCTGCCACGATTTACCTCACCACGTACCATGCGGAAAACGGCACCCCGGTATTCGGTGTGGCGCTTCAGCACATCCTCGTCACATCACCACGACGTGTGCTTGACGGCAACACCACACGCATCGAGTCATTGAACGGGCGGAGTCATGACCTGGATGATCCGGTGGCACGCGACTTCGTCTACGATCAGGTCGCGGCATTCGCCGAATCCCGGCTGAGCGCGCACGAACGCGTCGACCTTCTAGCAGAAATCGCTTCGACACTTCAATACGACTGGGCGTGGGCCGCATCGTCTCGCCAGTTCGGCCTGATGTCGTTGACCGAAGCGCGCGAATGTTCGGCAGACGGGCTCCTGACGTTTCAGTTGCATACGCACCGACATCGGGTAAGACACAACGGCGCAAGCTGCGCCGCACTGGAAATTGCCGAGAATAGGCAGCGACTCTTGCGCGTCAGCGATGCACCCACCAGGCATTTCTGTTACCCCAGCGGGAAATGGCAAAGCGAGGATTTCGCTCCTCTTGAAGCGGCGGGTGTCCGAAGTGCCACCACAACCGACACCGGTCTGTGCTCACATAAGACGCACCGTCTCGCGCTCCCAAGAGTTCTCGACGGCGAGCGAATCTCGGATATTGAATTTGAGGCCGAACTCTGCGGGCTGATGGAACTCCGCCGTACAGTGATTGCGGCTCTGCGAGGCCAACCACGCACAGCTAAGATTTCCTAGCACACCGGGTATTAGTCTCGCCTGACGTGCATTCCACCCACTGCCGCGACCCCTTGAGTCCGTGCGCCTGCGCCAATCGCCTGAGTACCGGCGGGTAGTGAGACAGGTCGGTACTGAGCCGGACTGAAGGCCGCAGTTTCGTCCAGTTCGCGACGCATGATAATTGCGAGCGCAATGAAGGCGTACACAAGGTTGAAATAGGCAACGTCCAGGAACGCGCCTGACACCAGGTAACCGATAAAGGCAATCTGAATCGCCCAAGCGTACTCCGACAGCCACTTTTGGTCGGCCTTTTTCGCTTGTCTCTTGATTCGTCCCAGCGTCAGCCAAGTAAACGCGATCAAGGTTAGGAACACGAACAGACCGCCGAAACCGTGCTGGCCGAGCATCTGGAAATAGATGCTATGGGGCGACAAGGCGTGCCGCCAGTAGCCCTCGAAATTCGCGTACGAAATCCACCACGCGTACCCCATCTCAACGTTTCTGAAGCCCATCCCAGTCAACGGGCGTTCGACCGCCATGTTCCAGTTGGCGCCCCAGGACTGGATACGTTGCATTGCGGAAGTGTCTTCCTCGTAGCCACCGATGGTCTGCCACCGCTCGACCATTCGGTCGGGCGCCGCAATTCCGACCACACCCAGAGCGAGCACGGCCGCTGCGACGATCGCCCACTTTCGTCGCATACGCAGAAAGACGAAGGGCGCAACTGCGAGCAAACCCAACCAAGCCCCACGCGAATAGGTGGCGATGATCGCCAGGCCCGTAAGCCAGAACATGGCATAGAACCCGAGCCCTATTCCCTTGTACCAGCTCTGTTTCAGGGGCCAGCCCAAATCGAACCAGCGTTCATTGAAGAACCGCGCGGTAACCAGAATGAGCGGCAGCACCATGACCATGGCGAGCCCAATGTACGTATTGCCCGAGATGAACGACCTGGGTGGCCCGAGCACCATGTAGCTGCCCCCGGTGGAGATGGTAAAAAGCCCGCCCTTGAAACCATAGAACCCCAGCGACACCACCGTAACCAGAATGACCCACACAATCCGTCGCGGCCCAAAAATCAACATTGGTGTGACGAAGGTCATCAGCAAGATCTTCATCACGCTCTCCCACTGAGCCCACGCACCGGAGCGGTACACCGCGAAATAGGTGGTCATCGTCATGTAGGCCGCCAGCACGAACATCATGACCATCTCGCGCGTCATCGGCAGATTGCGCCGATCACGGTTGACGACCAACGCGGCGAGCGTTACCCCACCGATGAGCATTGCCAGAGGGAAAGTCCGCATGAAACCCCAGGTGTGTGCCTGTGGAACCATCAAACCGATCCAGAACCAGGCCACGACACCGAGCCACGGTCGCCGCAGGATGAAGGGAATAAGTCCGACGATGATGCCGAAGAGCAGAAGGTCGCGCATCGAGGCTCAATCTCCAAGAGGATAACCGGCCCGCCGTAACTGATCTCTCAACCCGGGGAGCGGAAAACCCAATGCATAGGCTGCACGCGCCTGCTCCCGGGCCTCTTCGAAGCGCCTGGCCTGAACGAGGACAAGGCCAAAGTTGTATCTGACCGTTGCATTGTTGGGCCCGAGAACCACCGCCTGTTCAAACTGCCTGATGGCGTCGCTGTTGCGGCCAAGACGATGGAAATAGAGCCCTTGAATCATCGGCACCATTTCATCACGCGGATTAACCTGGCGTGCCCACTGAAATCGACAGTCGATGTGTGCGCTAGCGCCCAGCGGCTGGGGGTTTTGCTCACGTACCGCCAGCCGGGCGAAGAGATCCAGTGCCTCATGATGATTTGGAAACCAGTTGAGCGTGTACTGGATGTCGCCGATTAATGAACCGGTATCGCCCCGCGGATTCATGTTCCTGACTCGATCCGTGAAATGATGTCTTTCCACAAGATTGAGAAAGCGCTGGCGGGAGGAAGGGTTCAGATAGTCATGCGGCCCAAACCTCCGCTCCAGCGGCGGGCAGACCACACTCGTCTGGGCAAACCCGACCGACGGCAGCGCCCATGCTGCGAGCAGGAGGAAAAGAAGCCCGAGTACCCTGACCCTGCGCAGTGCAGGCGCGCCGAGTCCCATCGCGGAATCATTTTTCATACTGGAGAGTCCCATTCCGAGGTTTCTCAAAAGCGCATCACAGCGTGGTTCACCGCATTCGCCACCATGCGTGGCAGTGCGTATCTGACGGGGGTACGCAACAATGGATTCTGCCCTTTTCGCAGCGTGGGCGCCGGCGCTCCCATGGTAGCGACCTCGAACTCGGCATTTCCGGCGAGATAATCACACAACCTCAGCAATCGCTCTCGGTTAATCCTGTCCGGAAACAGCTTCTCGTAGGTGCGGTCTCGATGCTTCACAAACTCGAAGGGATGCGTAAGCAGAACCACGTCCGAAAGCCCGGACCTTCTCGCCTGTAACAAGACCGTCCGAATCTCAGGCCATGATGAACCGGTCAGGGTCAGACATTTGAGATGTCGCCGCCGCCACACCGTGAAATCAGTATAGGTTGTGACCGGTGTTTCCAGTACGTGTTCGACGTCGTGATTGCCTGCATAGAGTTGAAGGCTTGAGTCATCCGGGCGGTATATTCCGACTCCAACGTTTGACGCTCGTAGGAGGCCGCAGCGGCCCATCGCGCGATAGACGGCCTCGTTGACCTTCAACCCCCCGGTTCGCAAGACGGTCGGGGCCGGAATACCCCAGCGACTGAAGGCCGCAAGTCCATGTTGAATAAGCTCGACAATTTCATCTTCGGTCCGACGGCATATGTTGTCATTTGGTCGCTCGACTTGCAGCCGGGACGCCCAGTCTTCGTGACGGAAGTAAGTCCAGCATGGATGAAGATGAAGCTGAACATCGTGGCCCGATGCATGAAGACTCTTTGCGATCCCCCCCATCGGTTCGTCTCCGAAATAGATGGTGTTGAGCGCTTCGACAAAGAACGTTCCCTTGTGACCGAAGCGATTCAGGGTATCCAGAAGATAGCCGAGCCCATGTGACTGTTCGTTGGTTCGACAATAGACCGACTGCGGACCGACTGGCCTGCAATTCACGGCATCGCTGAACGCGCCGGCTATGTTGAACTCAGTATCGACGGTGATATGAACGCGAGTTTTCATGGATATGGCTTGTTCATCCGGATATCGTTCATGCCCTGGGTTCGACCACGGATGCCGTCGTCCAAGCGACCGCCGGTTCGGCGCCCAGCCATTCCAGAGTCCAGTGCTCGACCTGCGCACGCCACGCATGACAGGAGAAGGTGTGCGTCGCATCGGGAAGGTCACGGCGACTGACATTCGGTGCCTCGAGCAAGCCGCTCCAGGCGTCGGATGAGCCCACAGTCTCGAGAAACTCGGCGGCAGTCAGGTCATTGCCGCTCAGGATCAGCAGTATGCGGCCCTTGAAGCGCCGCCAGCCCTCGGCCATTCGCACCGGAAGTGTTTCGCCGGGTTTTAGTGGCGTTTGTTCGATGCGGCGGTCCTGGCTATCCGATGCTGGCACCAGCATGGTGTCGAGCCCATTGGCCGGGGACTCGGACTGACCTCCCGCAGCCTTGCGGACGTGAATGAGTAATGAGCGCAGCGAGGTAAGCGGATTCACCCTGCCCCGGCACAAACCCGACCAGAAGGTCAGGCTCGTGAGTCGCTGCAGGTAGTAGTGCTTGAGAAAGGTCTTGGCCAGCCCTTCTTCCGTTCGCACCCAAGGATTGAGCAGTACAAGGCCCGCCACACGGGGGTCGCGCCAACCGTAGTCGATCGCAGCGGATGCAGCGTCGCATAGCCCCCACAACACCACCTTTTCCAGTGTCGGCGCACTCCCGACGAAGCTGTCGATGGCCGCGGCGATATCGTCTTGCACCTCCTCGAAGCTACGCATTGTTCCTGAGGCGTCTCCCATCCCGCGATAGTCGAAACGGAACGCAGGGATACCGGCGGCAGCAAGGGCTCGCGCCAACAGTACGAATTGCCTGTGACTGCCAACGCGGTATTGGGGGCCGCCTACGATGACGAGCACACCTACCCGTGCTTCGGACTGACCGGGATGGAGTATGCCGATCAGTTCGTCACCCTGGCGGTCGAAAATGATGGCACGTTCCGTCATGCTGGCACTCCGCTTTCGGCGTCAGCCACCGCTGCCCGCGTGAGCTCGATCAAGCTCGGCACCTCCCGAATCTCCTGGGCACTCCAGAACGGCTCACCTGTGCAGGTTGTGGCATGCACCTCTATGCCTGAGCTTCGCCATTCGTCGATGCACTTGCTGCTCTGGACTGACAGACCAGCATCGTCCGAGGACACGACTTCGAACCAATGCACCGGCCCCGTTCTCGGCGCTTCCAGCCGTGATTCCGCAAGGCCTGAGGCCAGCTTGGGTGAAAGCATGTAGCCGGCAATCTCCAGCGACTCGCCTGCCGTAAGCCTCGCGCGCAAATCCCTGGTACTTTCCTTATTGCCGCCAATCATCCCGGCGGCCACGCGCAAACGAAGAAACTGCATCAGAAAGAGGTTTCCGTCCAGCACCGGTTGCCAGAAGATGGTAGCCACAGGCTCAAGCGCATCTCGCTGCTGCGCGAACTGCGACAGCAGCAGGCAGCCGGCGCGAACCCCCAGACACACCACCGGACCTCCGTGAGTCCGGCGCAGATGGGTGAGGCAAGCGTCGAGGTCGTCCAGCCATCCTTGCCAGTCGGCCTCGCCGAAGTCGCCATGACTGTCGCCGCATCCGTAGAGGTCCGGCACCATCACGACCCAACCGTCCAAGGCCAGGGCGCGTGCCTGCAACGCAACCATTCTGCGGGATTTGTTCTGCTCCTCGGCAAAGGGCTGCGCAACGAGCACTACACCACGGCACCTCGGACTTGTTGATGTTGAGTGCAGTGTGTAAAACAGGGGACCGCGAGACCCTTTCAGGAAGCCAGCAGACAGGCTCATGCCGCCCCCCTGATCAGTTCCTGCATCGAGGCAGCCTGGTACACATCGGCCAGCTTCGTCCGAACGTCGCTCCATCGATACTCCCTGGCCGAGGCGACCCCTGCCCGGGAGAGTCGGGCCCGGAGTTCCGGGTCACGCAGCAAGCGCAAAGTCTCCGATGCCAACGCATCCTCATCGTCCGCTGGCACAAGCAACGCTGTCCTCTCATGTTCTACGATGAACGGCACTCCGCCAACGGACGTTGCTACCACCGGCAGGCCGCTTGCCATCGCCTCGAGCACGGAGTTGGGCATGTTGTCGACACGGGTAGGGTTGAGCATTACGTCGGCCTGCCGGTAGAGCGCAGCCATCTCATCGCGGTCGAGTCGTCCCGTGAAGCTGACTCTTTCGGAGACGCCGAGCTGCTCGGCCAGAGCCGTCAAACTGGCCAGCTCCGGGCCTGAGCCCGCAATCGATAGTCGGGCGCCGGGAATCACCTCAAGGACTTTGGCAAACGCCTTCAACGCGATGTCGTTGCCGTAGATGTGCTCGAGATTGCGTGCCACGACGAGATGAGGCGCGGAGGGATCGAGTGAGTGCTCGGCATCTGGCTGAAAGCGCTCCACATTGACGATGTTCGGCACGATCCTGCCCCGCATCCCATGACACGCGAACACCTCGAGCAAGAAGCCCGAGGGCAGCACCAACGATGAAGCCCGACGCATCGTCGCCCTGACAATGGACGCATGCTTCGAGAGAAAGCGATCGGCTTCTCCACCCCGGTAGTTGACGACAACCGGGACCCCTCTTAGCGAGGCGACCCACACAGCAGGTGCCGCAAACAGATGCCAGGACCAACCTGAATTCGCCATCACGTGCACCAGATTGGCTCGGCCGGTGGCATTCCACAACCGGAAGAAGTAGGGAATGAGGCGAAAAACGGCGCGGAGTCCTTTCAGGTTGGCCACCCACGCCGGCTTGTAGGGAGGATTGACCTGCACCACGTCCACGTAAGCCCCCTCCCCCTGCAGCAACTCGGCGAGTTGACGCGTCTGGTTCGCCATACCACCGGCTGGGGGCGGCAAAGGTCCAACGATGGCTACCCGCAAATCCGACCAGTTCATGAACGATATCACCCGAAAAAGCACAGAGCGGCTCTTCACCTGACACTTGGGCGACAAGCCACAGTGCATAATGCTAACGGTTATTGGAGATGGTGGGTGCGACTTGCGTCCGCAAAATGACTGTGTTGTCGAATATCAGCACATGCTGCTTTCCGATTGGATCATGGTGCTTCTCTCGACGTATTTCCTGTGCCTTCCGACACCCGGTTTGGCAGTGCGGTCAGGCCGTGTGTCAGCAAGACCGGTCGTGATTGCTGAGCATGCCGGCTCGGAGTTCGCGGCTCACGCCGCTCCTACCGGCTCGACTGAGCTCCGCGACAACATAATGGAGAAAGTTTGATTTGGGCACCGCGTACACCCACCTGGTTTCGTTACTACTGTTCCCGCTGCACGAGCGTTTGAAGCGGCATGACACGGTTGCGATTCTGCGCGAGATAGAGCGCACTCAGTGGTTGTCGCCCGAGGCCTTGCGTGCCGACCAAGGGAGGCGATTGGTCGATTTCATGGCGCAAGTCAGTGCCCAAGTGCCGTTTTACCGGGAGCTCTTTCAAGCGCGTGGCTTGAGCGCCAAGGACTTTGCCGACCCGGCCCTTCTGGCAGCGTTGCCGACCAGCGACAAGGAGCTGATCCGCGCGAATTTCGGCCAGCTGAAAGCCGAAGGTGCAAGCGGACTGGCGGTGCAGCGCACGAGTGGTTCTTCCGGCGAGCCGCTGACCTTCTTGCTGGCGCGACATCGCGTGGCCTTTGATATCGCCGCCAAGTGGCGTGCTACCCGTTGGTGGGACGTGGACTTTGGCGACCGCGAGGCAGTGCTGTGGGGTTCGGCGATAGAGGCCGGCCATCAGGACCGGGTGCGGGCGCTGCGCGATGCACTGTTACGCTCGTGGCTAATTCCGACACACGGGCTCAACGTGGCGCGGATGGACGAAATTCTCACCAGAATGCGCGACTTTCGCCCACGGATGCTGTTCGGCTACCCGTCCGCGCTTGCCCAGCTGGCATTCCGCGCCCGCGAAACTGGCAAACGCATGGACGATGTCGGGATTCGGGTGGCGTTCTGCACCTCCGAGGTGTTGCGCCCGGAGTGGCGCGAAGCGATCTCCGGCGCGTTCGGTTGCGGAGTGGCCAATGAATACGGCGCCCGTGACGCGGGCTTCATCGCCCGCGAGTGTCCGCACGGCGGGCTGCACATCACCGCCGAGGAGGTTGTGGTGGAGGTGGTGGATGACAACGGAAGGCCGCTTGCCGACGGAGAGGAAGGCGACATCGTCGTCACCAACCTCGCAGGGCCGGAGTTTCCGTTCATTCGCTATCGTACCGGCGACAGGGGCGTGCTCGGTGGCGCGCCCTGCCCCTGTGGGCGCAGCTTGCCATTGCTGCAAAAGTTGGCCGGCCGGGCAAACGACGGGCTGGTCAGCGCGAACGGCGCGTGGATTCACGGGAGCGCGGTCAACCACCTGATGCGCGACATCCCCGGTTTGCGGGCCTACCGGATCGAGCAGCAGACAATTGACGCTGTAACCGTGCTGCTCAGCCTTGAAGGGCGGCTGACGAAGGCCTGCACGGACACGCTGACTTCCCATCTGAAACGCTTGCTGGGCGAGTGGACACGGGTCGACGTGAAGCAGGTGGAGACGATTCCCCCTCTGCCCAACGGCAAGTTCCGACATATCATCTGCAATGTTCCCCGCCCTGACAGCACAACACAGCAGGTCAAAACTGCACGCACCGAGGCATGAGGACAATGTTTCATCCCCTGACCGCTGCATTGGCCTTGGCCTCGCCCGCTGGCACGCGTGGGCGACTGACAATTCTGATCTACCACCGGGTGCTGGCGGCGCCGGATGCCTTGTTGCCCGATACGCCCGACCGGGCGGCCTTTGACTGGCAGATGGCCCTGGTCAAGCGCCATTTCCAGGTCCTGCCGCTTGCCGAAGCGGGGCGTCTGCTGCAAGAGGGGCGCCTGCCTGCACGCGCGGCGTGCATCACTTTTGACGACGGCTACGCAGACAACCTGACCGAAGCCTGGCCGATTCTGAATCGCCACGGCCTGCCGGCGACGTTTTTCGTGGCAACCGGCTTTCTGGACGGCGGGCGGATGTTCAACGACACCCTGATCGAGCTGGTG
>NZ_WTVM01000089.1 GCF_012910885.1 Azoarcus taiwanensis | reverse complement strand
GCGGGATTCACTGCGGTTGGTAATCCGGCGCGACTCATCGACCCGAACAAGGGTGTCGACCGGGACGAAGAGCGTGAGCGCAAGGCCGCGCAAATGGGCTTCTCGGCCTATGGTGTGACCCGCGAAATGGACGACCCGATGGCCAAGGCCCTGCATGGTCTGCTCGATCATGCGGTCGAGACCGACCGGCGACTTCAGGTGTTGATCGAACGCATCGAGAAGGCCGGGATACACCTTGATGAAACGGTGGATAGGTCGGACGACTTCGACGCTCAGAAGCTGTCGAAAATGGTTGATTGAGAGCTTGGCAAAGTAGTTGACCGTTTTTGTCGGGAACTATATAGTCGAGTGAAACGTTAAGGTATTCAATCAACGTCGCTCCCGACGCAAGGATGGCAATATGAGACTGACCACTAAAGGTAGATTTGCGGTAACCGCGATGATCGATCTGGCCGCCCGCGAGGTTGACGGTCCGGTCACTTTGGCTGGTATAGCGGAACGTCAGCGCATCTCACTGTCTTATCTCGAGCAACTGTTCGGCAAGCTTCGTCGCTACAAGCTCGTGAGCAGCGTGCGTGGTCCAGGTGGTGGCTACCGGCTGGCGCGCAAGGTTGATGAGATCACAGTCGCCGACATTATCATCGCAGTGGATGAACCTCTCGATGCGACTCAGTGTGGCGGCAAAGAGAATTGCCACGATGAGCATCGCTGCATGACGCACGATCTGTGGGCAAACCTCAACAAGCGCATGTATGAGTACCTCGACTCTGTGTCGCTTGGCGCGTTGGTGCGTCAGCAGGTCAAACCGGATCCCAATATGAGCGTGCTCAAGGATGTGCGGCGCCGTGCGACGATCTCCCTGCGTCAGAGCGTGACGGCCTGAGGCAACAGGACGAAGCGATCATGTTTGCGCCGACCTACCTCGACTGGAACGCCAGCGCGCCGTTGCATCCGGCAGTGCGTGAGGCGATGCTGCCGTGGCTCGGGGCGCGCTTTGGCAATGCCTCGAGTCGTCACGAGTATGGTCGCCGGGCACGTGAGGCAATTGACGAGGCGCGTGCGAAAGTCGCGGCCGCTGTCGGAGCGCATTCGACCGAGGTGGTGTTCACCAGCGGCGGTTCCGAATCGAACAATCTGTTCATCAAAGGCGTCGCAGCGCTGACCAAGCCCGGGCTGATCGCGATTGGGGCGGTGGAGCATCCCTGTGTCCGCGAGCCGGCGCGACAACTGCGCCGCGTTGGTTGGACAGTGCGCGAGATCAAGGTGGACCGCGAGGGTCGAATCAACCGCGCCGATTGGCTTGAGATCGTCGCCGAGCATCCGGCGCTGGTGTCGGTGATGCTCGCCAACAACGAAAGCGGTGTGGTGCAGGACGTCGCGAGTCTGGCGGCTGAAGCGCCCCGCGCTGCGACCTGGTTTCACACCGACGCAGTCCAGGCATTCGGCAAGATGCCACTGCGGTTTCGCGAACTTGGTGTTCATGGCATGACGCTGTCGGCGCACAAGATTGGGGGGCCGCTCGGTGCCGGTGCGCTGGTGCTCGACAAGCGGGTTGAAGTTGCACCCTTGATTGCCGGAGGCGGTCAGGAAAGAGGTTTGCGTTCGGGAACCGAGAACGTTGCAGCGATTGTGGGCTTTGGCGTTGCGGCCGAACTGGCGGCAGACTCGGTCGCTGCAGAGGCACAACGGCTGGGGCGACTGCGCGAACGGCTGGAAGCCCATATTGGCAACAGCGGTGCGCGGGTCTTTTCGAATGGTGCGCCGCGTTTGCCGAACACGAGCTTTTTCGCTGTACCGGGGATTGATGGTGAAACCCTGGTTGCCAAGCTGGATCGGGCCGGGTTTGCCTGCGCGAGCGGCTCAGCCTGTTCGAGTGCCAATCCCGAGCCGTCGCACACTCTGCTGGCGATGGGTGTCGATCCGGTGATCGCGCGTAACGCGGTGCGCATCAGTCTGGGTCGGGACACGACTGAAGATGACATCGAACGCTTTGCTGCCGCGTTCGAGTTGGTTGTTGCGGAATTAAAGAATCTGACCGCGATTGCGGTTCATGGTTGAAAACAAATTGGCGTACGGAGAGACCCCATGATGAAGTTTCCGATCTATCTCGACTATTCGGCCACCACCCCGGTGGATCCGCGGGTCGCGGCGAAGATGATTCCCTGGTTGACCGAGCATTTCGGTAACCCGGCGAGCCGCTCGCATGCCTACGGCTGGGAAGCAGAGAAGGCCGTCGAAGATGCGCGCGCCGAGGTGGCCACCCTGGTCGGGGCAGACTCGAAGGAGATCATCTGGACCTCGGGCGCCACCGAATCGAACAATCTCGCGATCAAGGGTGCGGCGCAGTTCTACAAGAGCAAGGGCAAGCACCTGATCACCCTCAAGACCGAACATAAGGCGGTGCTGGACACAGTGCGTGAGCTGGAGCGCCAGGGTTTCGAGGCGACTTATCTCGACGTTCAGGAGAACGGTCTGGTCGATCTGGATGCGCTGCGTGCGGCCATCCGGCCCGACACCATCGTCGTGTCGGTGATGATGGTCAATAACGAAATCGGCGTCATCCAGCCGATCGCCGAGATCGGTGAGCTTTGCCGCGAGAAGGGTATCGTCTTTCATGTCGACGCTGCCCAGGCAACCGGCAAGGTGGCGATCGACCTGAGCGCGCTCAAAGTCGATCTGATGTCATTTTCGGCACACAAGACATACGGCCCCAAGGGTGTCGGCGCGCTTTACGTACGACGCAAGCCGAGGGTGCGTCTCGAGGCTCAGATGCACGGCGGTGGCCACGAGAGAGGCTTGCGCTCGGGCACGCTTGCAACCCACCAGATCGTCGGTATGGGCGAGGCATTCCGGATTGCGCGCGAGGAGATGGGTGCGGAGAACGAACGTATCCGCATGCTTCGTGACAAGCTGCTCAGCGGCCTGCAAGACATCGAGGCGGTGTTTGTGAATGGCGACCTTGACAGCCGGGTGCCGCACAACCTCAACATTTCCTTCGCCTATGTCGAGGGCGAGTCGCTGATCATGGCGATCAAGGACATCGCGGTGTCGTCGGGTTCGGCCTGCACGTCGGCAAGTCTGGAGCCGTCCTATGTGCTGCGTGCGCTGGGGCGCAACGACGAACTGGCGCACAGTTCCATTCGCTTCAGCATTGGCCGCTTCACGACGGAAGAAGAAGTCGACTACACAATCAAGCTGCTGCACGAAAAGATCGGTAAGCTTCGCGAACTCTCTCCTCTGTGGGAAATGGTTCAGGAAGGTGTGGATCTGAATACCGTGCAGTGGGCTGCTCACTGAAAATACAACGGAGAGACTAGGAGAACTATCATGGCTTACAGTGAAAAAGTCCTCGACCATTACGAAAACCCCCGCAACGTGGGCTCCTTCACCAAGGATGACGAAGGTGTCGGCACCGGCATGGTCGGTGCCCCGGCCTGTGGTGACGTGATGAAGTTACAGATCAAGGTCGGTTCGGACGGCGTTATTGAAGACGCGCGCTTCAAGACCTATGGTTGCGGTTCGGCCATCGCGTCGAGCTCGCTCGTAACCGAGTGGGTCAAGGGCAAGACAGTGGATCAGGCACTCGAGATCAAGAACACCCAGATCGCCGAGGAGCTGGCGTTGCCGCCGGTGAAGATCCACTGCTCGATTCTTGCCGAGGATGCGATCAAGGCGGCTGTTGCCGACTACAAAAAGAAGCACGAGGCCTGAGGAGTCCGAAATGAGCGTCACCCTGAGCGAAAGTGCTGCGAAACACGTAGCCAACTTCATCTCCAAGCGGGGCAAGGGCGTCGGCATTCGACTTGGCGTGCGGACCTCTGGCTGCTCCGGCATGGCCTACAAGCTGGAGTTCGCCGACGAGGCGCTCGATGAAGACGTCGTGTTTGAGTGCCACGGCGTCAAGGTGCTGGTCGATCCCAAGAGCCTGCCTTATCTTGAGGGTACCGAGCTGGATTTCGTCCGCGAAGGCCTCAACGAGGGTTTCCGTTTCAGAAACCCGAACGTCAAGGACGAGTGCGGTTGCGGCGAGAGCTTCAACGTCTGATCTGACAAGGACGCCGATGACGATCGACCTTCAGCAGGATTTCTTCGCGCTGTTTGGCCTGCCACGCCGCTTCGAGGTCGACGAACTGGCGCTCGAGTCTGCGTATCACGACTTGCATGCACGCGTGCATCCGGATCGGCACGCGCATCTGCCCGACGCGGACAAGCGTCGGGCGATGCAGTGGGCGACTCAGGTCAACGAGGCGTTTCGAACGCTGCGCAAGCCTTTGTCTCGCGCCCTGTATCTTCTCGAACTGGGTGGCGTGGACGCGGGCCTTGAGACCAATACCGCGATGTCGCCCGAGTTTCTGATGGAGCAGATGGAATGGCGGGAGGCGGTCGAGGAGGCGCGCGAGGCAGCCGATGTCGAAGAACTGGAGAAGCTCCATCAGCGTCTCCGCTCGGCGGGGAAGGATTTGTACGGCAAGCTTCAGCAAAGCTTTGATGCAGACCGCGACCTGTCTACGGCGGCGGAGACCGCGCGCCGCCTGATGTTCATGGAAAAACTTCAGCACGAAATTGACAACGCCCTCGAGGCGCTTGAGGACTGATGGCACTATTGCAAATCGCCGAACCCGGCATGGGCACCGAGCCGCACAAGCATCGCCTGGCTGCCGGTATCGATCTCGGAACCACGAACTCTCTGGTGGCGACCGTGCGCAATGGCATCTCGGTGTGTCTGCCGGACGATACCGGAGCGACCATGTTGCCGTCCGTGGTCCGCTATCTCGGCGATGGTTCGATACAGGTCGGAAAGCAGGCATTGCTGGCGCATGCCAGTGACCCGAGGAATACCATTCTTTCGGTCAAACGATTCATGGGGCGCGGGTTCAAGGATGTCGCGCACGTCGAGACCATGCCCTATGATTTCGTCGATACCGAAGGCATGGTACGTCTGCGCACCGTACAGGGCGTCAAGAGCCCGGTTGCGGTGTCGGCCGAGATTCTCAAGGTGCTCGCCACCCGAGCCGAGGCCAGTCTCGGCGGGCCGCTGACCGGTGTCGTGATCACTGTACCTGCCTATTTCGACGATGCTCAACGACAGGCAACCAAGGACGCGGCTCAGATCGCAGGACTGAATGTCTTGCGTCTGCTCAATGAGCCCACTGCGGCCGCAGTTGCATACGGTCTGGACAACGCGTCGGAAGGCTTGTACGCGGTGTATGACCTGGGAGGCGGGACCTTCGACCTGTCCATTCTCAAGCTGTCTCGCGGAATCTTTGAAGTGTTGGCGACCAATGGTGACAGTGCACTGGGTGGCGACGACTTCGATCATCGACTGTTCTGCTGGATACTCGACAAGGCACACATTTCACCGCCTTCGAGCCAGGACGCCCGCCGCTTGCTGATCAAGGCTCGCGAGGCGAAGGAGCTGCTTACCGCCTGCGAGGAGGCGAGAATCCATGTTCCGCTCGCCTCTGACGAAGAGGTCGATCTGACCATTACCCGGAAGGAGTTCGCTGAAATCACCGAGCATCTCGTGCGCAAGACGATTGCACCGATGCGCAAGGTGTTGCGCGATGCCGGGCTGTCGGCGGAAGACATCAAGGGTGTCGTGATGGTCGGCGGGGCGACCCGTATGCCGCACATCCAGCGTGCTGTCGCCGAATTCTTTGGTCAGGAACCATTGACCAATCTCGATCCGGACAAAGTGGTGGCCCTTGGTGCCGCGATTCAGGCCGATGTGCTCGCCGGCAACCGTCGCAACGAAGACGACTGGTTGTTGCTCGACGTCATTCCGCTGTCGCTGGGCCTGGAAACCATGGGTGGCTTGGTCGAGAAGGTGATTC
The DNA here is from genome assembly GCF_012910885.1 of Azoarcus taiwanensis. Classification (GTDB taxonomy): domain Bacteria; phylum Pseudomonadota; class Gammaproteobacteria; order Burkholderiales; family Rhodocyclaceae; genus Azoarcus_F; species Azoarcus_F taiwanensis. Next base: position 10,745 of record NZ_WTVM01000089.1, on the reverse strand, counting down.
AGCGTAATGCGACTTTGCCGATTGCACGTGCTCAGGAGTTCACGACTTTCAAGGACGGCCAGACTGCCATGGCCTTCCACGTCGTGCAGGGCGAACGTGAGCTCGTGCGCGATTGTCGCTCGCTGGCGCGTTTTGAACTGCGCGGCATCCCGCCGATGGCAGCCGGCGCGGCACGTATTCGGGTCACCTTTCAGGTGGATGCAGACGGCTTGTTGTCAGTCACCGCACGCGAAATGTCGTCCGGTGTGGAAGCCCATGTTTCAGTCAAGCCTTCCTACGGTTTGAGCGACGATGAGATTGCGACGATGCTCCATGACGGCATGGAACACGCCGCCGAGGACAAGAATGCCCGTGCGCTTCAGGAGCAGGTTTTCGAGGCTGAACGGCTGCTCGAGGCCACGACTCAGGCGCTCGTCGCCGATGGCGAACTCCTGAGCCCTGAGGAGCGCAAGCTGATAGACGAGGTGATGAGTCGTCTTCTTGAACTGAAGGCTGGCAGTGATCATCACGCGATCAGAAAGGGAATTGATGCGCTGGCGCGCGCGACCGACGATTTCGCCGCTCGCCGTATGGACAAGAGCGTTCGCGCCGCACTGGCTGGACGTAAACTCAACGAGATTGAAGCATGACCCAGATAGTCGTTCTCCCCCACGTAGAACTTTGCCCGGACGGTGCGGTTTTCGAAACAACACCGGGCGGAACGCTATGTGATGCCTTGCTTGATAACGGTATCGACATAGAACACGCGTGTGAGAAGTCCTGTGCCTGCACGACATGTCATGTCATTGTTCGGGAGGGTTTCGATTCGCTTGCCGAGGCAGAGGAGGAGGAAGAAGACTTGCTCGACAAGGCCTGGGGGCTCGAGCCGCAATCCCGCCTGTCCTGTCAGGCCGTCGTCGGCGATACGCCGCTGGTTGTGGAGATTCCACGCTATACGATCAACATGGCTCGTGAGGGCAAGCACTGATGAAATGGACTGAAGTCGAAGAGATCGCGATCCAGTTGTCCGAAGCGCATCCTGAGATCGATCCCACTCGTGTGAACTTCGTAGACCTCATGAATTGGGTCCTGGCGTTGCCAGAGTTCGACGACGACCCGGCACATTGCGGTGAGCGTATTCTGGAGGCGATCCAGCAGGCTTGGATCGACGAGGTTGCCTGACAGCATGAGCACGGTTTTCGATTTCGAACTCCGCGCCCTTGACGGCAAGCCTTTGCCACTGTCGGCTTACGCCGGGTCGGTGCTCCTCATCGTCAATACCGCGAGTCACTGTGGGTTTACGCCGCAGTATGCCGGGCTGCAAGCGCTCCATGAGCGGTTCGCCGACCGTGGGCTGGTCGTGATCGGGGTGCCCTGCAACCAGTTTGGTGGCCAGGAGCCAGGCAGCGAAACGGAGATCGCCGAATTCTGCCAGAGCCGTTACTCCGTTACTTTCCCCATGGCCGAGAAGGTCGAGGTGAATGGTCCGAATGCCAACCCCTTATTCGCTTATCTGACCAAGGCTGCGCCTGGTCTGGCCGGTACGACCGCAATAAAGTGGAACTTCACCAAGTTTCTGGTGGGACGCGACGGCAGACTGATCGAACGCTTCGCACCAACCACGTCGCCGGAGTCGCTTGCAAGCGCGATAGAAGCACTGCTCTGAATGCGCTGTCAGAGACTGCGCTCAGCGGGCTCGTTCAGCCCGAGCCAGTATTTGATGATGACATCGACGGATTCGACGAAGGCCTGGTAGTCGATGCGCTTGCGGACATAGCCATTGGCACCCAGTTGGTAGGCTTGCTGGATATCCCTCGGTTCGTTGGATGTGGTGAGGATGACAACCGGCGTCAGCGTGGTGTTCTCATCGGCGCGAATCCTGCGCAGCACCTCGAGGCCGTCGATACGCGGCAATTTCAGGTCGAGCAGTACCAGGGCAGGGCGTCTCGAAGCGGGGTTCTCTTCGGTTCCGAAAAGCGTATCGATCGCCTCGACGCCGTCGCGCGCGACCACGACCGGATTCTTTACCCCGGTCTTGCTGAAGGCGCGCAACGTCAGCGCCTCGTCATCGGGATTGTCTTCGACCAGGAGAATCGGGCGATCGTTGTGCATGTTCCACTCCATATCCGGACGGGGTGTTCAAACGGCGCCCGGGGGCAGATTCTCTTCAGTGATCAGAAATATGCAGTCTTCCACACCGCCTGCGGATAACCAGACCAGCGGTAGCTCGGGAAAGGCGGCATCCACAAGGGCGCGATTGTGCCCGACCTCGACAGCAAGGACACCCCCTGGTTTGAGGTGCTCGCGTGCCCCCGCAATGATTCTGCGGACCACGTCCATCCCGTCATCGCCGGCTGCCAGCGCCATGCGCGGTTCGTGCAGATACTCGGGTGGCAAGGCATCCATCGCCTCGCGGGTGACGTAGGGCGGATTGGAGATGATGAGATCGAAACGACGTTGCCTCATTCCACTGTAGACGTCGCTGCAGAGCAATTCGACCCGTTCTTCCAGTCCGTACGCGCTGACGTTGTCGCGTGCGACCGAGAGTGCATCTTCCGAGAGGTCGGCACCAACAACCTGGGCATTGGGAAAGACATGGCTCATGAGGATCGCCAGGCAGCCAGAGCCGGTGCACAGATCGAGTGCGTCGCTCACTCCATGTACGTCCTGGATCCAGGGTTCGAGACCGTCACCGAGCAGTTCGGCGAAGAATGAGCGCGGCACGATGACACGGGGGTCGACCTTGAAGCGGAAATCGCCGAGCCAGGCTTCGCCAGTCAGGTACGCAGCCGGCAGCCGTTCGTTGATGCGACGTTCGATCACCTCGAGCAACGCTTCGCGCTCCTCGCCGGTGATGCAGGCATCGAGGAAGGGTTCGAGGCGATCGAGTGGTAGATCGAGCGTATGCAGCAACAGCCACACCGCCTCGTCGTACGCATCCGCGCAACCGTGGCCGAAGAACAGTGATGCACGATTGAAACGGGTGACCGCGTAGCGAAGCCAGTCGCGCAGTGTCACGAGCTCGACCAGGGGCCCGTGCTCGTGTTCGTGCTCGTGGTCGGAGGTGTCCTGCATCAGGTCGGACATGTCATTGATTTCCATTCTTGAGCAGTGCGTTCAGTGTCCGCTCGTAGATCCGTGAAAGCGGTTCGATGGCCTCGACCGAGACACACTCGTTGACTTGGTGGATGGTCGCGTTGATCGGACCGAACTCGACGACTTCGGTACAAATGTCAGCGATAAACCGGCCGTCCGAGGTGCCGCCGGTGGTCGACAGCTCGGTCACGATTCCGGTTTCGTCGCGGATGGCGCCCGAGACTGCCTCGACCAGACGCCCACGGCCGGTGAGATAAGGTTTGCCCGAAAGGTGCCAGTCGATGTGGTACTCGAGCCCGTGCCGGTCAAGCACCTCGTGGGTGCGTTGTTTGAGTGACTCGGCCGAGCTGACCGATGCGAAGCGGAAGTTGAACAGTACCGTGCATTCGCCGGGAATGACGTTGTTGGCGCCAGTGCCAGCGTGAATGTTGGAGACCTGCCACGTAGTCGGCGGAAAGAACTCGTTGCCGTCGTCCCAGCGGATGGTCGTGAGTTCGGCAAGCGCCGGCGCAAGCTCGTGAATCGGGTTGCGGGCCAGATGCGGGTAGGCGACATGACCTTGCTGGCCGCGTACGGTGAGGGTGCCTGAAAGCGAGCCACGGCGCCCGTTCTTGATCATGTCCCCGAGATGCTTGACCGAGGTGGGTTCACCGACGATGCAGTAGTCCAGTCGCTCGTCACGAGCTGCAAGCGCTTCCACGACCTTGACGGTCCCATGTGTCGCCACGCCTTCTTCGTCTGAGGTCAGCAGCAGGGCAATGGAGCCGGTGTGGTCGGGATGGTTTTCGATGAAGCGCTCGATTGCAGTGACGAAGGCGGCCAGCGAGGTCTTCATGTCGGCCGCGCCCCGGCCGTAGAGCAGACCGTCACGAATGCTTGGGACGAAAGGGGGACTGTGCCAGCGTTCCGCTGGCCCGGGCGGTACCACGTCGGTGTGTCCGGCAAAGCACAGTAGCGGCGACGCGTCCCCACGGCGTGCCCAGAGGTTTGCCACACCGCCTGCATCTATGCGTTCAAGCTCGAATCCAAGCTTCTGCAGTCGGGCGGAAATGATATCCAGACAACCTGCGTCGTCCGGGGTCACCGAGTTTCTCTCGATCAGTTGTTTGGCAAGGGCCAGAGTTGGGGAGTCGATGTGGGTCATTATTATTTATTGACACCGCTCGACTGTTCGTCGAGCGAGTGTTATTTGTGAATGGATAACGTCCTCTACCGGCCTTCGTCATCGAGGTGGAGCGAAAACTCCTGAAACGAGGCGCCTTCGGAGTCAGTGGTTTCGAAGTCGACCGCGGCCACGCCCTTTCTGAGTGACTTCTGCTTATCCTCGGGCTCGGGGGTGCTGAGCTGTGCATTGTTGATGAGCCAGGACAGGTTGGTCGGGGAGTCGGCATTGCCGAGTGCTTCGTCCAGCGAGATAACCTTTTCCTGATAAAGCCGGAACAAGTCCTGCTCGAAGGTCTGCGACCCCGGGGCGAGACTTTGCTCCATTGCTTCCTTGATTTCGGTGAGATCACCACGTTCGATGAGATCGGCGATATGGCGCGTGTTCATCAGGATCTCGACTGCCGGTATGCGCTTGCCGTCAGGGCGTCGCACCAATCGTTGCGACATGATGCAACGCAATGCGACCGCAAGATCGAGATAGAGTAGCGAACGATTCTCGAGCGGAAAGAAGTTTACGATGCGGTTGAGCGCATGGTAGGCGTTGTTTGCGTGCAGTGTCGCGAGGCAGAGGTGGCCGGTTTGCGCATAGGCGAGCGCCGCCTGCATGGTTTCCCGGTCGCGGATCTCGCCGATCAGGATGCAGTCGGGAGCCTGTCGCATGGCGTTGCGCAGTGCTTCCTGCCAGCTTTGGGTATCGATGCCGACCTCGCGTTGGTTAACGACGGAGCGCCGGTGACGAAACAGGTACTCGATTGGATCCTCGACAGTCAGGATGTGGCCGGCCCGGCTCCGGTTGCGGTGGTCGATCATCGACGCAAGCGTCGTCGATTTACCTGAACCGGTCGATCCGACTACCAGCACCAGTCCGCGCTTCTCCATAACCACATCTGCGAGCACCGGCGGCAGGTTGAGCGAGTTCAAGGTGGGAATGTCGCCCTGGATGAAGCGCATCACGATGCTGATGCTGTTGCGTTGCCAGAATGCGTTGATCCGGAAATTGCCGATCCCCGTGATACCACGCGAAATGTTGAGCTCCTTGTCTCTCTCGAAAGCTTCGGCTTGCTCGGGAGCGATCAACTCGTAGAGCATCTTCCGGATCATCTCGTGATCCATCATCTGCTGGTTGATGGGCATCGTGTGGCCCTGGATCTTGATGTGGATCGGTGCGCCTGCGGTGATGTAGATGTCCGAGGCCTGCTTTTCCGCCATCAACTGAAAGAGCTTGTCGAAGATCATCTGGCGTCTCTCTGAAAAAATGGATCCAGGGTCAGAAGGCGGCAGGGCGAACCTGCCGCGTCGGGTTCTCAGGCGCCCCTGAGGAGTTCGTTGATGCCGGTCTTGGCGCGCGTCTGCGCGTCGACCTTCTTGACGATCACGGCGCAATAAAGACTGTACTTGCCGCAGGGCGACGGCAGGCTGCCAGGTACGACAACCGCGCCGGCCGGAACGCGTCCGTAGTGAATCTCGCCGGTTTCGCGATCGTAGATTTTGGTGCTTTGACCAATGTACACGCCCATCGACAGAACCGCGTTCTCTTCGATGATCACGCCTTCGACGACTTCCGAGCGGGCACCGACGAAGACGTTGTCTTCGATGATGACCGGGCCGGCCTGGATCGGCTCGAGGACGCCACCAATGCCGACGCCGCCGGACAGGTGCACGTTCTTGCCGATCTGTGCGCAGGAGCCCACGGTCGCCCACGTGTCAACCATCGATCCTTCATCGACATAGGCACCGATGTTGACGTAGGACGGCATCAGCACAACGTTGCGGGCGATGTAGCTGCCCTTGCGTGCCACCGCGGGCGGGACGACCCGGAAACCGCCGTCGAGAAACTGTGCAGGCGTGTAGTCGGCGAACTTGGTCGGGACCTTGTCGAAGTACTGGGTCGCCGCACCGGGCATGACTTCATTGTCGGCCAGCCGGAAGGAAATCAGCACGGCCTTCTTGACCCACTGGTTGACCACCCACAGGCCATCGCGCTTCTCGGCGACACGCAGCGAGCCGCTGTCCAGGCCGTTGATGACTGTCTGAACGGCGTCGCGAATCTCTGCGGGGGCACTGCTGGGGGAGAGCGTGGCTCGGTTCTCGAAAGCTTCGTCGATGATTCTTTGGAGTTCTTGCATTGGGGATTTCCGTTGTTGGAGGATCAGAGTGTCTTGCACATGGCAGCGATGCGTTCGGCGGCTTCGACGCATTCGGCAATGTCGGCTACCAGGGCGATGCGTACGAAACCCGCGCCGGGGTTCACGCCGTGTGCCTCTCGGGCGAGAAAGCTTCCCGGCAGGACGGTCACATTATATTCAGCCTGCAGCCGGCGCGCGAAGTCGGTATCCGAACCCGGCGTGCGCGCCCAGAGGTAGAACCCTGCCTCCGGTCGCTCGATGCCGAGCCAGGGCGACAGAATCGGGATGACTCGGTCGAATTTCTCGCGGTACAGGCGGCGGTTTTCCTCGACGTGGGTCTCGTCGTTCCAAGCGGCGACCGAGGCAGCTTGAATCGCCGTGCCCATGGCGCAGCCATGGTAAGTGCGGTAGCGGAGGAACTGTGCGAGTATGTTTGCGTCTCCGGCGACGAAGCCTGAGCGCAGACCGGGCACGTTGGAACGCTTCGACAGGCTGGAGAACATGACGATGTTGCGGAAATCGTCACGACCGACGCGCTGGGCGGCTTCCAGCGCACCGATTGGCGGCGCGGCATCGTCGAAGTAGATCTCCGAATAGCACTCGTCAGCGGCGATCACGAAGTCATGTCGGTCGGACAGGTCGAAAAGCTGTTCCCATTCTTCGAGCGACAACACACGCCCGGTAGGATTGCCGGGCGAGCAGACGTAAACGAGTTGCACGCCTTGCCACTCTTGCCCGGACATCGCGGCAAAACCTGAGGCAAAGCCGTCGTCCGGGAGGTTGTTGATGAACACCGGCTCGGCGCCCGCGAGGAGGGCGGCGCCTTCATAGATCTGATAGAAGGGGTTGGGGCACAGCACCTTCGCCCCCGGACGGCTGCCGTCGAGTATGCACTGGCCGAAGGCGAACAAGGCCTCGCGAGATCCCGTCACCGGCAGCACGTGACGCAAGGGGTCCAGTCCGGTAAGCGCGTAGCGTCGAACCAACCAGTCACCGATCGCGCCGCGCAAGGCATCGCCGCCGGCGGTCGTGGGGTAGATTGCGAGGCCGTCGAGATTGTCGGTGAGGGTCTGTTTGATGAACACCGGTGTCGGGTGGCGGGGTTCGCCAATTGACAGACGAATCGGACGCAGATCGGTCGTGTTCTCGATCCCGGCAAAAAGCCCACGAAGCTTTTCGAACGGGTAGGGGTGCAAGCGGTCGAGGTTGGGATTCACTTTGGATAGAAACAGGATGTCATCAGGTTCAGGCCCGAATGAGCCGGCAGGCATCGATGGTATCATGCGCGCCTCGCCCAAACGCTCCTGACTCCCTGTCCCCGCGTGCGTCTCTCCAAGCTCAAACTTGCCGGATTCAAGACTTTCGTCGACCCCACGACGGTGCTCGCGCCGGGTAATCTCGTGGGCGTGGTCGGGCCCAACGGTTGCGGCAAGTCGAACATTATCGACGCGGTACGCTGGGTGCTGGGCGAAACCCGCGCGAGCGCCCTGCGCGGCGAGTCGATGCAGGACGTGATCTTCAATGGCTCGACTACCCGCAAACCGGTGTCCCGGGCGAGTGTCGAGCTGGTGTTCGACAACGCTGACGGCAAGGCGTCCGGGCAATGGTCACGTTACGCCGAGATCTCGGTCAAGCGGGTGCTGGACCGAAGTGGCGAATCTTCCTACTTCATCAATAATGTCCATGTGCGCCGCAAGGACGTGATCGACCTTTTCCTCGGCACCGGCCTTGGACCGCGCGCCTACGCGATCATCGAGCAAGGGATGATCTCGCGCATCATCGAGGCCAAGCCCGAGGAGATACGAGGGTTTCTCGAAGAAGCCGCCGGGGTGACCAAGTACCGCGAGCGGCGCAGGGAGACCGAAGGCCGGCTGTCGGATGCGCGGGACAATCTCGCACGTCTCGATGACATCCGCACCGAACTGGGTGAGCGCATCGAGCATCTCGAGGCGCAGGCTCTTGTCGCCGCCAAGTATCGCGAACTCAGTCAGATGCTTGAGCAGCGCCAGCAATTGCTCTGGCTGCTCAAGCGCGAGCAGGCGCGGGGCGAGCTGGATGGGCATCGCACCGAGCTCGCGTCGCTGTCGAGCCAACTCGAGCTTGGCAGTGCGAAACTGCAGGAACTCGAAGGCGCTGTGGAACAGGCGCGCGAAGCGCATTTTGCGTCCGCAGAGGCAACGCATCAGGCGCAGGCGGATCTCTACGCCGCTGCAGGTGAGGTGCGACGGCTGGAGGCCGAGCTGCGCCATCTCCATGAGAGCCGCAACCGGATCGAAAAGCGGATCACGGAGCTGGACGCCGAGGAGGTGCATTGGTCATCAAGGCGCGAATCGTTGGTGAGCGACCGGGAGCGCTGGCTCGCGCTGGAAGAGAACGCTCGACTCAGGGTCGAGCGTTGCGAGGCTCGGCACGATGAAGTGAGCGAGCGACTTCCCGAAGCGGAGACGGCTCGCCAGGTCGCGGAGACCACGGTCAATGCGGCGCGCCGGGAGCTGGGGCAGACCGAGCAGCAGCTCAGGGTCGAGGAGACGCGTCGGGCGAGCGCCGTGCGGGCGCTTGATGCATTGGAGCAGCGCAAACTGCGGCTGCAGTCGGAGTCCGCGCAGATCGAAGGGCCGGACGAAGTCGCGGTGGCTACTCGTCAGGCCAGGGTCGAATCCCTCGAGGACAGTCTGCATGAGCTGCAAACACGGCTGGAAAGGGCACAACAGGGCCTGCCTGAAGCGCAAGCCAGCCTGAAGACAGCGCTCGACGAGGAGCGCGCGGTGCAGCGGCGCAGCACTGAGCACCGTGCCCGCCGCGATGCGCTTGCCCAACTTCAGGCGAAGGTGCAGTCGCAGGGCAAGCTTGGCGACTGGCTCAAACGGCACAAGCTCGAGGAGCTTCAGCCCCTGTGGCGAGGGCTTCGGGTGGCAGCAGGCTGGGAGGCTGCGGTAGAGGCAGTGCTGCGCGAACGTCTTGGTGCGCTCACCGGTGATGTCACGCCGGCCATCGATGCAGTGTTCGAACAGACACCACCCGAGTCCTTGGCGATTCTGCTCGCGAACGCTGACACGGACGCCGGGCGGCTTGCCGAACAGCCCGCGATTGCCGAGGGCGTGACGCCGCTGATCGATCATGTCGAGGTACTCGAACCTGAGATCGGGGCTGCGGTGAGGGCCTGGCTCGGAACTGCCTATGCTGTGGAGTCTCTGTCGTCATGGGTGGGCCGGCACGATCAGCTGCAACCGGGCATTGCCCTGGTGAGCCGGGACGGGCAGCTGCTCACACGCTCGGCACTGGTGCATCACAGCCCGGATAGCCGTACTCATGGCGTGATCGAACGGCAACGCGAGATCGACGCGCTCGATGCCTCGCTCGAGGTGCTCGAGCACGAGGCGGAGCAGGCGCACGGCAGCTTGCAGACTGCCGAAGGCATGGTCGCGGCGCTGTCGGAGGAACTGTCGAATCTGAGACGCGCAGTTCAGGCGGAGCAGCAGGCCTTGCACGCCGAGCAGGTGGAGCTGCTCAAGCTCAACCAGGCCATGCAGCGTGCCGAGGAGCGTCGCTCGCAGATCGGTCGCGATCTGAATGACCTGGCGCTGCAGCTTGCGACCGAAACGGACCACTTGACGCGTGCAGAAACCGAGCATGCACGATACGTCGAACTCGCCGAAATGCAGCGCCAGCGGCACGATTCGGCGCAGGAGGTCTTCGATGAGCGCGACCGGGCCTTGCGGGAGCTGCGCACGTTGGAGGCGGCCTCCGGGCGCGAGCTTCAGGAAGCCCGTTTTGCGGAGCGAGAATGCGCCGGCAAGCTCGAGGACGTGGCACGCAACCTGTTGCTCGCCGAGGAGCAGTTGGAGCGCATCGTCAACGAGCGCGCAGCCAGAGACCGCGAACTCGAAGCGACCGACAGCCATCGCTCTGCCGATGCGCTGCAGGAGGCGCTGACCCTCAGCACCTCCCGAGAGCAGGCGCTGGCCGCATGCAGAGACGCTCAGGAGCAGGCCGCGGCGCGATTGAAGTCGCTGGAGGAGTCCAGGCTGCGTTGCGAGCAGGAAGCCGCGCCGCAGCGGAACCGAATCGGCGAGCTCAGGCTCGCGGCGCAGGCGGCCGAGCTGGCAGCTGCCCAGTTCGACGAGCGTCTCAAGGAGTCCGACGCCGACGAGGCCGTGTTGCTGCCCTTGCTGGACGACACGATTCGCGAGGCCAGCCTGCAGCGCGAAGTGGCACGGCTGGGGCGGGAGATAGGGGAGCTCGGGCAGGTAAACCTGGCCGCGCTCGACGAGCTACGCACCGCGCAGGAGCGCAAGTCCTACCTCGACGCCCAGAATGATGACCTGACGCGGGCCATCGATACGCTGGAGGATGCGATTCGTCGCATCGACCGTGAGACCC
>NZ_WTVM01000088.1 GCF_012910885.1 Azoarcus taiwanensis | reverse complement strand
AACGGCACGCCCTACATGGACAAGCTGCCGACTTTCGCCTTCGCCTCGGGGCGCAGCAACCATGCCGACCGGATCGCCACGATTCGTGATGTGTGGGAACGCTATGGCGTGATGATCGACACCCATACCGCCGATGGCGTGAAGGTGGCGCGTGAGCTCGACAGCGGCGGCCTGCCGGTGGTGGTGCTGGAGACCGCGCAGCCGGTGAAGTTCTCCGAGACCATTCAGGAGGCGCTTGGTTGCGATCCTGAGCGGCCCGCCGAGCTCGAAGGCATCGAGACCCTGCCGCAACGGGTGGAGGTGATGGCGCCGGATGTCGAGGCGGTCAAGGCCTTCATCGTGGGGCGGGTGAGCGACTGACGTCACTGCAGCTGGCATGGCGGCGCCACTGCCAGTGGGGGCGCCGTGAGGCGCGAATGCTATGGTTGGCTGAGGATGACTCGGGTATGTATCGCACCGCCGGGTTCGCGGCTTACGCCGCTCCTACAGGCGATGGACGCGCATTGGGTAAAGCCAATGCAACACCTGATGGAAGAGCGGCTGGTATGGTGGCGCCGCTGCTTGTGGCAGTATCGTGAGGCGCGAACGCGGGCTTGGACGGGTGATGCAAGCCGCCGCGCGCGGCCTCGGTCATTCCTCCACGTGTCTCAGGGACAGGTCCAACGCACGGACGTCCTTGGTGAGGCTGCCGATCGAAATGCGGTCGACGCCGGTTTCGGCGATGCCGCGTACCCGCTCCAGATCGACCCCGCCCGAGGCTTCCAGTTGGGCTCGACCCTTGTTGATGCGCACTGCCTCGCGCATGGTGTCGAGGTCCATATTGTCCAGCAACACCATCTCGGCGCCGGCGGCGAGCGCTTCTTCGAGCTGGGCGAGGGTTTCGACTTCGATCTCGATGAAGACGTTGGACGGCGCGAGCTGGCGTGCGCGGTCCATGACCGCGGCAATGCTGCCGGCGGCGATGATGTGGTTTTCCTTGATGAGGATGCCGTCGTAGAGGCCGATGCGGTGATTCAGCCCGCCACCGACCGCGACCGCGTATTTCTGAGCGAGGCGAAGGCCCGGCAGGGTCTTGCGGGTGTCGACGATGCGCGCCTCGGTGCCGGCGACTGCGTCGACGAAACGCCGGGTGACGGTCGCAGTCCCGGAAAGGAGCTGGAGGAAGTTCAGACCGGTCCGCTCTGCAGTCAGCAGTGAACGGGCGCCGGCGACGATGTCGCACACGGGTTGGCCGGGTTCGAGCAGATCGCCGTCGCGCGCATGCCAAAGCACGGTTGCGGTCGGGTCCAACGCCTCGAAAGTGAAGTCGAACCAGGCGCTGCCGCAGAGCACTGCCGGCTCTCGGGTGATGACACGCCCACGAGCATCGGTGCCTTCCGGGATGAGTTGGGCGGTGAGATCGCCGGTGCCGACATCCTCGGCGAGTGCGGCGGCGACGTTGCGCTGGATTTCGATGCGGAGTTGTGTGGATTCGATCATGGGGTTTCCGTTGATTGTCATGAGCGCTGCAGGCGCTCAGTGTCCGTTCTGGTTTGCCTGGACGATCCAGCCATTAAATACGCCGCGAGAGGCTTCGCAGACCTCGCCGGCCGTCAGGCCGATCGGGCCGACACCTTCTCTGGCGAGGCGGTCGGCGGCTGCGCCGTGCAGATGGGTCGCGGCGAGCAGGGCTGATTCGGCCGGCCAACGCTGCGCGAGCAGCGCAACGAGCAAGCCGCTGAGCACATCGCCCATACCGCCGGATGCCATGCCGGGATGACCTGTGGTGTTGATCAGCCAGCGCTGATCGGGCAGGGCGATGACGCTGCCGCAACCCTTCAGGAGCACGAGTGATCTGTAGCGTTGCGACAGCTCGACTGCGGCGCCGACGCGATCATGCTGTACGGCGAAAGGGTCGGTGCCAAGCAGGCGTCCGGCCTCGCCCGGGTGAGGGGTGATCAGGGTCGGAGCCGATCGGTCATGGCAGAGCCGCTGGAAATCGTCATCCTGCGCGAGCAGCGTCAAGGCGTCGGCATCGAGGACCAGCGGTCGTTCGAGCGCAAGCGCCTCCCCGAGGATGGCCTTGGCACGTTCGTCCAGGCCGAGGCCGGGCCCGACAGCGAGCGCGTTGGCCTGGGCGAGCACTTGCTCGGGGGTTCGCAGCATCAGCTCTGGCTGAATGAGGTCCACCGACGGGGCACGTTCATCGACGAGGCTGACCAACACCCGCCCAGCGCCCAGCTTGAGCGCCGCACGGGCGGCAAGCAGTGCAGCGCCGTTCATGCCGCGTGCGCCACCGATGACGCCGACCTCGCCGAAGTCGCCTTTGTGCGAGTTGTTCAGACGCGGCTTGAGTTGGTCACGAAAGAGGGTGGTATCGATTACGTGACCCGGCGGACGGGCGTGTTCGGCGATGTCGATGTCGAGCGTACGGACGATGAGGTTGCCGACGTGGTCAGGGCCGTCCAGGGTGAGTAGCCCGGGCTTGAGGGCGATGAAGGTCAGGGTGTGTGTGGCGCGAAAGGCCGTGCCGAGCACCTTGCCGGTATCAGCATCGATGCCGCTGGGGATGTCGATCGCGAGTCTTGGTACATTGAAGCTGTTCAGTGACTCGATCCATGCAGCGTAATGCCCGGTTAGTGGGCGCTCCAGGCCGATACCGAACAAAGCATCGGCGATCAGCGCCCAACCCTCTTCAGGTGGCGGCGGCAGTTCGGTTTCGACCTTGCCGCCAGCTCCGCGCCACGCAACGTAGGCGGCTGCCGCGTCGGCAGGAAGCCGAGCCAGATCGCCGTCGAAGACCACCGTGACTTCACGTTTGGCTTGCAGAAGACGGCGGGCCATGACCAGACCGTCACCACCGTTGTTGCCTGGCCCGCACACGATCAGCACACGACCGGGCCTTTCCATGGTCAAGCGGAAGGCCTCTTCGGCGGCAGCGCGTCCGGCCCGCTCCATCAACGGTGGGTCGGCGCTCGGCATGACGCGGTTCTCGATGCCGCGAATGCCGGCGACAGTGAAGACGGGTTGCACGCTGTCGCTCATTGGGGTTCTGACTCCTTACCGATTTGTTTGTCCGCGCGCGCTGATCGCGCCCGTTCGGGCGATCAGCGCCATGTCACAGGGGACAGCCTCAGGTGTCAGCCCGACGCTTTTCTATCCGGGTTTCCAGCAGTAACTCGCTCGATCCGTCATCGTCGAACCTTTCGAGCCGCACTGTAAAGCCCCACAGCCTGGCGAAGTGCTTCATCACCTCATTGCTGGACTCGGCCAGTGGCCTGCCGCGATAGGGCTGATGACGCAGGGTGATCGACCGGTCGCCGCGCAGATCGACATTCCAGACCTGGATATTGGGTTCCCGGCTGGCGAGATTGTACTGCTCCGAGAGGGTTTCGCGGATCTTGCGATAACCGGATTCGTCGTGAATGGCGGTGACACCGAGCTTTGGCATTGTCTCATCGTCGATCACCGAAAAAAAACCGAACTCGCGCATCAGCTTTGGCGACAGATACTGAGCGATGAAGCTTTCGTCCTTGAAACTGCGCATCGCGAAGTCGAAGGTGTCCTGCCAGTCGGTGCCAGCGATGTCGGGAAACCAGTAGCGATCCTCGTCGGTTGGTGCTTCGCAGATGCGCTTGATGTCCTGCCACATCGCAAAGCCGAGCGCATACGGGTTGATGCCGCTGTACCAGCGCGCGTTGTAGGGAGGCTGGTAGACCACGTTGGTATGGTGCTGCAGGAACTCGAGCATGAAACTGTCCGACAGCAAGCTCTCGTCGTACAGGGTGTTGATGATGGTGTAGTGCCAGAAGGTCGCCCAGCCTTCGTTCATCACCTGGGTCTGACGTTGCGGGAAGAAATACTGGGCGACCTTGCGCACGATGCGCACGATCTCGCGCTGCCAGGGTTCGAGCAGGGGGGCATGCTTTTCGATGAAGTAGAGAAGGTTCTCCTCAGGCTCGGAGGGGAAGCGGGTTTGGGCGTCGCGGTCATGTCGGTGTTCGTGATGCGGCAGGGTTCGCCACAATTCGTTGACCTGGCTTTGCAGATACTCCTCGCGCTCGCGCTGACGCATCTTTTCCTTGGCGAGCGAGAGCTTTTGCGGTCGCCGGTAGCGGTCGACGCCAAGGTTCATCAGTGCGTGGCATGAGTCGAGCAGTAACTCCACCGCTTCTTCGCCGTAGCGTTCCTCGCAGCTGGCAATGTAATTGCGGGCGAACAACAGGTAGTCAATGATCGCGTCGGCGTTGGTCCATTGCTGGAACAGGTAATTGCCCTTGAAGAAGCTGTTGTGGCCGTAGGCCGCGTGGGCGATGACCAGCGCCTGCATCGTCAGCGTGTTCTCCTCCATGAGATAGGCGATGCAGGGGTTCGAGTTGATGACGATCTCGTAGGCGAGCCCCATCTGTCCGCGCCTGTAACCCCGTTCAGTGGCGAGAAAATGCTTGCCGAAGGACCAATGGTGGTAGTTCACCGGCATGCCGACCGACGCGTAGGCGTCCATCATTTGCTCGCTGGTAATCAGTTCGATCTGGACCGGGTAGGTATCGAGCCCGTAGCGGTTCGCCACACGGGCGATTTCCTCGTGATAGCGGTCGATGGCCTCGAAGCTCCATTCGGAGGTCTCGGGCAGGGCGCGTGGGGTGGATTCGACTTGATTCATCACACGACCGTTTTCCTGAAGAGTTCGCGGAACACCGGGTAAATCTGCGAGGGGTCCTCGATGTTCTGCATCGCGAAATTGGGGTGCGCCGGGAGCAGTTTCTCGTATTCGCGCCAGAGGTTTTGTGGTTCGCCCGGCGTGATCTCAATGTAGGCGAAGTGACGGCACCAGGGCAGGATGTGCTCGCCGAGCAGTTCTCGGCACACCGGCGAGTCGTTGTCCCAGTTGTCGCCGTCCGAGGCCTGCGCGCCGTAAATGTTCCAGCCGCCGCCGGCGTAACGTTCGTGGATGATGTCGCGCATCATGGTCAGTGCGCTCGAGACCACCGTGCCACCCGATTCCCTGGAGTGGAAGAAGTCTTCTTCGTCGACCTCGCGTGCCTTGGTGTGGTGGCGAATGAAGACGACGTCGATGTGCTCGTAGTTGCGGGTCAGAAAGAGGTACAGGAGCATGAAGAAGCGCTTTGCTGTGGCCTTCTTCTGTTCGTCCATCGAACCGGAGACGTCCATCAGGCAAAACATAACCGCCTGGGTGATTGGCTTGGGTACGACGATCCGGTTGTTGTAGCGCAGGTCGAAGCTGTCGATGAAGGGGATCGCCTCGATCTTCGCGCGGACGCGTGCGATCTCCTCCCTGAGCGCGCGCACTTCGTCGTGATCCTCGCCCAAGGTGGCAGTCTTCTCCTCGAGCTCGGCCTGCAGGTCGCGGAGTCTGCTCGAGAAGGGCGAGCCCAGCGCCAGGCGTCGGCCGAGCGCGCTGCGCATCGATCGCACGATGTTGATGTTCGACGGCGAACCATCGGTCGAGAAGCCGGCGCGCTGGCTTTTGAAGTCGGTGATTCGGGCAAGCTGGGTGCGGACCAGGTTGGGCAGCGCCAGATCCTCGAAGAAGACATCGAGGAACTCCTCGCGCGACAGCTGAAAGGCGAAATCGTCCTCGCCTTCGCCCTCGTTGCTTGCCTGGCCGCCGCCACTGCCTCCCCCTCCGTCGGAAGGTGGCCGGCGGGCGATGCTGTCCCCGGCCTTGAACTGGTCATTGCCGGCGAACACCTTCTCCCAGATTCCGCCACGCCCGTGATCGAACTGCGGCTCGTTGAGGTCGCGTGCCGGAATCGATATCTTCTCGCCGTGGTCGAGATCGCGAATTGAGCGTCCGGCGATGGCCTCGCCGACTGCTCGCCGGATCTGCTTGCGAAAGCGACGCAGAAAACGCTGGCGGTTAACCGCGCTCTTGTTCTTGCTGTCGAAGCGACGATCGATGATTCGGACCATGAGGTCTCCCGCGGTCGGACCGGCGCCGGAATCCCTGATTCCGGCGATCGGTCGTGGGCATCAGGACGACTTGCGCACGCGCAGGTACCACTCGCACAGGAGTCGCACCTGCTTTTCGGTGTAACCCTTTTCGATCATCCGGTCGACGAAGTCCTGGTGCTTTTTCTGCTCGTCGGCGCTGGCTTTGGCGTTGAAGCTGATGACCGGAAGCAGGTCCTCGGTATTGGAGAACATCTTCTTCTCGATCACTGCGCGCAGCTTCTCGTAGCTGGTCCAGCGCGGATTGCGGCCTTCGTTCTTGGCCCGGGCGCGCAGGACGAAGTTCACCACCTCGTTGCGGAAGTCCTTGGGGTTGCTGATGCCGGCCGGCTTTTCGATTTTCTCGAGTTCATCGTTAAGCGACGAGCGGTCGAGAATCTCGCCGGTATTCGGGTCACGGAACTCCTGATCCTGGATCCAGAAGTCGGCGTAGGTAACGTAACGGTCGAAAATGTTCTGGCCGTATTCGGAGTAGCTCTCGAGGTAGGCGGTCTGAATTTCCTTGCCGATGAACTCAGCGTAACGCGGTGCGAGAAACTCCTTGATGAAGCCGCGATATCGCGCCTCGACCTCGGGCGGGAACTGTTCGCGCTCGATCTGCTGTTCGAGTACGTACATCAGATGCACCGGGTTGGCGGCTACCTCACGGTGGTCGAAGTTGAAAACCTTTGACAAGGCCTTGAACGCGAAGCGGGTCGACAGCCCGGTCATCCCCTCGTCGACGCCGGCATAGTCACGATACTCCTGCAGGCTCTTGGCTTTTGGGTCGGTGTCCTTGAGGTTTTCCCCGTCGTAGATCCGCATCTTGGAGTAAATGCTGGAGTTTTCCGGTGCCTTCAGACGGGACAGCACGGCGAACTGCGCCATCATCTGCAGGGTATCTGGTGCGCAGGGCGCTTCCGACAATGAGCTGTCATCGAGCAGTTTCTCGTAGATCCGGATCTCGTCTGACACCCGAAGGCAGTAAGGCACCTTGACCGTGTAGATCCGGTCGAGAAAGGCCTCGTTGTTCTTGTTGTTCTTGAAGGACACCCACTCGGACTCATTCGAATGCGCCATGACGATGCCGTCGAAGGGAATCGCGCCAAAGCCCTCGGTGCCCTTGTAGTTGCCTTCCTGGGTGGCGGTCAGCAAGGGGTGGAGCACCTTGATCGGAGCCTTGAACATCTCGACGAACTCGAGCAGGCCCCGGTTGGCCAGGCACAGGCCACCGGAGTAGCTGTAGGCGTCGGGGTCGTCCTGGGAGTATTGCTCTAGCTTGCGGATGTCGACCTTGCCGACCAGCGACGAAATGTCCTGGTTGTTCTCGTCACCAGGCTCGGTCTTGGCGACCGCGACCTGTTTGAGGACGGTGGGATGCAGTCGCACCACTCTGAAGCGGGTGATGTCTCCGCCGAACTCTTCGAGTCGCTTGACCGCCCACGGACTCATGATGGTGTTGAGGTAGCGGCGTGGGATTCCGTAGTCGTCTTCGAGGATTTGGCCATCCTCGAGCGGATCGAACAACCCCAGGGGCGATTCGTGGACGGGCGAGCCCTTGATCGCGTAGAAGGGCACCTTTTCGATCAGGGATTTGAGCTTCTCGGCCAATGACGACTTGCCGCCGCCGACCGGGCCGAGCAGGTAGAGAATCTGCTTCTTCTCTTCCAGCCCCTGAGCTGCGTGACGGAAGTAGGAGACGATGTGCTCGATGACCTCTTCCATTCCGTAGAAGTCCCGGAACGCCGGGTAGAGTTTGAGCACCTTGTTGGAGAAGATGCGCGACAGCCGAGGCTCCAGCCGGGTGTCGACAAGTTCTGGTTCGCCGATGGCCATGAGCATGCGCTCTGCGGCGGTTGCGTAGGCGGCGCTGTCCGATTTGCAGAGGTCGAGATACTCCTCGATAGACATCTCGTCCTCTCTGGCAGCCTCGAAGCGGGCCTGGTAGGCATTGAAGATACTCATCGGACGTCTCCTCGATCGTTCTGTGCTGTCGGTGTTGCCGGGCGCCTTCGAAGCGATTGCCCTCGTTGCGCACTCACCCGTGTGAGCAGGGCTCGGGTCTGCAAGTTCCGAGTCCGGGTTGGTCGTCTCACGAGCCCATTATTGCCCCTGTAGGGTGCTGGAAGGAAGCACGGTGCCCTGTGCTAGAATCTTCGTTTATTTGCAACCAACAGGGCGCCGATGGGCGGATGCGCTCCGGACTGAACAATGCCGGAGGGCCCGAGTTTCGGCCCCAACCTAGACTTGGCAGGGAAGGATTGATGGAGAACAACCAGGAAACCCAGAACGCGCTGGAACGGCGCATCGACATGACCGTGCCGCTGGCCGACATCGAGAAGGAAGTCGACGCACGCCTCAAGCGCATGGCGCGTTCGGTCAAGCTGCCGGGTTTCCGGCCGGGCAAGGTGCCGCTGAAGATCGTGGCTCAGAACTACGGCCCGCAGGCGCGCTCCGAGGCAATCGGCGCGGCTGTCGAGAAGTGCTTCGGCGAGAAGATCCGCGAGCAGAACCTCCGTATTGCCGGCAGCCCGCAAATCGAACCGCGCGAGTCTGGCGAGGACGGCGCCCTTTCGTTCAGCGCCGTGTTCGAGGTGTACCCTGAAGTGGCCGTGGGCGATCTTTCCGGCCAGCAGGTCGAGCGCCCGGTGCTGACCGTCGGCGATGCCGAAGTCGACAAGACCATCGGAGTGTTGCGCAAGCAGCGCACCACTTTCGCTGCGGTCGAGCGTGCTGCGCAAGAGGGTGACCGGGTAGTGATCGACTTCACCGGCCGCAAGGACGGCGAAGTATTCGAGGGCGGCGCAGCGGAAGACTTCCCGTTCGTGATCGGTGCCGGTTCGATGCTCAAGGATTTCGAGACCGCGGTGAGCGGCATGTCGGTGGGTGAGAGCAAGACCTTCGACATGACCTTCCCCGAGGACTACCATGCCGCTCATCTTGCCGGCCAGACGGTGCAGTTCGAAGTCGCGCTCAAAGTTGTTGAAGCGCCGAATCTGCCCGAGATCGACGCCGACTTTGCTCGCGCGCTGGGCGTTGCCGACGGTGACGTCGAGAAGCTGCGCGACGAGGTGCGCAACAACCTCGAGCGGGAGGTCAAGCGTCGCATTCAGGCGCGGGTCAAGGAACAGGTGATGGATGCGCTGATTGCCACTCATCCGATCGAGGTGCCGAAGGCGCTCGTCGAAGCCGAGTCGCGACAGCTTGCCGAGAATGCGCGTCGGGACATGGAGATGCGCGGCATGAACACCAAGGACTTGCCGGTCGATCCCGCGTGGTTCAAGGATCAGGCCGAACGTCGTGTCCGGCTCGGCCTGATCATGGCTGAACTGGTCAAGGCCAAGGATCTGGCTGCCAAGCCTGAGCAGATCAAGAGTCTGGTCGAGGAAATGGCGCAGAGCTACGAGGATCCGTCGGAGCTGGTTCGCTGGTATTACTCCAACCCGGAGCGCCTGTCGCAGGCTGAGGCTGTCGTGATCGAAGACAACGTTGTCGAGTGGGTGGTGTCTGAGGCACAGACGACCGACAAGGAAGTCAGCTTCGACGAACTCATGGGTAACGCGGCCTGATGGCCGGAAAGGGCTGTGCGATGAGCAAGGATATCGGCGGTATCAGTGACTTCAACCCGGTCGGTCTCGGCCTGGTTCCGATGGTGGTGGAACAGAGCGGTCGTGGCGAGCGTGCCTACGACATTTACTCGCGCCTGCTGAAGGAGCGAGTGGTGTTTCTGGTCGGTCCGGTCAACGATGTCATGGCCAATCTGATCGTCGCGCAGCTTCTGTTTCTCGAGTCGGAGAATCCGGACAAGGATATCTACCTGTACATCAACTCGCCGGGCGGATCGGTCACCGCGGGTCTGGCGATCTACGACACCATGCAGTTCATCAAGCCCAACGTCAGCACGCTGTGCATCGGTCAGGCAGCGAGCATGGGCGCCTTTCTGCTGGCAGCTGGAGAGAAAGGCAAGCGCTATTGCCTGCCGAACTCCCGCGTGATGATTCACCAGCCGCTGGGCGGTTTCCAGGGCCAGGCCTCGGACATCGAGATCCACGCCCGGGAGATTCTCTCCATTCGCGCCCGGCTCAATGAGATGCTTGCGCATCACACTGGCCAGCCGATCGAGCAGATCGAAAAGGACACGGATCGCGACAACTTCTTGAGTGCAACCGCCGCAGTCGAGTATGGTCTAGTAGACAAGGTGCTTACCTCGCGCAGCGAAGGCTGATCCAGGGAGACTTACGACCATGACCGAGAAAAAGACCGGCAGCGAGAAGCTGCTCTACTGTTCCTTTTGCGGCAAGAGCCAGCATGAAGTCCGCAAGCTGATTGCGGGGCCGTCGGTCTTCATCTGCGACGAGTGCATCGAGCTGTGCAATGACATCATCCGCGACGAGATGATGGAGAATGCCGACGCCGAGGGCGAGCGCAGTGCATTGCCGACGCCTCGTGAGATCTGCGAGATTCTGGATCAATACGTGATCGGCCAGGGCGCCGCCAAGCGCACCTTGGCGGTGGCCGTCTACAACCACTACAAGCGTCTGCGCCATCTCAGCGGTGACAAGGACGAGGTCGAGCTTTCGAAGAGCAACATTCTGCTCATCGGCCCGACCGGGTCCGGCAAGACGCTGCTGGCGCAAACGCTCGCGCGATTGCTGAATGTTCCGTTCGTGATGGCCGACGCCACCACGCTCACCGAAGCAGGTTATGTCGGCGAGGATGTCGAGAACATCATCCAGAAGCTTTTGCAGAAGTGCGAGTACGAAGTCGAGCGCGCTCAGCACGGCATTGTGTACATCGATGAGATCGACAAGATCTCGCGCAAGTCGGACAACCCCTCGATTACACGGGATGTTTCCGGCGAGGGTGTGCAGCAGGCACTGCTCAAGCTGATCGAGGGCACGACCGCAGCGATTCCGCCGCAGGGCGGCCGCAAGCACCCGAACCAGGATTTCATCCAGGTCGATACGACCAACATCCTGTTCATTTGTGGTGGTGCGTTCGATGGATTGGCGAAGGTCATCCGCGACCGTACCGAAAAGGCCGGCATCGGCTTTGGTGCCGAGGTCAAGAGCCGCAGCTCTGACGCTTCGAGCGAGTCGCTTCGCAGTGTCGAGCCTGAGGACCTGGTCAAGTTCGGGCTGATTCCCGAGTTCGTTGGTCGCCTGCCTGTGGTTGCGACTTTGCAGGAGCTCGACGAAGAAGCCCTGGTTCAGATTCTCATCGAGCCGAAGAATGCGCTGGTCAAGCAATACCAGAAGCTCTTCTCGATGGAAGGCGTGGACCTCGAGATACGACCGGCTGCACTCAAGGCGGTGGCCCGCAAGGCGATTCGGCGCAAGACCGGCGCCCGTGGCTTGCGCTCGATTCTCGAGGCTGCGCTGCTCGACAGCATGTACGATCTGCCCACCATGGAAGGGGTCGAGAAGGTGGTGCTGGACGAAGGTACGATCGAGGATGGAAGTGCGCCACTGCTGATCTACGCGGATCAGAAGCAGGTGTCCGGCTCCAACTGAGCGATATGAAGGGGCAGCGCGGGCTGCCCCTGTTTTTTTCCGGCTGATGAGTGGGGCCGGGAACCGCTGGACGTACGGACAGTCGATCTCATCAGACGCGTTATCACTGCGCAACTCTCTTTCGCGCTTTGAGGGAACCCGCCCGGCGCTCGCCATCACAGTTCATTTTCCAGTCCGAAGTCGCGTTTTTATGGCGCCGGCTTGATTTTCGGCGACGCATCCCCATATGCTGCAGTACGTCCCATAGAGGTATGAAAGATATGTCAGGCACGCTTGAACTCCCCAACGAGCAATCCGAACTTCCGTTGCTACCACTGCGCGATGTGGTGGTTTTTCCGCACATGGTTATCCCGCTTTTCGTCGGACGACCCAAATCGATCAAGGCTCTAGAGACTGCGATGGAGTCCGACAAGAGCATTCTGCTCGTCGCGCAACGCTCGGCAGGGAAGGATGAGCCCACCGCCGAAGACATGTACGAGATCGGCTGCATCGCCAACATTCTCCAGATGCTCAAGCTTCCTGACGGCACGATCAAAGTGCTCGTCGAAGGGGTGCAGCGTGCGCGGCTTGACGCAGTGATGGATGCTCCCGAGATGTTTTCCTCTCTGGTCACGCCTGTGCCGACGCCACCGGTCGATGATCATGAGGTCGAGGCGATGCGCCGTGCGATCATCAGCCAGTTCGATCAGTATGTGAAGCTGAACAAGAAGATCCCGCCGGAGATCCTGGCGTCGCTGTCCGGCATCGAGGACGCCGGCAGACTGGCGGACACGATCGCTGCGCACTTGCCGCTCAAGCTCGAACAGAAGCAGGAAGTGCTCGAAATGTTCAGCGTAGCTGACCGTCTCGAGAAGCTCCTTTCCCAGATGGAAAATGAACTCGACATTCTCCAGGTCGAGAAGCGCATCCGCGGCCGGGTCAAGCGGCAGATGGAGAAGAGTCAGCGCGAGTACTACCTCAACGAGCAGGTCAAGGCCATCCAGAAAGAGCTTGGTGAGGGAGAGGAAGGTGCCGATCTCGAGGAAATGGACAAGAAAATCAAGTCCGCTGGCATGTCAAAGGAAGCGCTCGCCAAGGCGCAATCCGAGTTCAAGAAGCTGCGGCTGATGTCGCCGATGTCGGCAGAGGCCACGGTGGTGCGCAATTTCATCGAAACCCTGATCGGGTTGCCGTGGAAAAAGAAGTCGCGGGTGAGCAAGGATCTCGCAGCTGCCGAGAAAGTGCTGGACCAGGACCACTACGGGCTCGAGAAGGTCAAGGAACGCATCGTCGAGTATCTCGCTGTGCAGCAGCGGGTCGACAAAGTGAAGGCCCCGATTCTTTGCCTGGTCGGGCCTCCGGGTGTGGGCAAGACTTCGCTCGGCCAGTCGATCGCCAAGGCGACCAATCGCAAGTTCGTTCGCATGGCGCTCGGTGGCGTGCGTGACGAGGCCGAGATCCGCGGCCATCGCCGCACTTACATTGGATCGATGCCGGGCAAGATCCTGCAGAACATGAGCAAGGTCGGCGTGAAGAACCCGCTCTTCCTGCTGGACGAAGTGGACAAGCTCGGAATGGATTTTCGGGGTGACCCAAGCTCGGCACTGCTCGAGGTGCTGGATCCGGAGCAGAACCACACTTTTCAGGATCACTATATCGAGGTTGATTTCGATCTCTCGGACGTGATGTTCGTTGCGACTGCCAACACCCTGAATATTCCAGCGGCGCTGCTGGACCGTATGGAGGTGATCCGGCTGTCTGGCTACACCGAGGACGAGAAGGTCAACATCGCGCAGCGCTATCTGCTTCCCAAGCAGTTGAAGAACAACGGGCTCAAGACCGAGGAGATCACGGTCAGCGAGGACGCGTTGCGCGACATCTGCCGCTACTACACGCGCGAAGCAGGGGTGCGAAGTCTCGAGCGCGAGATCTCCAAGATCTGCCGCAAGGTCGTGAAAACACTCGTGCTGAAGAAGCGCAGCACGAAGATCGTGGTCAACGCGAAGAACCTCGACAAGTATCTCGGTGTTCGCAAGTACTCGTTTGGCATTGCCGAAAAAGAGAACCAGGTGGGGCAGGTGACCGGTCTGGCCTGGACCGAAGTCGGCGGCGAGCTGCTGACGATCGAATCAGTCGTACTCCCGGGCAAGGGCAAGGTGGTGACGACCGGCAAGCTTGGCGAAGTCATGCAGGAATCCATCCAGGCGGCGCTCTCGGTTGTCCGCAAGCGTGCCCGGTCACTCGGTATCGCAGAGGACTTCTACCAGAAGAGCGACATCCACATCCACCTGCCGGAAGGCGCCATTCCCAAGGATGGACCTTCGGCGGGCGTAGGTATCGCTACTGCGCTGGTTTCGGTGCTGACGGGTATCCCGGTGCGGTGCGACGTTGCAATGACCGGCGAGATCACGCTCAGAGGCGAAGTGCTTGCGATTGGCGGACTCAAGGAGAAGCTGCTTGCCGCAGTTCGTGGTGGCATCACCAAGGCCCTGATTCCTGAGGAGAATGTGAAGGATCTCGTGGACATTCCTGCGAACATCAAGAATGCTATCGAGATCGTGCCGGTGCGCTGGATTGACCAGGTGCTCGCTCAGGCGCTTGAGCGTTTGCCGGAGCCGCTCACGGACGAAGTCCCGCTCGGTGAAGTCACGGCGGCAGCGGGTGAAGGCGAAACCGTCGTTCCAAAGGCTTCGCGCGCGCACTAAGCGCCAAACGTCCAGGCCTCTTCTGCGATGCAGCATGCGCGAGTATGCTGCATCTTTTGTTGACACGCTCGAATTCAGCACGCTATAAAACGGTGCGGGGCGCGTGCGGCTGGTAGTTCGGGTAGGTGTCGTTCCGGTGTCCCGGAGCATGGATACATCATTCGATTCCAATAAAAGGGGGACTTACGTGAATAAATCCGAACTGGTCGATCAAATCGCCGCAGGCGCTGATCTTTCCAAGGCTGCTGCTGCAAAAGCACTCGACGCGACGCTCAGTGCTGTCAAGGGCGCTCTGAAGAGCAACGACACGGTCACTCTGGTCGGCTTCGGCACCTTTTATCTGGGTGAACGCGCCGCTCGAACCGGGCGCAATCCGAGAACCGGCAAGGCGATCAAGATCAAGGCCGCAAAAGTCCCGAAATTCCGCGCTGGAAAAGGCCTGAAAGATGCTGTAAAATGATGGGCTTTCCTGATCGCTGAAACAGTTGGCGTGAAGGCAGCGCGGGTGCTTAGCTCAGTTGGTAGAGCGTCGCCCTTACAAGGCGAATGTCGGCGGTTCGACCCCGTCAGCACCCACCAAGAACACGTGTGACGAAGCAAAAGGAACGGGGCATGAAAATGCCCCGTTTTCTTTTTGCTTCGTTTTTCACGCTGCGTCTGTGAGCTGAGACAGCGTCATCCAGGCTCAATTGCCTGTGCGCATGGCGATACGCAATTCGAGCATCTCGAGAAGCCGATCCCGTACCGACTCGAGCTCTTCAATGCGATCCATGCGCGCGCTCGGTTCTCCACCACGTTTGATGTCGATGAGACGCTTGCCGAGAGCCTCGTAATCACGATGAAGGCGTACGATCTCGGACATCAGCGGATCAACCTTTCTTCCAAGGCCACGCTGAAGCCAGAGACCGAAACGGCACTTGTCGCAATTCAACTGGGGCGGTTCGGCTCGCTCGTTCTTCAGGTAGCCAAGCAGCGCTTTCGCGCATGCGCGCTGATCGACGATGGCGTGTATCACGGGCAGCTCATCGGCTTCGAGTGGGAGGCGCCCCTGCCAGCTCGGTTCAGGCTTCCACTCCGCAAGCCACCGCAACAGTTCATCGGCCGGCATCGGATGCGCGATCGCATACCCTTGCCCCAGCTGGCAGCCCATGCTGAGCAGCACGCTTCCATGCTCGATTGTCTCTATCCCCTCCGCGATGACGTCGCGGCGGAAGGCCTTGGCCAGCCCGATCACCGCCTCCAGTATCGTGAGATCCTCCGGGTCCTCGAGCATGTCCCGGACGAAAGTTCTGTCCAGCTTGAGCAGATGTGCCGGTAGACGGCGAAGGTAGGTCAGTGATGAATAGCCGGTACCAAAATCGTCGAGAGCGAAACTTACTCCGATTCGCTGACAGGCTCTCATGGTCTTCGATACATTGTTGACGTCGCCGAGGGCGTTCGTTTCGAGAATCTCGAGCTCGAGATCGCCTGGTCCGAGTTCCGGATGGCGCGACAGCTCGGCCTGCAGCGTCTCGACGAAATCGCGCTGTTGGAGATGCACGGCGTCTATGTTGACACTCACCGGAAGCTGTAAGCCGGCTCTGCGCCATTCAGCGCATTGCGAGAGTGCTCGAGCGATTACCCAGTGCCCGATTTCGATCGCGAGATGATGATTCTGGATGCACGGGAGAAACTCAGCCGGCGGTACGATTCCCCGATCCGGATGGCGCCAGCGGATGAGTGCCTCGACACCGATTACCGTGCCGGCATGCATATTCACTTTGGGCTGGTAGTAGAGTTCCAGCTCTTTCTTGTCCAGCGCCTCACGGATTCTCTCCAGCTTCTCGTGATGATGCCGAATCGCCTGCTCCTGTGCGGCATCGAAGATGTGGTAGCGGTTCTTTCCAGCCTGTTTGGCCTGGTACATGGCTTGATCGGCCTGACGGATGAGCTGGTCCGGCTCGATCGTGAGGTTGGCGTCGTGAACCACGATTCCGATACTGCCCGAGACTTCTTCGGACTGCCCTGGCATCAGTTCGATGGGTTCTGCGATCCGCGAGATCAGCCGGTTGATCAGAGCCTCGAGGGATTCCGAGCAAGTTCTTTCGGAAAGCACGACGACGAATTCATCCCCTCCGAAGCGGGCGACCGTATCTTCTTCGCGCAGCACGCCGGTCAAGCGCTTGGCGATTGACTTGAGTACCCGATCACCTGCGTCATGGCCGTAGAAATCGTTGATCTCCTTGAAACCGTCGAGGTCGATGTAGGCAAGAACGACGTGGTCGCCGGATCTGCGAGCACGCGTCATTGCCTGCTTGAGGCGATCGGTGAGCAGTGATCTGTTTGGCAGTCCGGTCAGGCTGTCGTGAAAAGCGATGTGCTCGAGCTGACGTTCATGTTGCTTTTGTCGGCTGATGTCCGAAAACACTGCCACAAAATGGGAGATCGCGCCCTGGCTGTTGCGGACCGTCGAGATCCTGAGCATTTCCGGGTATATCTCACCGGTCTTGCGTTTGTTCCAGACCTCGCCTTCCCAAGCGTCCTCTTCGAGGAGCTTTTGCC